>JACREM010000051.1 GCA_016218215.1 Candidatus Gottesmanbacteria bacterium | reverse complement strand
GCGTACTTTGATTTTTACAACAACCACCGGGGACACCAGTCACATGGATACAAAACACCGGCGGAAATCTATTATGGAGGGAGGTGAAAATTAGCTCTTAATCTTACCGTTTTACTGTCTAGACAAATGGGGCCACCTTAACTTGTTGATATGAATGCAATCGGAGGAAAAGCGAAGATGATAGCGAAGGGAAAAAATGGAGAAGTCATTGATTATATAAAGGATGCAGATCCAGTGAAAATAGAACGGGAGCTTATGAGTGTTATCCCCCGTGATCATTGGTTTCGATTTACCTACGAAATGATTGATCATGGAAGAGCGGTGTGTAAAGCTTCGAATCCTTTGTGCGGAGAGTGTAGATTAAGAGAGCTGTGTCCAAGCGCGAGAATGAAGGGGTAAGCGGTCGGTATTAAGTATTAGGGGAGATTTGCTAAATATCCAATACGTTCCCCTTAATACTTTATACTTACCCCTAAATACTTCTTCTTCCGTACTTGCCCGATCGTAGTATCCGTGGTATGCTACTGGGATATTTGAAACGAATAGAATAACTGCCCCATTCGAAAGGAGCCGTATGGCAAAGAAATCTTCAAAAGTCACACATAAGAAAAAAACAAAAACGCTTGCAACAAGTGAGTCTCGAGAGATGACGGAGAATGGTGTTTCTTCCGGCGTCTCCCTTTCCCAAGGAGAATCATCCAAAAAAATGACCGCAATTTGGCTCGTATCACTTGTTTTTCTTGTGGTGGGAGTATATGCAGTAAAGAATAAAAGTATGTTTGTCGTTGCTCTCGTCAATAATGCACCGGTGTTTCGATGGGACCTTAATAGTGTCATGGTTTCACGATTTGGCAAGCAAACACTCGAGAGTATGATAAGCGAGAAGCTCATCGCAGGAGAAGCCGCGAAAGCAGGAGCGATAGTAGGGCAGAAAGACATAGATGAGAAAGAGCAGGAAATTTTGAAATCCTTTGGTTCAAAAGTGAATGTCGACGATTTCCTCCGAATTCAAGGTGTGACAAAGGAAGAGTTTGACCGGCAGATAAAACTTCAGCTTTTGGTCCAAAAGACGCTTGGGAAAAATATTACCATCTCGGATGATGATGTGAATAACTTCATCGCGACCAACAGAGCTGTACTCGTCGCAACTGACGAAGCAGGGCTTAAAACCGAAGCAAAACAGGCAATATTTGACCAGATGGTTGGAGAAAAATTTCAGAGCTGGTTTACGACCCTCAAAGACAAAGCGAAAGTGCTTCGATTCCTCTAGGGATATCGCGTAACCACGCGTAAAAACGAGAGTGCTTTTATTGCTCTCATTGCAATCGTATGGTATACTCTTTCTACCTTGGAAGAAAGTGGATGTGAAAGTGCTGTAGGATAATCTCCTTGAAATGCTGCTTTTTGTCCCTTTTCATGTATTCAAAGGAGAAAGGAGTCCCATATGGCAAACTTGTTTGTAGGAAATCTTCCATACACAACGACAAGTGATTCGCTTGCACAGCAATTTGCAGCGGCTGGTACAGTTGTATCCGCAAAAGTTGTTGCTGATAAATTTTCAGGCAGATCCAGAGGATTTGGATTTGTTGAAATGTCTTCAGACGAAGAAAGCAAAAAAGCAATCGAAATGTTTAACGGCAAGGATTTTGAAGGCCGAGCACTCGTGGTAAATGAAGCGCGACCTCGCGAAGAACGACCACAAAGATAATTTTATTTTAAAAAAGATATGTATGAAAACACCCCTCGAGCAATCGGGGGTGTTTTTGTTGTATACTTGGGAAAGATTGGTTGCCCACCATGCTTTACTTCTCGCCTTTCCAGTACTATTCGTACACGGCTTGAAGAGCGGCATTTGGCGGGTCTAAGAAACACTAAACTCTCCCCGCAAAGCGGGAATCATTAAGTGTTTCTAAGAGGAGGTGAATGGAATATGGGAAATAAGGTTATATTTGGAGCAGTAGTGCTTCTTATCGGAGGATTTTTAGGGTGGTATGTTTACACTAACGGATTGTATGGCGGGGTAAACCAGGGTGCAAAGTCTGGTAGTGAAGAGATGAAACTAAAGACATCTTCAGCAACTGGTACAGATGAAAGCGTTTTTGGATCAACTGGAAGTGAAGGGGTCACCAAAGGAGGAACGAGTCTTTCTGAGAGATCATCTGTACAGTATACAGATGCAGGATTTGCACCAAAAGCGCTCACGGTGAAAAAAGGGACGACCGTAACGTTTACAAATAAAAGTTCACGCAGTATGTGGGTGGCTTCTGCGCCACATCCGTCGCATACGATTCTGCCTGAATTTGATGAGTTAATTGGTGTTGCAAATGGTCAGACGTATACGTTTACATTTGAAAAAGTCGGAACGTGGAAATATCACAATCACCTGAATCCGTCAGATTTTGGAAGCGTGGCAGTGAACGAGTAAGTAAGAGAATTTAGTATTTAGAATATAGGGTAAATCAAAAAAGGATTGTAGAAATACAGTCCTTTTTTATGGTGTTGGAGAAGGCGATGGCGTGGGCGTTGGGAGTGGCGCACACCTGCCGCCTGCTGGCTCTGTGCCTCGGACATAATACTCCGGTCTATCAAAGTAACAAGGTAAAGAGACGATAGTATCAGGGCGGGGTGGAATTTCATCTTGTTTATTTTTTAATAGTTCGACCATGATGTCGTGCCAGATAGGTGCGGCTCCGGTAATACCAGATGTGAGGTATGGATCCATAGGAGAGTTGTCATTGTTTCCGACCCATACTGTTGTGACAAGCGACGGCGTGTATCCAACAGTCCAGTTGTCCCGCTTGTCATTACTTGTCCCGGTCTTCACTGAGACAGTTTTTCCAGGGATAACAAGCGATGAGTTTGGGCCGAATGCCGCTACCCTGGCATTGTTGTCTGAGAGAATATTACTCATGATCCATGCAGTTTCTGGGGTAGTCGCTTTGATACCTTTCCTGGGGACGTTTCGTTCTATGACTTTTCCTGTATAATCTGTGACTTCAAGAATTGGGAGCACATCATTTCTTTTCCCGCTGTTTGCAAGCGTACCGAAAACTTCTGCCATCTCAAGCATCGTGACTTCTCCTCCTCCAAGTGTCAGTGAGAGTCCAAAACGGCTTTCATCTTCCCATGATTCTATGCCCATGAGTCGACCCTTATCAATCATAGTTTTAAGACCGATTTTGGCCAATACTTTTACCGCCGGAATGTTGTATGAATTCCCAAGCGCATATCGTAGGGGAGTCAGGCCATGAAATTTTGAGTCGTAGTTGACTGGTGAATATGCTGTTGTACCCGCGCTCTGGTAGGTGATGGGGCTGTCGTCGATAACAGTAGAGGCGGTGAATCCGTTTTCAAGGGCAGCTGCATAATTGACGACTTTGATAGAAGATCCGGGTTGTCTTAGGCTTGTTGTGACATTCACGTTTCCCTGATCGGCCGAGTTAAAGTAATCTTTGGAACCAACCATCGCAAGGATTTCTCCGGTCTTTGGGTTGGTAACGAGCGCTCCGCCGTTTCCGACTCGGAGGTATTTTAAGCTTTCAATTTGCTTTCGCAAGATTTCCTGAACTTTTTCCTGTGTTCCTATATCAAGCGAAGTGACGATGCGAAGTCCGCCTTTTTCGACCAACCGTGACCCGTATTGTTTTTCCAGAAGCTCTTTGACATACATGACAAAGTGCGGTGCGCGGATCGAAACTCGCGGCGGAATAAAGTGGAGTTCTTGGGCGAGTGCATCGCGTGCTTGCTCGCGGGTAATATATCTGTCTTCCACCATGCGTCGGAGAACCTCCGCCTGTCTGTCAAAGGCTTTTTCCGGGTGGCTGCCGTAGGGCGAATAATCACTCGGTGCTGCGGGAAGACCGGCCAGAAGCGCAGTTTCAGCAAGCGAGAGATTTTTCATGGGTTTGCCAAAATACGTACGACTTGCAGCTTCACCCCCCCATGCAGTGCCCCCGTAGGGCACCTGATTTAAATACATTTCGAGAATCTGGTTTTTGGTGTAGAGCCGCTCTGCCCAGAATGCGAGAATGATTTCTTTCATTTTTCGAATAAAACTAATGTCTGGGGATAGGAGGGCTGACTTTATGAGCTGCTGGGTAATCGTTGATCCACCCTGGACGACACGCTTACTGGTAAACATTTCTTTACTCGCGCGAATAATTCCTTTGATAGAAAATCCTTGGTGTTGGTAAAATTCCCGGTCCTCTATAGCAATAGTTGCTTGCTTCATAGAATCGGGGATGTCTGCCAAACGAAGGGGGGTGCGGTTTTGGTCTGCGTAGATTTCATAGAGGAGGTTTCCGTTTCTGTCAAAGATTTTCGTGGTTACCTCAAGATCCCGACGGGAAAGAAGCTCGGGATTAGGAAGCGTTGTGACCCAGCGGTACGTGCTGTAGGGGATGAAGACAAAAAAAAGCGTCAGGATGACTCCCGCGATAAAAGATTTTGCGTGCTGAAACTCTCGGGAAGCGTAACGGTTTTTAATAGATGCAGATATATCCGTAAGCGGCGATAGCCTGAGTTTTACTGGAAACGCCGGTAGATGCATGTGTGGCAGTTTGAGCCTCATAACAGTTTGGTAAAAAAGATGAATGAAGCGTACACATTCTTTTTTTGCGGTACGAACTGATTGAGATACGTTGACATGGACGCGGACAAACGCCCCGGAAGCCGTAGCGTATGTGATAAGTGATTCGCGTGATTTTCCGGCATACGTTTGAGTGAGTGATGCTATCTTTTTGACACCTGGTTTTAGAAATCGTAAGAGTGCAAAAAAACCGTGAGCCAAAAAAATGGCTCCTCTTCGTAGTGTAGAAAAGAGAACACGGAAACACAAGATGATAATATTTCCGATTGGTGAAAATGCGCGTACAATGAGGTTTGACGCGCCGGCGACGATATTTTTTTGTTTTTGATTTTTGTTATTTGGGTTTTTATGACGCGCCATAGTATGAGTTATACCATATATAGCGCGTGAGGTGAAGGGTATGGATTAATTTTTAGAAAATTTATTGGCGAGTTCTGATTGTTGTCTCCTTGCAATTCTTATCTGTTGTTCGAGTAGTGCACGAGCTGCTTCTCTCGCGTATGGCATCGTGACTGTCACCGAATCTGTAGCCTCATCGCGAATGTAGGAAAGATCTATTTGAGTTTTATCTATTTTGCTATTTGTTTTTGGATTTACTCTCCAGGCTGTCATGATGCTATCTCTCATATAGGTTATACGATATATGCATTCTCCGAGTTGGATATTTGCCCCAGTATGGAGAGAGGGCAGTTCAGTCCATTTATGGTATTTGTTTGCATTGGTAAACACAAACGTATGTGTATCATCATTTTTAGCTTCAGTTTTTGGTACAACGAAGGTCATAGTATTTGGTGATGCTTCCTGTTTAATGTCGATAAGAAAATATCGCTGGTTCCCATGTATAGATGAGTGATCATGAGACAGGAGAATTCTAGATCCATAGGCTTTCTGTATTGCATTTGCGTAGCCGTTTTTTATTGCGGCATCAATTTCTATGTGGGTATACTGTTGTGCACGAAGTTTTCCTTCGAGAGTGCTATTGAGTTTGCCAACGAGGCCGCGTCCCTGAAAATTTTTATCGATAACGACATTGTATATGTACGCCGTTTTGTCGTCATTCATTCGTCCTTCAAAAACAGGATCGTTTTCATTGTAGGCCTTTGTAGTCGGCATGGCATAGGAGTAGCCGATGATTTTACCCTTGTGTTTTAAGAGTGCCACGGTATTGTCCGGGTCAGTAAAATGTTTTTGAAGTTCTTCGGCGGTAAACGCATAGTCGCCGCCCTGGGTGTTTTCGAGAGTAATAATTTTATTTTTGATTTTTTCCCACCCTTCTTTATCGATCGGATACGTTTCTACGGTGCTTTCTCTAAGAACGGTAGTATCTTCTGAGAATCTTCCTGTACCAATTCGCCTTGCGGCAAAGTCCTGAAGCGTTCCTCGTGCAGCTCCTGTGCCGACGAGCACGAATTGCTTTTCTGGTTTATTAACAGTCTGCGGCGGTGTCAGCTTATGGATTTCTCCATGTACTCCGTTAGTGTCGATGTATGCAGTCATGACTGCGACATTCCAGGGATTGATAAGCCCTGCATTGTCTTTTTCTGGTACTTGCCGCCAAGTATTTGTCGTCGGATCGATGTCTCCATGGCGCGTTGTGGCTATGCGTCGTAAAGCATCAAGCATGGCGTCTTTTCCTTCAGCTCTGCCTGGGAATTCGATGAATGCTCCATATTTTTCCATTCGGCGAAGACGTCTATCCATCTCCACTTGCCAGGTAGCCATTTTGAGATGACCCCAGAATGCTTTACTTGCGTGTTTTGCTTCTTCCACGAGATTTGGGAAACCGGATTCTATAGCCTGCTGAACTTCTACGTCAAAGATCGGGATAGATTTATTTTTTGATAGTTTTTCAGCAAGTTCTCTGTGTTCTTTTGTGCAACTTGAGAGTGATGTTTTTTCAAGTAAAGATCGGAGGTGTTTCTCGACTGCTGGAAACCGTCTGTTGAGTTTTACCAGAAGAGCCTCGGAATTGAGTGCGTCTACGGCAGTAAGCTCAGGATTTTTTGGCAGATTCGGTCGGGCTGTGACGTATCGAATCTCCCGTTCGCCTGTTTTTTCGTTTATATGAACCACTTCTTTTGGTGCCATCTCTGTGATGGTTTTATGGCCGAATTCAAAGGTCGCCATGGAGGGTATTTTTCCGGCCTGGGCCATATGGACAGCGTACCCGCCGGTGATACCTTCAAGTTGTCCGTTTTGTATTGCATTATGAATCTGATTGGTCAAAAGTCTCGCTTTTGATATATCTCCAACGTCTTGGTACAGTGCACAGATAGCATTTGGCCAGATGCCTTTCGCGACACTGACATCAGAATCTGTAAATAGGACATCCGAGGCAACAAGCGTGCCTGTTTCCTGATTTATGCCAAACGCCGGCCCGCCCGTTGCAATACCTGCATATGCAAAAAATGTGCGTTCGTGTCCGTCTTGAGTTTTGATATGAACGTTACGATAGTTGTATGGCGTATCATTTGAAAATTTTTTCCACTCATTTTCATCTGTAGGAATCTGTGCGTTTGGATCCCTTCTTCGATTAAGCGCTGTGACTACTTGATCATCGACGTCTTCTTCGGAATGGAAAACTTTGATACCGTCTTTATCTTTGATAAACATCGTCTGGCACCCGGCTTCTGCTTCTGCCTGGATGAGGAGTGCATCCTCAAGGCGTATATCAGCTCCTTTGGCAAATTGTTCGACCATGAGGATATGTTGTGCGCCAAATCTTTACCCTCGACGGTAAATACGCCTTGCTCAGACAATTTTTTAAAATTGTTCCACGATTCAAGAATTTCTTTTTGTCTTTCTGGTAACGTGTCGCCAAGATCTGTGTGAATATCGGCTAGCTTGGCATTGGTCAGTTTTTTTGATTGTACGCCAAATTTTCGATATGCCTCTCCGACTGAATCTGCATTGATGGTGATTGATTCTGACTGAAGAAAGCCTTTGGATTCAAGAGGGGGGGCGCAGAGGGGAGTGTCATGGATTCAATCATATTATTAGTATATCAAATTTTATGCTCTCTCGAGAATTTTGGAAGCAAAGACTTTTTCAAAGTCTTTGTCGCATGTAGCGAAGCCGTTGATCTTGTTTTCTTGCATGGTTAAAAGATGATACGCATCGCGGGGACGAAGAGAGTAGGTTTCCATGAGGGAGATAATTTGAGCATGTGTTTCTAGATTTGTTGGTGGATTAATAATAAAGAGTTGAGGAAATTTAAAAATTGAGACTAGTGCTCTCTCAAGATTTGTAAAGAATTCTTTTTCTGGAGTTTTGCTTCGAAGGGCTTTTCCAAAACCGTGAAGAAATTCGTCAAGACAGAGAGGAGAAACATAAAGACTAATGTTTTGAACAACAAGTTTTTCAATGGTTTTGCGACTACGCTGATATCCAAAAGAGCGCTCGTCCTTTAGGTATATAAGGACGTTGCTATCGAGGTAACATTTCGTCATATATTTTGTCGTATTCTTCATTTAGCTGTTTTGGTGTGAGATTGATGCTGAGCTTGAATCCACCGGAGAGTTCCCGAACTTTTTTAATCCGTTCCTCTGTTGATAGTTCTGGTTCGGACTCTATGGGGGCAATGAGTTGTGCAACAACTCTACTTCCCCGAAGGATAGCATAGGGGCCTTTTTGGGCGAGTGTATCGATATAGCTCCCGGCGTTTCTGCGAAAGTCAGTAAGAGATATGAAGTGTTTATTCATATCATTGAGAGAAATAGTTTGCGGCATATGCGAGTATTGTAGCACATAGTGCACGGTTTGTCAATCACCCTAGTGATGAGTAAAGTGATTAACCAGATGTGTGGTTATCGTATCGGGATGAAGGTGATGTGTCCGGGCGCGTTGGTGCAGTCGGAACAATACGCAGAAATAGGATCGCGAAGGACGTGGCGTTCAACAAGATCGATATTGTCAATCTGATTTGGCAAAGCGAGCTCCCCTGTCGCTTTATCGATATGCACAAGATCCTTTATCTTTTCTCTCTCGTTTGGCACTGTGCCTTTGATAAAGTACTCAAAGCGGGTCTCACAGCCTTTTTCCGCTGGCGTATTTCCTTCCGGGTTTGGCGGGAGAAGCCCTGATGTCTGGCAGATCTGTGCGCCCTCTATGCCATCCGGTCTCTTTGGTAAGATATCTGGTTTTTTTTCAAGCACCTTTCGTATAAGTTTATTCCAGATTGGAGCGGCTCCTGTGACTCCTGACACAAGGGAAGGGTTCATAGGCGAGCTATCGTTATTTCCGACCCATGTGGCAACGAGAGCAAGAGGAGTAAACCCGATCGTCCAGTTGTCGCGCAAATCGTCGGTTGTTCCGGTTTTAACAGAAACCGCGTGGTCAGTAATTTTGAGAAGTGAGTCCGGGCCGAACGCATCCTGACGGGCATTATTATCTGACAGTATATGAGAGATGAGAAATGCAGACTCAGCTGAGAGTGCCCGTTTTCCCCGGATTTGGAGTTGAGAGGGGATGTCGCGATCAAGATTTGGATCTTTAAATTCTTCAAGAATTTTGCCGTTTTTATCCATGACCTTTAAGATTGGGGTCAGATCTTTTCTGATGCCTGCGTTTGCAAAGACGCCGAATGCTTCCGCCATATCTGTCATGTGTACCTCACCGCCTCCCAACGTAAGGGACAATCCGTAATCATCCGGATTTTTTAGGGTGGAAAGCCCAAAGGCGCTAGCCGATGCGACAAAATCTGAAACAGTGTTTACGTACATAACCTTGACCGCCGGGATATTGAGTGAATTACCAAGAGACAGACGAACCTGCATGGGTCCATGAAATTTTCCGTCGTAATTTTTAGGACAGTAATTTGGTTGCGTCGGGATATCAAAGCATGTCGGTACATCAAGAAGCATGGTCGCGGCTGTAATGAGATGACGGTCTAAAGCAATACCGTAATTGATGGGTTTAATAGATGAACCAGGCTGACGAAGCGCTGTGACGACATTATACGTTCCGGAGGGTGAAGCAAAGTAGTCTCTAGAACCAACCATCGCAAGGATTTCTCCTGTGGCTGGTTTGGTAATAAGCGCCGCGCCGTTTCCGACATGGAATGGTTTTAACTTTGCCACCTCACTCGCAACGGTATGTTGCGTAAACTCCTGAAGCGGAAAATCGAGCGTGGTTTTGACCGTCAGACCACCCTGTTCGACCATGCGCTCTCCATACTTTTCTGAAAGAAGTTCTTTCACATACATGACAAAATGCGGAGCCTTGATATTTTCAGTTCTCTTGTAGACGATGGGTGTAGCTTTTGCTCCTTCTTCTTGCTTTACGGTAATATACCCATCCTCAACCATACGTTTTATGACCTGAGACTGCCGCTCGATGGCATACTCCGGATGATTGCCGAAAGGAGAATAGAGAGATGGCGCCTGGGGAAGGCCCGCAAGGAGTGCGGTCTCGGCAAGCGTGAGATCCTCTACGTGTTTTCCAAAATATTTTTCTGCTGCAGATTCGACTCCCCAGGCCGTACCGCCGTAAGGAACTTGATTGAGATACATTTCAAGAATTTTATCTTTTGAGTAGAGAGATTCGACCCAGTACGAGAGTATGACTTCTTTGATTTTCCGTGTGATGGTGCGTTCTGATGTGAGGAGTGCTGATTTTACGAGCTGTTGGGTAATGGTAGAACCTCCCTGGAGAGATTGACGGGTGATGGATGCAAAAAGCGCTCTGACTATACCGCCGATAGGATTTATCCCTGCGTGTTTATAAAAATCTTTGTCTTCGATAGAAAGTGTTGCGTGCTGTAGGTTTTTAGGAATTTTAGATAGCGGGACGACTGTACGGTTCTGATCCGCAAAAATATCATAGAGAAGCGTACCATTACGATCGTACACTTTTGTCGCGAGAGGGACGTTGTACACGCCAAGTTTTGTCGGCGACGGAAGGTCTTTGAATATGAAAAGATAGAGTGAAAGAACCATCACGATCGGAAAGATCCAGAAAAGGTAGGGGAGGAAGCGTTTAATCATTTCTCTTTTCACCATGAGGGTATTATAGCAGGAGTGTTAATTACTCGAAGGAAATGAATAGAGATGTAGCTCCGGCATAGGG
The DNA here is from genome assembly GCA_016218215.1 of Candidatus Gottesmanbacteria bacterium. Lineage (GTDB taxonomy): Bacteria > Patescibacteriota > Microgenomatia > UBA10105 > UBA927 > JACREM01. The sequence goes on along the minus strand of JACREM010000051.1, from coordinate 17,560 downwards.
TAATCTTTGTTGTTGCGTGTAACTAAGGTAAGATCATTGATGATTGCTGTTGCGGCAATAAGTGTATCTACTGTTGGAAGTCTTACGCCTTTTATTTTATAGGCGTAACGTAATTCACCAGAAAGTTCAGCAATAGTTTCTGTCAACCCGTAAGGTTTTACTAAGTTATAAAGTTGTGGTAGAAAAAAATCCGCCTGGTGTTTCGTCCATCCTGCCCGCAGTTCTGAAATTGTAAGGAGAGAAATAGCGAGATTTCCTATGTGGCAGAGTTCCTCTATGAGTCGTAGTGCATGGGATTTCTTTTGGAAGAAATCAACGATGACATCAGAGTCGATAAGAAATGTCGTCATATTCCAAGTCGTTTCAGTCTTTTTTCATCACCCCTGCGAAGACGGTGAATATATGTTCTTGCATCACCAAATGAGCGAAGAGATGGGGGTGCTGCTAGCAAGGTTTTGAGCGCTTTTTCTCGCTTCATCCGATCGATTTTTTCACCGGCTGCTTCAGTCAGGAATCGGCTGAGACCCCGCTCGGGCACGTATTTTTTGAGCATCATCAGTACATCTTCTGAAAGAGATATATTTATACGGGAAACAGGGGATGGAATCATATACACACGACTATACACAATAATAGTGTGTATGTCAAGCATGGTCGAAAGATTTGAAGATATGGTAGATGTATTTTTCGTTAATGGAGATAGTTGAATTCCATTCATGTTGTTTTGATATACTAATTATAGAAAATATAAAGTATAGCCCTCCTAAGCTTACTTTGAATCTTTTCATTACTATTCGTAGACGGTTCAAAGAGCGCTTGAGCGGAGGGTTCAATCCCGCCAGGGCGGGATAGAAAAAGGAGGCTCATATGTTTACATTACCGGAATTGCCATACGCATATAACGCCCTGGAGCCGTTTATCGATGAAACGACGATGAAGATACACCATGATAAACACCACGCGGCGTACATAAAAAATGCAAACGATGCATTAACTGGACTTGACGCATTTTCTCAGATGCCAGTCGAAACGCTTTTAACCAAGCTTGAGGATTTGCCGGAAAATATTCGCACAAAAGTAAAAAACAACGCTGGTGGGCATTTTAATCACAGTCTTTTTTGGATGATGATGAGTCCTAATCCTAAGGGAGCCCTTCGACAGGCTCAGGACGACTTAGGCATTGCAATAAATAAAGCTTTTGGGAGTTTCGAGAAGTTTCAGGAGTTATTTACAGTTTCTACTCTAAGTCGCTTTGGCAGTGGGTGGGTGTGGCTTGTTTTAAACAAAGGCGCACTTGAAGTTGTCGATACGCCAAATCAGGATTCTCCTCTTTCAGAGGGGAAGACGCCGATACTTGGACTTGATGTCTGGGAACATGCATATTACCTAAAATATCAAAACATGCGAGCAGAGTATGTAAAGGCATGGTGGAATGTCGTGAATTGGAAAGAGGTATCAGATCGCTATGGCCGCATTGATTAATACTATGATTATATTTATTGACAGTGCGGCACAAGGGTTCGTAATCTCAAATTTCTATGAAGCAATTTGCGAACGATCGCTATGCTAAGGCTCGTTGATCCGTATAGAGTAAAAGCCAGCAAGCCGAAAACTCAGGTTATCATGGCTTCTTCTACTCGTCAGGGGACAGCGGTACGGCAGGAAGATGTAGTTCTCACATTTTCTGATGAATGCGTTGTGGTTGCTGATGGGCTCTCCACATCAATGCATGGAGATATTGTCGCAGAGGTTGCCGCTGAAACTGCGCTCTGGGCGTATCAGCACATCCGTCTCCATCCGTCGTTTTGGGTCGACAAAAAGTTGTTTATGAAGCGGATATTCCGCACCGCGAATATGACGGTGTGGCAGAAGCTTCGTGAAAAAGAATGCGCAGGAGGAGCGCAAACGACACTTACTGTTGCAATGATTGGGCCGCTGAATGTTTTCATAGGACAAGCCGGTGATACGGGAGCATTTTTATATAGAGAAGGAAATTTGAAACAACTCGTTTCATTTGATCGGACGAGCGACGGATTGCCAAAGCATACTCTCGGGGTAAAGAGACTGGGGCTCGTCCATGAATTTGTCTCGAGTGAGTTTTTGCCGCATGACGTATTACTGTTGCTTACGGATGGTACATGGGAGCATGTGGACAACGCACTGTTAAAATCAATCGCAGAAAAGACAGGGGGGACAACAGAATCTTTGAACGCAGCGGTTGAATCACTTTTGGATACCGTGATGAAACGGGGAGGGAAGAGCAACATGAGTGCGGTGATGGTGAAGCGACTGCCGGCGAGTTGAGATTGATAGTCATTCCTTGTATGCCGCATCGATACACTATATGATGGAAGGAGAATAGAGAATCTAGAATTTAGTATTTAGGGATTACTTATTCAGAAATTCCCTATATTCTATATTCTATATTCTAAATACTATATTCTCATTTTCATGCCTGCTGATTTTTTTAACGATATCACCGTACAGCCTCATACAGATTCCTCCTTGGCGTGTAAATATTTTGACGGAAAAGCATGGCAGGTGAGTCGAAGCGGAAAAACTGTGTCTGTGATGTCTCCTGCAGATGCGTCGCTCGTAGGTACGCTTCAGATTGTCACTCACGAAGAAATAGATGAAGCGCTTTTGAAAGCAAAAAAAGCACAAATCGCTTGGGAGCATACGCCGCTCCACGCGCGGGTAAAAATTGTGCACCTTGCGTCTGACTGGATCCGGCAATTTGAAGAGTATCTGACGGCGCTTCTCATGCGCGAAGTCGGAAAGACGCATGACGACGCGAAAAGCGAGATACTTCGTACTGCCGACCTCATGGATTACTTTGCCGACGAGGCACAGTCCATAAAAGGAGAGACGCTTGATAGCGATAATTTTCCGGGATTTGATAAAGGACGGATCGCCCTCATAGAACGAGCGGCACAGGGGGTGGTGCTTTGCATTGCGCCGTTTAACTACCCCATAAATCTTGCTGCCAGTAAAATTGCACCGGCACTACTCATGGGAAACGCGGTGGTGTTTAAGCCGCCGACACAAGGGGGGATCATTGGCGTCCATCTGACACAGGCATTTGTAAAAGCCGGAGTGCCTGAGGGAGTCATCTCATGTCTCACTGGCGGAGGAGCTGAAATTGGAGAGTATCTTGTCTCTCATCCGATGGTAGATATGGTTGCGTTCACCGGAAGTAGTGAGACAGGAGTTGCCATAGCATCAAAAGCTCCCATGAAGCCGCTTCTTTTTGAATGCGGAGGAAATAACCCGTCCATTGTATTACCCGACGCAGATATGATGCTGACCGCCCGGGAAATTGTAAAAGGTTCGTTTTCATATGCGGGTCAGCGGTGCACCGCGATAAAGTATGTCTTGGCTACACCAGAGGTGATGGAAAAAGTGATTCCTACTGTAGAAAAAACGATGGATGAACTCATCCATGAAGGGGATAGTAGGAGCCCTGAGACGAAGATGGTTGGACCCGTCGTATCAGAAAAAGTGGCTCAGGAAATAGTTGATGTGATTGAGGAAGCAAGAATACAAGGGGGGGTGGTTCTTCGTGGAGGGACACGAAAAGGCGCAGTAGTATCTGCGACGCTCCTTTCCAATGTCACACCCTCGATGAGGGTTGTGTCTTGCGAGATTTTTGGACCGGTGTTGTCGTTCGTCACAGTAAAAGATACGGCTGAGGCGGTGTCAATCATCAACGGGTCTACCTATGGGCTTCAGGCGTCGGTATTTACCAAAGACGAAGGGACAGGGCTTGTCGTCGCAGGGACACTCAACACAGGCACGGTGCAGATAAACGGATCTCCACAGAGAGGACCAGATCATTTTCCATTCCTCGGAATTAAGCATTCCGGAGTCGGTGTACAGGGTGTGCGATACTCACTCGAAGCCATGAGCAGACTCAGGCCCATCGTCATCAATAAACCGTCATAATATATGATTGAAGCAGTTGATTCTACCCCCCCCTCGGATTTAGGGATAATTAAAGACGGCAGCATTCAAATTGCACCACTCCGCACTGCACTTCGTGATGTAATGATTGGAGATAATCCCCTTGAGTTAGAAGAAAAAGGGGGAAGGGCAGGCTCAGAGAAATTTGTCCTTTTTGGGTCAGTGGGAGGTCGAGAGGTTGCGATTTTGGTGCCGATGCGAGTTTCTACGAGCAATAACGTTGAGAATGGATTTGATGTATTACAAAAAGTAACACAAGATGATTTAAGGCTTAGCGATGGGTATATACCAGATAATGCGTTTTGGAAGAAATTTGATGAATCAAAACAGGCCCGATGTTATCCTGCGGCTATAGCGAAGGTTATGATGGAGACTGGAGATCGAAGTATCCCAGTATGTATAGTTGAAAGAGCCAAAGGAGAAGACGCACATCAACCTGACGAAACCTATTTAATGTCTCGATATCTTCGACTCCTTGCTAAAGGAATGGAATATTTTACAAAGATAAATAATATAGGGATCATCGGTCGGGATTTACGAGGCACAAAGGAAGACAGATTTAATGTTCGTCTCGGAATAACTCCGAATGATGATCGCATATGTATCTTAGATCCTGACCATGATGGTGATCAAGTTCCGCTTGACTTTGGTGAGCCCATCGGACCTCCTGTAACCATACTCAGTCAAACACAAGAGCTTGTCCTTATGATGCACAGGGCTTGCGGAGGTTATCCATCTCTTATGCTTAGTCCTAAGACTGCTATTATAGAGGCAAAATCGCTATTTGATTCAACAGATCATCATAATTCCTATGGAAGCATGCATCCAGCACTTATGCGATATTTTGACGCAATATATTATGATTTTCCAAATCGTGCTCCGACAACACCAGAACAGTTAGGAAATGACCTTCGTATACTGGCAGATATCATAGAAAAATCAAAAGAAGACGTACGTGAGTTAGTAAAACAAACGAATATTCCCTTATCAATACGAGCGGCGATTGCAGGACGACTGTTGGAATATCCAGATAGTAAGGAAGATTTGAGAAATGCCAATATTATAACCAATGAAGTGTATAGTGGCAACGAAATAATTGTAAAAGAGCGCGTACAATGCTTTCGATTTCAAGAAGCACGCTATGAAAGATGGATATTTGAAGAGATGTATAGTAGGGCATCGGAAGAGTTGAGGAATATAAAGAAGAAAGCGCCGAATGCGCCACAGGCAAATGGTCAACCCGCAGATAAAGTTGGAACAAATGACCAGCATGACGTTGACAGGGTTAGCGGCTATGAAAAACCTGCTAGTGACTTAAGTCAAGGAGGAGTTGAACTTAAACAAAGGCCTGCACAAATAAGAGAGCAGAAACCAGATAACATAGCGATTCTAGATTCTCTCGCAAACGCGGCTGAGGAGAGGATTGCGCGTGAAGAAAATGAAAGTCTGAAAATGCAATTGGCAGATGTGAAAAAGGCATTAACACAGGCAATGGAAGACGTTTCCGGAACTGGCGCGTTAAACAAGGCGTTAATAGATAAATTAGCAGCGGCAGTGCAAGAAAAAGAGAGGCTTGAAGCTCTGGTTGAAGAGTTACGCAAGAAGCCTGTCGAAGAAAAGAACATTCCTGTGGTAATGACTACTAAATCTCAAGACCAGTTTTGGAATGTGAATTTCGAATTAGTCAGAGTAGCGGAGAGAATGGCGAGAATGGAAAATGAGGCGGTAAAGATGAGAGAGAGATTATGCGAGCAGTGGTTTATTCAAGCATTAGAAAAACGTGGCATGAAAAATTGGGGACTTAAAGATGACGGACGATATTATTTAGATACAGATGAAATTATGAGATTAGATTTGCTGCAAGATGACGCACCAATTGCAGTCAGAGTCGCACAGTTGGAAAAGATAAAAAAATGAATACAGGCAATGACGTGGGATGCAATAAGTGTCAAAGATATATTGCAAACCGCGCTTGAGCCGTCATGGCTAAAACACAATGGCATTGATGTGGATTGGGGAAAAGAACAATCTGCTTGGTTTAGGGATTTAGAACATTATTTTCCACAAAAAGAAAAAGAAGAAAAATAATATGACTGGGGATTTATCTATAGTTTTTGAGGGGAATGACTTTGACCCCTTTGACTTTTTGCTGGTGTTTTGCATTATCCGTGATAAGTGGTGTCTGGAGATGTTTTGCAAGGGCGATGAAGGAAGCATCGTAGTATGTAATCTGAGCGGAAGATACGAGTTCTGTCGTGCGGCTTGCGAGCGTCATATTCCAGGAAACAAACTGGAGTGGAAGCGAGTAGAGGAGTGATATTGCCTCAAGAAGCTCCGGGAGTGAAAGATGTTTGTACATCAGGGCGTTTCCGGCTTCAAATTTTGCAAGCTCCGGGGTTACGAGTTCCAGTGATTTGTACCGTGCTCTACTAAGGAGTAAATCTGCCTCTGAGATATGCTGTTCGTCTGTTTGGTTGAGCCACTTTACGATTACCGAAGAATCAACTATCAGGATGGATTTTGCCATATTTTTCAGTGGCGATATCTGTCTTCTGCAATAAATTTTGATAAATTTCCGCGACTTCCTTTAAAGGATCTCACGAGTTTTATTTTTCTCCATATTTCATCCCAATCAGGTTGGTCGGAAGAAATATGGGAGTTAAAAGGCTTGATGACGATTTCACCTGCAGGAGAGGCGATGATAGAGACGACTGTGTTTTCTTTCAGCCAGGAAAATTTTTCCCGAATGCGATCGGGTATGGTGAGCTGACCTCTCTGGCGGATGGTGGCTGTGACTGTCATATATTCAGAATATCAGAAATTCTGAAAATGTCAAATATTACTCCCACTCCATGGTTGCCGGAGGCTTGGTGGTAATGTCGTAGACCACGCGAGAGACATGTGGTACTTCGTTTACGATACGCGAAGACATGGCATGAAGCACTTCGTGGGGGATGCGGGTCCACTCGCTCGTCATGACATCCTTTGAGTCTACTGAACGGATCGCGACGACTTCAGCAAAGACCCGACCATCGCCTTTGACCGCGGTAGAGTATGCATCGGTCATAATAGCAAAACACATAAAGATTTTGTCATAAAGATTTGCTTTTTTCATCTCCTCGACAACAATAGAGTCCGCCTGTTTAATTTTGTCCAATCTTTCTTCTGTCACTTCCCCGCGGATGCGCACTGCGTATCCGGGACCAGGAAATACCTGTTCGGAAACAATCATATCGGGAAGTCCCACGAGTGTTCCTATTTTTCTCACTTCATCTTTATAGAATGTTCTGAGCGGTTCGATGAGTTGAAATTTTAAATCTTTCGGAAGCCCCCCGACGTTGTGGTGTGATTTTATGTGCGATGCGTGTTTACTTCCTTTGCTTTCTATCACATCAGAATAGATCGTTCCCTGAGCGAGGAATGTTGCGTCCTTGTGTTTATTTGCCTGTTTTTGAAAAATATCAATATAGAGTTTCCCGACTGTTTTTCGCTTTTCCTCCGGATCAGTCATGCCTTTGAGCGCCTTCATAAACTGTTTTTTCGCGTTGACGATAACAAGATCAGCTTTAATAAGTTTTGTAAAAATATGTCGAACTCTTTGTTCGGTACCAGGACGCATAAGGCCGCTATCAACATAGACAGGGATCAGGTTTTTTCCGATTGCTTTTCCGATGAGAAACGCTGCAACTGTTGAGTCTACTCCACCCGACACTGCACAGATGACTTTCGAGTTTCCGACAGTTTTTTTAATAGTCTGAATCAGTGCATTAGGGTCAATCAGAAGGGGAGCGAGTGTCTCTCCACAGACATCGACGACAAAATTTTCAAGGAGCTTACTACCGTGTGTCGTGTGGTCTGCTTCCGGGTGAAAATGGACGCCGTAGAATTTTTTATTGGCATTTTCTACTCCTGCAAATCGGACCTGTGCAGTATGGGCTATTGCGGTAAATCCCGGTGGCAATTTGGTGACTGAATCACCGTGAGACATGACAACCGGGAACTGATGTTGCGGTAGACAAAATATACTCGAAAACTTTGATATACGAAGTAATTCCGGTCCATACTCTTTTGTTGTATTTTCGACTTTCCCGCCTAATAGTTGTGCCATAAGCTGCCAGCCGTAACAGATGCCAAGGATTGGTGTCGTAAGGGAAAAAAGAGTAGGATCGACGGTCGGCGCACCTACGTCATAAACACTTGAAGGACCTCCCGAGAGTATGATGCCCTTTGGACGTAGCTCCTGAATTTTTTGAATCACGTCTTCAGGATGACAATATTCCGACACCACTCCAAGATCACGAAGTCTCCTGCCTATAAGGTGTGCTGTCTGTGAACCAAAATCTACGATGAGTATCATATAAAAGCTATCAGCTATCAGCTATCAGCATAGTTATTTTCTAATTAATTCAAACCAGGCGTCGAATCCTTTGAGTTTCATTTTTCCCGGGCGCATGGAATCGATGGTAATAAGCGAGACGATCTGTTCATTGGAAAATCCTGCATCGACAAGTTTTTGCCGTCCGCCAAATGGTTTTTCTATGACAAAGAAAAGCGTTACGACTCGTGCCCCTGCCTGGTCTGTAATAGTAATAAGGTCAAGCGCAGTTTTCCCGGTGTCCAGGAAATCGTCGCAGATTGCAATAGTAGCACCTTCCGGCAGACAATCTTTTGCGACAGTAAGATCCACGGTTTTTCCGTGAGTATAGGACCTGCTTTGTGCCTGGTAGGCGTCTGTCATAGTAATGGGCATACCCTTGGGGGCGTAGATGACGTCTGGTTTTGCCGGGAGATGAAGGGCGGTTGCAATGGCCGGAATATTTCCTGATGACGGAGCGGTAAGAATAAGACTTGGGTTAAATATTGCTATGGCTTCCGCGAGTTCTTCTCCAATTGCCTCGATGAGTTTACTATTAATCCTATGATTTAAAAAGTGTGTCACGTCGAGGATGAGCAGAGTATTGTTTGAGTCTTTTACTGCGAATTCAAAAGACCTCGCTTGGGATACAAGAGAGGAGGCGAGAAGCTTTTGGGCGCGGGACAGTGAAGAAGAAGATATTGCTTCAAGCGATTGTGAAGGCGAAAGGATTGGGAGATCGGGATAGTCGTCCATAGGTAAGTATTTAGGGATTAGTATTTGGTATTAAGGGATAAATCATATAATTATCATTTATTGACTCATATATAAATCTATCTGCTGTTTATCAAATTCAAGTGAGAGAAAACGCTTCTCCATTTCATTAATTGCAACACCTTCTTTTTTCCACAGAGGTAAAAGTTGCTCGATGGTTTCGCGTACTTCATAGGGCATGATGACCCAGTTTGGCGTTTCCTTACAATAATAGGTAGGCGTATAGGTTGAGTGAGGTTTATGAATAAGCGCGGTCGTAATAATATCTTTTTTTAGGACCCCTTGTTCCATAAGGTATGATATGGCGCGTTTAAATGTCGTACCGGTATCTGATATATCATCAACCAGCAATACTTTTTTTCCTGTGAGAAGGGATCCAAGCGGGTATGTTATCTTTGGTTGATGTGACTGTTTGAGATCCTTGTAGCTTACGACAGTAAATGTCGCGATGGGAAGCTGTAAGCTGTCCGAAAGAAGCTGTGCGATAGAAAGTCCCCCGCGTGCGATAGCAACAATAAGATCGGGTTTAAGCGGATCATCTTTAATTTGTTTAGAAAGAGAAAATGTTCCAGTGCGAAGTTCGTTCCAGGTGATGTTGGTAAATTTTTTTTGCCAGGTATCCATAAATATCCGCCTTCGCGGTTTACTTCGATTATTCAGTCGAAACTCTGGGAGCTATAACCGCTACGGCTGGATTTCGGCTCTGAACAATACGCCTTGCTGATTCCCATTTAATTCTGATGGGAGCCTCAAAAACCCGCCAAAGGCGGGTTAGCTCGACTGTCAAATAAAGTTTGCAAGATTCAACATACACTATTATGGAGTCTCTCCTTGACGAGTGTCAAGACATGATTATAATTGGAATATGGATACACTTAAATATCGTAATGTCACGGTTTCAGGAAAAATAGCCACAGGAACAAGTACTCTTGCGAAAAATCTTCAACAGGCACTCGGGTGGGAATATATCAATACCGGTGCACTTCAACGACAATTTGATCGGGAACATGGTGTCGATGAAAATGCTCATGGTGCACTTCTCAGGTCTGACGATCATGAGAGAGAGATGGAAGCATTTACTAAAAAAACTCTTACTGAAAAAGAGCACATGGTCTATGAAGCGTGGCTCTCTGGATTTGTAGCGCGAGAGTTGCCTGGAGTTTTACGTGTGCTTGTCATCTGCAGTGAGGATGCGGTACGAATAGACAGAGTATTAAATAGGGACAAAGTGTCTGTAGATCAGGCAAAACAATTTATCCACACAAGAGAATCTGAAAATATAGAAAAGTGGAAAAAACTGTATGGTGACTTTGATTTTTGGGATCCAAAGTTTTACGATGTAGTCATAGATACCTATTCATCGGGTCCGATGGAAACGCTCGGGAAAGTATTGGATAAGCTTGGGCATAAGCACGTCTAAATATCTATGTACGATAAAATAACAATATCCGGTAGGGTATGTACGGGTAAAACCACGTTATTTTTTGATCTACAGCAAAAACTTATCTGGCCAACTTTTTCTGCAAGTTATTTTTTTCGGGACTATGCTGCTGCAAAACATCTGTCGCTTGAAAAGGCGAGCGAACAAAGCGATCAGCTGACACAGATAATCGATTATGGCATGGGAGAGTTACTCAAGAAAAAGGATAATATAATTTTTGAAGGGTGGATGACGGGAATCATAGCGCATGATCTGCCGCATGTGCTTCGAGTGTTACTTACCTGTGATGACGATGTCAGGGCAAGGCGTTTGTCTCTTCGAGAAAACCTATCAAAAGAAGTGGCACTGCAGAAAATTACCGAACGCGAAGTAAATTTATTTAAACGGTTAGAAGAGATATACCATCGTAAAGACTTTGTCGATCCTAAAAATTATAATTTGGTCATAGATACGACCAAGAGTACGCCGGAGGAAACTCTTAGTTTGGTTTTAAAGACCCTCGGCCGTAAAGAGGCCAACAGCCAGAAACTGGCGTGATAGAATAATCTCATGGAACGGTTTAAGATGATCGCGTCTTCGTATCTGATCTTCATAGATCATGGAAAAATTCTTCTGTCAAGACGATTTCATACAGGATATGAGGATGGGAAGTATAGCTTACCTGCCGGACACATAAAGAATGGAGAAACACTGACCCAAGGTGGGGCAAGGGAAGTGCTTGAGGAGATTGGCGTACGACTAAACCCAAAAGATCTGCGGCTTGTACACGTGATGCACAGAAAATATATGGATATTCGGATGGATTTTTTCTTTGTGGCAGAAAGCAGAGATCAACCAGTTAATATGGAGCCTTCGAAGTGCGATGAACTCAAGTGGGTTCCCCTAGAATCGCTACCAGAAAATACAATTCCCTATATCCGTCATGCGATTGAGTGTTATCAGAAAAAAGTAATGTATTCTGAGTACGGATGGGAAATTTGACAATATGTACATATTGTACTAATATAGGAATATATGACATTTACAGTATCTATAAGTCAAGTGCGTCAGAATATTGCAGAATACCTTCGGAAAGTTGAGGCTGGACATACTGTGGATATTAAAGATGAGAAAAGAGGCATTATTGTAGCACAGTTGATGCCCAAGAAACAATTCGACCCTGATGCATTTGGGAAAGCACTTGATAGATCTGCTGGTGTTTTTACTGCGAAAAATCATCCTGAGTGGCGAACAAAGCAAGATGTAGTTCGATGGGTGAAGGAAAGTCGGGCTCAAGCTGATCGCATATTTTAAACAGTATGTATCTTTTGGACACGAATATACTGATCTGGATTTTAAGAGGAGATGAAGGGTGCAGACGATTGCTTCAAAAGTTAAAAACAAAGGGATCCATAGGAATTTCGACAATATCCATAGCTGAGGTATATAAAAATATTTTTCCATCGGAACTCGTAAATACAGAGGAATTATTTCGTGATTTCGTAGTGTATGATGTGTCGGTAGTTATAGCTAAACAGTCTGGATATTATTGGCAGGAATTTTATCGGAAAACAAAAAATATTCATATGATGGATTGCATTATAGCGGCGACAGCGAGAAATTTGGATCTTACTCTTGTTACACTGAATAAAAAAGATTTTCCAATGAAGGATATCGAATTTTATTCTCTCCCGCAGTCCGGGTAATATATGATTCCTTCAGATGATCAGATAAGGCAATTGTGGGACAAGTATTCTCTCCCAGAAAATAAACGAATCCATGTGACGCATGTGGCAAGGGTTGCGGAATATCTTTCAGCGTGTGTCATGAGTCATGTGTCAGGTATCAGGATAGATATAGTGCTGCTTCATGCCGCAGCACTTCTCCATGATATAGATAAAAATGTGCTAAAGCGTGAGGGCGAACAACATCCAGATGCGGGGGTTCGCATCTTAAAAAATGAAGGATGCGATGAACTGTTGCCGCTTGTCATTTCACATCCACTCCACTCAATTTTGGATCCAAAAATTTCACCAAAGACGTGGGAGGAAAAGTTATTGTACCTGTCTGACAAGATGGTGAAGTATGAAATTATTACTGTCGACAAACGGTTTGATCTCTGGCGGGCAGAGAATTTGCCGAAGGAGGGGAGAATTATGCTTGAAAAAGCGTATCCGCTTGTCAAGAAACTTGAAGCAGAAATAGTGGGCATGATCAATGTGAAAGCTTGGGATATTGCAGGACTGGTTGGATAATAATAGTAATGCAGAGTATACTAACAAATACCTGAAGGAGGAACATGATATGAATTGCATTGCAAAATCAATTTTTACCGGTGCTCTGATTGTTACACTGATTGCGCCTCTGGCCCCTGTCTTTGCCGTGTCTTATCAAGCTCCTGTAGCTGTGTCATCTCCAACGGAAAAAATAGCAGAAAAAGTTGCGCCATCTGCAACCGGAGAAGTGATGATGAAAAAACCTGAGTATCCGCTTCCATTTCCAGGGATTTTGCCTGATCATCCGCTTTATTTTATAAAGCGTTTCCGCGATCAGATGATGGAGCGGTTGATCGTGGATCCGGTGAGTAAAGCAAAATTTTATATTCTCATGGGTGATAAGCATGTTGAGATGGCGGTTCTTTTAGAGGAGAAGGGAAATACGGTGCTTGCGGGTACCATGGCAGCAAAAGCTGAAATGTATTTAGGGTTGGCGTATGAAAAACTTGTATCTTTAAAAGGAAGCGAAAAAGAATTTCCTGGATATATGGTCGAGCATCTCATAAACGCAGCGACGAAACATGGTGAAGTTTTGACCGGACTTTCTGATAAGACGAAAGACCCTGGTATCACTTCCGCACTTGGTGCGGCAAAAAATGTATTGGCTCAAGCAAATTCGTTAAAATAAGAGAGTCTTATCGGTGAATAACAAGTCAGGATAATTCAACTCCTCTGCCCCATATATGTTGTCCTGAACACAAAAGCGAAACGTCATGTGATATGTATAGTTTTTGATTGGTGTGCTATTGACGATTTGCCGAAGAATTTCCTCAAGTTTTTGGTGTTGAGGCTGGAAAATTTTGATGACTGGTTTTGATCTACTTTTTGCCAGTTGACGGAATACATATAGTGTCTTAGCATTTTGATGTGCACCAGATATAGCGTTTTACTTTTCACGGAAGAATTGATCGAAAATAAGAATACTGACTGGAAAGAGAAAAAATGAAGTGTCCATATTGTACACATACAGATACAGAAGTCATAGAGACCCGGGATAGCGAAGATCTAAGGGTGACGAGACGGCGGAGGAACTGTCCAGAGTGCGAAAAACGGTTTACGACATACGAGAGGATCGAAAGTGTGCCCCTCACGGTCGTAAAAAAAGATGAGAGACGGGAACAATTTGATAGGGAAAAGCTTAAGCGGGGAATATGGCGGGCAAGCGGCAAGACGACGATAAAAGCAGAAGACATAGATAGAATTGTCGATGAAGTCGAGCGTGAGCTCATCGGAAGCGACAGCACAGAGGTAGACAGTAAAAAAATTGGGCTGTTAGTTGCTAAGAGACTCAAAAAATTAGATAAAGTAGCCTACATTCGGTTTGCAAGCGTGTTTCGGCAGTTTGTTGATATAGAGGATTTTGAGAAAGAAGTACAGAAATTATTATAAATTAAGCGCAAAGTTTTAATATAAACCTATTATGACATTAGATGGTATACGTCAGAAAGTATTTTTGGATCGCTACGCCCTAAAGGATGAGACCGGTACACCGATAGAAAAAACTCCTGAGGAGATGTGGAGACGGGTAGCCAAAAGCGTAGCGCAGATCGAAGACAAAGGGGATAGAGAGCATTGGGAAGAAAAGTTTTATTCTGCCATGCAGGATTTTGCATTTGTTCCCGGTGGACGTATCCTTTCTGGCGCTGGGACCGGATACAAAGTAACGTTTTATAATTGTTTTGTGCTTCCAAGTCCTCATGACTCACGAGGCGGAATTTTAAAAACACTCACTCAGATGATCGAAATCATGTCCCGCGGCGGAGGTGTCGGAATAAATCTTTCAAGTCTTCGTCCCCGCGGTGCCAGAGTTACGAAAGTCAACGGGTTTTCATCGGGTCCATGCAACTGGGCAGAGCTTTTTTCCGTCGCCACTAAAGATATCATCCAACAGGGCGGGAGTAGACGCGGCGCCCTCATGCTTATGATGTGGGACTGGCATCCTGATGTGGAGGAGTTTATTACGGTAAAACAGGATCTGACGCGTATAAACGGCGCAAATTTATCTGTCTGTGTTTCCGACAAATTTATGGAGGCGGTGAAAGCGGACGCGGACTGGGATCTCGTATTTCCGGATAAAAATGACCCGGACTACGACACAAAATGGGACGGGTACATGCCAAACTGGATTGTTCTTGGAAAAAAGCCGGTGGTGCAAAAGACCATAAAAGCCCGCGCTCTGTGGGACCTTATTGCTCAGGCGGCATGGAGAAGTGCGGAGCCTGGAGTAGTCTTCATGGAACGGTACAACAAATGGTTTAATAATTACTACTGGGAGCACGTAAACTGTGTCAATCCCTGCGGAGAAGAGGGACTTCCGAGTTGGGGCGTATGCAACCTTTGTTCCATAAATCTTTCCGCATTGGTAAAAGAAAATGGCGAGATGGATTATGAGCGTTTAGCCGAGATTTCAAAAGTCGGTGTCCGGTTTCAGGATAATGTGATCGACGCTGATTTTTATGTCTTTGATGAAATTCGGAAAGTACAGCAGCAGGGCGAGCGGCGCATTGGTCTTGGCACGATGGGCCTTGGGGACGCATTGATTAAAATGAAGATACGCTACGGATCTAAAGAAAGCTTGCCTGTGATAGATAAGATCTATAAGACCATACGAGACGCCGCCTACGAATCATCTGTTGAAATTTCGAAAGAAAAGGGGCCGTTTCCAAAGATAGACATAAAAAAACATCTGGACGGGCACTTTGTAAAACGACTCCCTGAGGAAACTCTCAGAAAAATGAAAAAGTACGGCGTACGAAATAGCGTCATACTCCAGCAGGCGCCGACCGGATCAACATCACTCCTTTCAGGCGTATCAAGCGGTATAGAGCCGGTGTATGAATTTGAATTTATCCGCCGCGATAGACTCGGAGAACACACTCTTCGTCATCCGCTGTATGATGCATGGTTTAGTGAGTTTGCAAAGCGCAATGGCCGCGAGCCAACAAAAGAAGAGAGACCGGAATATTTTGTGTCTGCCAATGATCTATCACCTGAGGATCACGTGTATGTGCAGGCAACGATTCAGGGGTATGTGGATGCATCGATTAGTAAAACCGTAAATGCACCAAGAACCCACACAGTAGAGGATGTAAAAAGACTGTACACGCTCGCTTATGACTTAGGATGCAAAGGTATAGCCTATATGCGGGAGGGGAGTCGCGAAGGGGTGTTGACGCGCATAGAAGATCCGGCAGTGAAAGCCGCAGAAGAAGCGGCGAAAAAACAACTTCAGGTTCCTGAGGTAAAACCTCGTCCAATGGTGGTACACGGGTCGACGTATCGGGTAGAAACACCCGTCGGGGATGCGTATGTCACCGTAAATACCAACGGCGGTAATCAGCCGGTAGAGATGTTTATAAACGTCGGAAAGGCCGGGAGTGATGTGACTGCGATGGCAGAAGCTTTAGGAAAAGTGATATCGCTTACTCTTCGTATGGCGTCTCCGATACCCGCGATTGAACGCGCGCATAAGATTGCATCCATGCTTATTGGCATCGGTGGGGCGAGAAGCTTAGGGTTTGGGGAGAATAGGGTCCGCAGTCTTCCCGATGCGGTAGCAAAAGTCATCGATCGGCATTTTGGATTTTTTACAAAACACAATATGACTGATGCGGCTCCACTTTCTCAAGGACTTTCTGCTAATGGACACATAGAGCCAAATGGATACGCGCAAACGAATGGTCATGCCACGACAAACGGCCATGCTGTAGGAGAGCCGAATCAAGATGGCGGCCAACAGAATATTCAAGTGACTCCTGTAGCGCATGCGTTTGCCCAGCGCATGGTGACAGTAGACCTGTGTCCTACCTGCGGCGAGGGGAGTCTCGTGTTTGAAGAGAGCTGTAAAAAGTGCTACAGCTGTGGATACAGCGAGTGCTAGACTCTCTAAGTCACTTAAGGTACTTAGGTGACTTAAGTTCCTTAGAAAATTATGCCAATCTATACGCGTACAGGAGACGCAGGACAAACATCGCTTTTTGGCGGAAAAAGAGTTCCTAAAAGTGAACCGCTCGTAGACGTATATGGCTCAATTGATGAGCTTAATAGTTGGGTTGGGTTTGTCTCGGCGTCGTTTCCGAGTGAAGAAGTGCAAACATTTCTTTCGAATATTCAATCTGATCTTTTTACCATCGGCAGCGTTTTTGCCGGATGGAGCGGTGATCTATCAATACTTTCAAAACGTGTGAAAGAAATGGAAGATCGCATTGATCTCATGGAAAAAGACCTCACTCCTCTCACAAATTTTATCCTTCCCGGTGGATCTGCCCATGGAGCGCATGTTCATATTACGCGAAGCGTGTGCAGGAGGGTTGAAAGACAGGTGGTGGCACTATTTAGTAGTAAGATGTTAGATGTAAGACTTCAGCAGGGAGACAAAGAAACTATACTGATGTATATCAATAGACTTTCTGACTTGTTTTTTGTCCTTGCACGGTTTATAAACAAGAAGGAACACGTAGAAGAAACGGTTTGGACTGGAATAGCAAAAACGAAAAAACAATAGAGTAAAGGAAGGAATCTAGTGCCCCACTTCGCGTCTCGTTTGACTTAAGCTTCGCGGGGTAGGAAATCTAGAACTGTGCCGCAACGGTAAACCCCGAATAGATGGGGGAAAGTCCGATACTTCCTTAGACAATGAATCCCGAGCAGGAAAATATTTAGTCGTCAGCAGTCAGTCGTCAGCTTTCAGCTTTAATAAGATAATATTTTTAAGCTGATGTCTGATAGCTTATAGCTGAAAACTAAGAGTCCTCTCGGGTGAGAGGATTTTTT
>JACREM010000050.1 GCA_016218215.1 Candidatus Gottesmanbacteria bacterium | reverse complement strand
TTCCGCCACTGCGGCAATTTATTGCCTTGAGATAATTGTATCACGATGGATTTACAGCGTGACCTGCAGAGTTTTTGAGGTTGGAATAGAAAACGTGTTGATCTGCGCGAGAAAGAATTTTACATGGCTCGGCCACGCCTTTGAAGCGGCATATATCCGACCAACGTCATCTACAGTTTGAGCTCCACGATTATAGTAGTTTTTTCGTAGTCCCGAAGAGACAGTAGAGATACCTTTTTTCCAGTCAGCAAAGGCTATGCCTGATTGTGCGCCGGTAGGTATCCCCCACCCCCATGCGTTGTACGAGCCATACGGGATATGTTTACCAAACGCTGACTCAGCACCTGATATAGCAGCGACAAGCCGCCAATCGAGTTCATAGCGGTCTGCTTCAACGACAAAATGTTCAGCGTATGATTCCAGAGGAGAATCGTAATATTCGAGTACGCGTTTAAGCGTTTTTATACGCTCGTCGGGCTTGATTCTCTCAATCGGAAAATGCGCAGCACTTCCGGCCTCTTGTTCCATTGCTTGAACAGTATCTGTGAAGATACCAAAGAGTATAGAAAGAACGATAATAGTTATAAGCTTTTTCATATATTTTCTATTGTCATCTCGTACATATTTCAAAAGAATAAATAATTTTCTTTTGATATATGTAAGGATGACGAGGACGAGGCTTTAATGAGGCGTTAAATTTACTATGTGGCTTTAAAAAATCCTAAAGCAGACATCGAAAATCTACCTTAGGATCTATAGAGTATTATATCACAAAATGCCCTTTTGTCAAGTGTTATGGGTTATGATTTTCTAGCTGATAGCTGATAGCTGATAGCTGATAGCTGATAGCTGATAGCTGATAGCTGATAGCTGATAGCTGATAGCTGATAGCTGATAGCTACTGTATTGCCTTCATGAAGGTATTTACGCACGAACTCCAGCTATAGCCAGCCTCAACAGAAGGCGGTGCCCAGATGGCACCTATGTCCTTTAAGTCTGTGATACCACGATCATAAAACTTCGTTTTGATGAATTTTGATACCCACGAAATTGCACTCTGCCAATCTGTAAATTTCGCTCCGGATTGCTGGCCGGTGTAGACAGCTATGCCCCAGGCATTAAAGGAGTCCTTGGTTGGTATGCGTTTGCCAAGGTTAGATTCACACATAGCGATAGATACGACCATACGATAATCTATGCCGTTTGCATCAGCTTCATGCACCAGAAGGTCAGCAAACGGAGCCATGGGTGAATCGTGATTTTTTAAAAATGCTTCAAGCAGTGCGGATCGTGCATCGCCTGAGACTATCGAAGTACCGAGTATCTGCGTTGATCCTGCTGAGGCGAGAATGCTTTGACTGAGAGCCGGATCTTTAGAGTAGGTGTACCCTGCTTTTTCAAGTTTTTTATCTATGGATGCGTTTGCCAAAACTATGCCTAAGAAGCCTAAAGTTACTGTGTACCAGGTAGCGACCAAGAGAAATTTTTTCCCCATATTTGAGTTATACCACACGAGCGGCTGTAATCAAAATTGCGCATTAATTACTTTACAATTGCATAGGCACGCACGGGTGAGCCGTCGGTACCGCTTAATCGAAGAGGTACGCCATAGAACGTAAAGGTGTCAGGAAGCTTATCCGTATTTTCGAGATTTTCAAAGGAAATTATACCGTGTTCAAGCAGGAGTTTTTCTATGGCTGTATCAAATTCAAATGCTGACGCGAGTCCGATAAATTTTGGTGGATGAGCAATAATCATGTCAGCTATTCTTTGATCTACGTTCTGATCGCGAAAGAGTAATCCATTTGCCTTTTCATACCGTATCCCCTCCTTGTAAATTAATGAGGGCGCGATAAACGATTCAAGCGTATATGCATCTAAATTTTTTCCGTTTGAAGTCATGTGAGAGGGCACATTTACGTGCGTACCGATGTGGGTGGTAAGCGTCATCTGCCGGAGGTTCCATCCCTCTCTATCCAATGTATGGATTTTTTTAATCTCGACCTCCGGATCCCCCGGATACACCGGCATTTTATCAAATAATTCTTGAGAAAGATCAATGATTGTCATAGTATAATGCTATCAGATTATATAAGGTAGGAACATCCAGGATTGATTCATGTAGAGATCGTATGATTTCCCAAAATGTATCGAGAGAATCTGTTCTTCTTTTTTCGCCTGAGTATATGCCCATACGAACATAAGTATAAGTGTCGGGATGAAGATATAGGTTTCTGCCACAAGCTCGGCACCTGTACCTGCAAGGATCATACTCGTATAAATTGGATGACGGATGGTATTGTATATTCCTGCAGTAATAAGTTCGTGTTTCTTTTTTATCTGATAATCAAAAGCATTGGACCAATTGGTATCGAGCGTTATTCGCGCGCTATATGCAATCCTTATCCCGATACACACAAGGATAAATCCTACAGATTGACCAAGTAATCCGAAATTAGTTGGAAGTAACGATAACCCAGTGAGTTGAAGTATAACAAATCCGTCGAGTACCCAGGATCCATACTTACTCAGAAGATAAATGAAAGTACGATCCTTCTGATATTCCGGTTTTATCTTTTGGGTCTGGATTGCTTTATGTTGCCAATACCATGCCCAGAGAATGAGAAGAATGATGCTTAAGAATCGTAGTATTTCTCCCATGTGAGTCGGCAGGGATGGTTCGACAGGCTCACCATTTACCCTGATAACTATTCGACACGTTCACGATTTTTGCTAAGTTTTATTAATAATGCGAGTTTACCAGATATTAAAGCTTTCTTTTTTGCGACAGTCCAGCCTTTTAGCTGTTTTTCTCGACGTTCTGCCTCAATTCTTGTTTTATATTTTTCCTGATAGACAAGTTTGATATCAGAAAACTCTTTAGTAGCAATATTTTTCTTTCTTTGATGAGAAAGTGTTCTTGCGCTCGTATTGTGGGTTAAGCCCACGTAGTACGTTTTCTGATCGCAAAAAAGAATATACACAAACCAAGACATAATATTATTATGTGGCAAAAACCCTGAGCTTGTCGAAGGGTGAGTCGGCAGGGATTCGAACCCTGAACATCCTGCTTAAGAGGCAGACGCTCTACCGTTGAGCTACCGACCCAGAATAATTGCTTCGCAATTTTCTGGGTAAACCCAGAAATAGCATATTTTAACGTTTATGTATTCTCTAAATTTTTATTGACTACCTTTAATTTATATTCTCTTTTCCAACTTTTAATATCAGATTCCCTTTTTCTCGCTTCATGCTGCGATGTAAACTTTTCGACGTAAATTATTTTGATTGGTCTTTTGTGTCGCAATGATTTAGCCCCTTTTTTATTATTTGTATTATGTTCCAATTCTCTCCTGTGTACATCTGTGGTAATTCCGGTGTAAAGAGTTTTATCGTTGCATTGTGCAATGTATAAATACCACATGGCGCTTACATTATAAATTTCTGCCAAATTATGATGCGTTTACGCTAAAATATTTGCCAAATTATGATGCGTTTACGCAGAAAATTTTGTCTTCAAAATTATTCTGCGCGCCTGGGGGGATTCGAACCTCCAACAACTTGTTCCGAAGACAAGTGCCCTATCCATTAGGCGACAGGCGCAATGATGACAAAGATGATTATATCAGAAATTCCACTTATAGAGGCGCTCGATGACCACAGCTTTCATAAAAATTTGCAATTTTAAGTATTTTCGTATACAAAGCGTTGGCGAGTTTAAACAAAGGGATATTGATACAAGTATGTCCGAAGAATTTATCAAACCTGTAGCATATGACGAAATAGCCCCACGATATGATGTCGCGAGGCCTGTCGGGAGGAGAGACGAGGGAATCTGGGTAGACCTAGCATCAGATTTTATTGATCCGAATGATACGGTGTTGGATTTGGGCTGTGGAAACGGAAGATGGATAATCCCTTTTGCAGAACGGCTTAATTGTCACGGTATAGGTGCGGACAATTCGTTAGAAATGCTGAGACTTGCAAAAAACAACGACGCTCACCATTTGGTACAGTGGTCTTTGCAGGATGCCGAATATTTATCTTTTCAGGACAATTCATTTGATGCAGTATGGATTTCTCATTTGCTTCATCTGGTGCAAGACCCGATTGCGGTAACAAAGGAATGTTTTCGAGTTTTGCGTCAGGACGGGAGAATATTGTTACGATATACTTCATTGGAAGACAACCTTCGTATGCCTGAGCGTCAATTTTTTCCTGGCTTAATCGGAATAGATACAAGAAGAATTCCACCAAAAGAGAACGTAACAAAGTGGCTTACGTCAGCAGGCTTTAACATTGTGAGTAGGGCCGTTTGCGTCCAAGTCTATGATAGCGCAATTGAGCGACTGGAAAAGGCTCGCATGCGTGTTGAATCAGGGCTGACAAAATTAATGGATGAACAATTTAGGGACGGGATAGAAGCATTTGCGCAGTATGTAAATGAGAAAGGAAATGAAACGTGGTTACTCAACGATAACTACGTTTTTACTGTCGGATTAAAAGTTGCTAGATGATCTCCTCTTTCTTGGTGCGGATGAAGCGGATCCACTCCTCTACTACTTCAAAGATCACTTTGAGTGGGGCCTCGAGGATGAAATCAAAAAGAAAGATAAAGATGTTGAGCTTTGCTATTTCTTGAGAGAGGAGATGGCCTACGCGGATAATCGGGAGGAAGAAAAAGTCGACGATTGGACCTAAGAATCCTTGTCTGTCGATCATCTCGTACTCTTTAGCCGATTGGCGTATGCGGTAGGCAAAAAATGTGACGAGCGTGACAAAAAAGACAAAGATGATCTGGCTTGCAATACTAAAGTGAAGAGATGTGAGTATATAGCTTATACATCCAAACGAGATGAGAAATGTGGTAATATAAAATATCGAAAAGATACCACCGAGTACGGGTCGCTTTCCTTTATCTTTTGTCGTTTCTTCATACGAGTCCTTTTCATTCTTCAGGTCATCATAGTGATACAGAATCGTTTTTACACGGTCTATAAGCCTCCTGGTGTTGTCCGTACCCGGCACGCTTATAAATCCTGCCACGAGAAATAAAAGAAGCGGCGGGAACAGAGAATTTATGGCAAGCGGGAGATAGTCGACGTGTTTTTGGATAAATACGTCAAACGGCGCCTCAAGGGCAAACGCAAAGACCATTTTGGTCAAAAATATATAGATTATGCTTCGGACGACCGCCCGGCGGATTTTCGTGCCTATTTCCATGTATTTGTGGGCGCAGATGGAGCTTAGTTTTTCTTCCAGAAGCTTACTGTCGCTTATGATTTCCCGCGCTTTCCCGTCTACTTCCAGAAAGAAATCGCGGATGAGAAGAAATGGCGGTGTATGATTTCGGATGTATCGGTAGAGGGAATCAGATCCTTTAGCAGAGAGATTTTCCCGGATGACTGCTACTGTCGATGTCAGGACATTGAGTTCGTTTGAGACATTGAGCGTTTTTTCAAACCATGACGGCTGCATGATTTTGAGAAGATGGTACATAATGAGTGCATCATCTGCCTGGGCAAACGCCCGCTCTATGGCTATAAACACCTGTATATTTGTCGTCTTTTCGTCTCCTGTCGGAGTGCCGACGTTTGGCCGTATGGCCTGATAGAAAAAGTTCGAGAGGGCTTCTCTTCGTTTTGCAGAAACTATAGTTTCCTCTATTTCAGAAGACGCTATGCCAAGAAGCATATCCCACGGTATAAGAGAAGTAGTGCCCTCAGAAGAAAGTATGTGTCTGGCCTCCAGGTATTTTGTGATAATAGCCTGTATTTCAGCGATTTTATTGTCATATATGAGGCTACTGTCTATGTATTTGGCCCAGAGAAGTTCGAGCACTAAATTTTCAGAGATACTGCTTGATCCGCCGTTAAGCATCACGCGGCGTTTCAAAATTCGCTCTATGGCTGCACGGCGTATGAGGTGCTCTGCGCGGAATTCTACTGCGTTTCGTGCTTTTTCGTAGATTGCGGCGAGGGTAGATACGGTCTTACTGACGTTAAACTGCGCGCCGCTGCCAAGAGTCTGCTGGCTTTTTTCAAATACCTCGATAAGTGCGTTGACGACTGAAGAATACTCCATGATCCGATTATACAGGAAATACGAAAGTTTTATAAACAAAGATCTCTATTGTACAATGATAATGTAAATCTAAATGGTAAAAATTTTAAGAGTGGCAAGTTATGATTAACACTCTTGTCCTTTCACCAGTAAACATATTTTATATTCAGTCTTCAAAGGGACTGGCTGGTGCAGTGAATACATTTAATATTCTTGAGTCAAAACTGACAACACTGAAGGGGAGAAAATTTTATGGGGTCGTGTATGGAAAGCCTCCGAATGAAACATATTGGGCGTGTGTGGCTAAAAGAGATGAGAAAGAAGTATTAGATGGATGTGAAAGCGGAAAAATTCCAGGAGGGAAATATATAGGAAAACGTGTAAATGATTGGGAGGATAACATTCCAGAAATTGGCAAGGCGTTTCAAGAACTTATGACGAAGGTGACACTAGACTACAATCGGCCTTTTGTAGAGTATTATCATGGCATGAACTACATGATTGCACGCGTGCCAGTAGTTTAATTTTCTGTTTGACCCTGGGGTGACCGACGGGATGGTTCGGCTATTTTAGATTGCCCAGCGTGTGTTTGAGAATCTCTTTAAATTGCTTTCTACCGTAACCACTTTTAAGAAACTTTTCTCTGGCTTCGGCATCTGTTCGATTAATAAAATATTCGTAATGAATAAGTTTTACGGGAACTCTATTTTAGTAGCACCAACCATACTATTTGCATGTTCCGTGAGACGACGTTTTAGATTATTTGTGAAGCCAATGTAGAATTTACTATCTCTATAAGAGAAGAGAATATAAACGTAATAACGAGAAACGTCAGACGTTTCTAACATAGTTTTGTGTTTATATAATGAAAGGATGTCGCGTCTGCCAGATGGCACGCGACTCCTCGTCAATCTCGGGGGCACCGAGTTTGACTCGGGGGTGACCGACGGGATGGTTCGGCAGGCTCACCATTGCGATTAACCATATTCGATAAACTCAGGATTTGCTAAGCTGTTTCAGTAATTCGATATTGCCTTCAATCAATGCCTTCTTTTTTGCTCGCGTCCATTTCTTAAGTTGTGTTTCACGCTGTTCTGCAGATACTCGATTCGGATAATTTTCTGAATAGACTAGCTGTATGTGAGAAAACTTTTTTGTTCCGATATTATATCCTGCTATATGAGATTTGAGCCTATTTTCTATATTTGAAGTTAAGCCAACATAAAAAGTTTTCTCATCGCAAAGAAGAATATACATTATCCATTGCATAGAGTGCTATTGTTTGGGTCGCGAACCCTGAGCTTGTCGAATGGGGTGACCGACGGGATTCGAACCCGCAACGACCAGCTCCACAAGCTGGTGCACTACCATTGTGCTACGGTCACCAATAAGTACATGTAGTATACCAATTATTCATTGATATGAAAATAAGATTATCACGTCGCTCTGCTCCTCGTAATGACATATCGGGAAATAAGTTTTATTTAGTTTGACCCAATAAATCTCCCTATTATTGTATGTGGTTTTTCCTGAAGCAATGCTGGTATGTCCTGTAGGCTTAACTTTCCGTCGCCATTAAAATCAAAGGGGAAATGACGTTTCATGGATATATTTGTAATGTCGCCAGTGAATTTTACGATCGCCTGCCTTGGGAGGTAGTACGGTACGAGGACGACTACCCTATATTCGTCTCCCGGCACTATGTCTTTTAGCGAAGCTACTTTAAGCGTGCCATGCTCTATGGAAATATTTTCATACTTTGAAAGCAGAATATGATTTTTTGAATAGAGAAGGACGGTTGCGTTTTTTTCGCTCGGATCCCTTCTCCATCCAAGAGAGAGGGATATGTTTACAGATGGCGGCGGGATGACGACAACTTTTCCAGAGTCGATGAGATACTCCTCTCCTGCGTGGTGGAGATAGGATTTGATGAGATACTGTCCGGCTTTTTCCGGTGCGTGAACTGTGTAGGGAAAAGATTTTTGTTCACCGGGATCCAGGTATGGCAACGTTCCTTTGAGTGTTGTCGTATTATCTCCTCCGGAGGATGCGAGTGAGAAAGAATCATGTGGATCAAGCTCAGCGTCTCCTATGTTTTTTAGCTTCACTTCTCGTTCAAATGTAGATCCTTCCACTATCTCATGAGGAAATACTCTGTCAGATACTTCGAAGCGATAGAAACGTGCCGGAGACCCTGCAATTTTTGACAGGTCTTTATACGCGTAATAATGCGGATAGAATTCTGAACTTCCAAGCTTTTGAAAAGAAAAATGATCAAACGGTGCGTCCTGGTAATTGAGGAGAAATGGGGTTACGGCAACTATGTTTTCTCTATTCCACAGTGTAGTGGCTGCAGTTTGGAAGTTTAGAGCTACCTGCTCGGGAGACAGAAGATTACGATCAAAATATTTTCCATTCGAATGCATCCAACCAGTCTCGGTGATAAACAGCGGCAGTTTTTTTTGCGTGTATTGCTTCAATAATTCATCTTCAAAGAGAAACGAGCCTATCGTGCCTTTCCCTCTGCTCCAGACTGACGCACTAAATCCGGGATTCGGGTACGAATGAGAATTCCACCCGTCGATAGATGAAAAAAGAGATGGAGTGTGTACATACATTCTTTGTAAAAACTTTGCAGCGTCGAGCGTATTTCCTCCTGAGTGCGCAGACATATCGAGTCCCGCAGGGAGGATAAAAAAGGAATCCGACGTTTTTCGTAAACTCTCTGAAAATTTTTGTACGATCTCACTATACCCTTCGGGATCGATCGTATTCCCCCACTCTGCCGCATGATTTGGCTCATTAAAAAGAATAACGTAGCGGTTCATGACAGGCCAGGGCATCTGACTGAGAAATTCTGCCCATCGAAATGCGTCGCCGCTTTTGGGTATAGTCCACGCACCATCTTCGACGTGTGTAGCGAGACGAACAAGGGGTATAAGGTGAAGCTTTCGAAATCGGGTAAAAATCTCTTTCCATTTAGAGAGTTTAAAATCATCGTCGCGAATGACGATGGTGACATATCCCCAATCTCCCCCGGTTGAGTTTACCAGGCTTGCAGCGCTTGCTAGATCATTTTCGTCTATCACGTGTATGCCATACTGGTTATTTGGATGGGCTAGAGGGTCGACTATGGCAAAAACATCTTTTGTCAAAAAGCTCAAAAATACCAGACAAATAATTAGAAAAATGAATTTTGACATGAAAAGAAGAGTAAGAGTCCACCATATCTTTCCATTCGCCTTATCCCGCTTCGCGGGACGGCTCATGGAGCGATATTTGGCGGACATTGACATTTCTAAGCTTGCCTCTAAGAATCGGCTCGCAAAGAAATGGCAATGCGCTCCCGGTGAGAATCGAACTCACAACCTATTCCTTAGAAGGGAATTGCTCTATCCAGTTAAGCTACGGGAGCTTACGACAATTATACAATAGGAGGGGGTAATTTTTCTGCCAGAGGCACGAATCGGATGGAAAGAGAGTTCACGCAGTGCCGTGTATTGGACGCCGTAAAGTGCTCTCCGGTGAATACGTGGCCCAGGTGGCCTTTGCAGTTGCTGCACTTTATCTCAATTCTCTCCCCGTCAGCGACAGGAATTTCACTTACTGATTCTGCAATAAACGTGTCGAATGCCGGCCATCCGCAGCCAGCATCAAACTTTGCTTTCGAGGAAAAAAGCGGAGCATTGCATTTTCGGCAAATATACATGCCTTCTTCGTAAAATTCATCATACTCACCTCTGAATGCAGGTTCAGTACCTTTGTCTTCTATTACCTTTTTTTCTTCATCCGTAAGTGGATAGTATTGCATGAGTAAAATTTTTTAATGGGTTATTATTGTGAGCTTTACCTCTGGCTTCGATATAGAAAGTGACGCTTCGCCACCGATAGGAAATGTAATCTTAGGGTCTGTGTGTCCAAAATCGACATTGCCTATCACTGGCATGTTGGAAAGCTGCTTTTTAGAGACAATAATCTGCTCCAATGAGTCTCGCGTCATTTTACTTTCCTTTTGAAATCGTCCGATGACAAGTCCTCTTACTTCATTGAATCCTGGTAAATGAATTACAGATTGCAAATTGCGGTCAAAATGGTGGTGTTTAGATTCTCCATCATCTTCCAAAAAAAGAATCGAGTTTCGTATATCTGGCATATAAGGAGTACCTTGAAGCAAATTAAAGGTACAAAGATTCGCGCCAAGAATTGTCCCTTTGGCTTCACCCTGCTGAATTGCCCAAAAACCATCATTTTTAACCTGCTCTCTTTTGTTTTGATCTATAAACCACAAGTCGTCAGACCATTCTCTGCTTGGTGTGATCTCAAATTCTTCAGAACTCATGAGACACTTTTTGAAGTACTCAAGCGTGTTGTCAAAGGAGAGCTTTTGGCCAAACGACGAGTAGTGTGGTCCGGAGTATGTCACAAGTCCAGTTTTTGCAAAGATAGCGTTATTCAGAGCAGTAATGTCCGAGTATCCGCAGAAGATTTTTGGATTATACCGTATTATATTCCAGTCAATAAAGTCGAGGAGCTGATTGCTGTTAAATCCGCCAAGGACGGTAAAGATTGCCTTTACATTTGTATCAGAAAAAGCATCATGAAGGTGGGAAATACGAGATTCTATTGAGGATGACATGAACTCATCTGACTCATTTACATGCTTGCCGAAAGTCAAATTCAAACCCAACTCATCAAATTTTTTTGTGCTATCTCTTTCGTTTCTATGCTTATGATAGCAAGAGAAAGAGCCGGAGCTATGACTCTCACTTCATCGCCTATTTGAAGTTTTTTGGGAATGATTGTTTTCATGGTAAGGATTTAATAAATTTTGAGCGGGTGAAGGGAATCGGACCCTCGTCACCAGTTTGGAAAACTGGCGCTCTACCATTGAGCTACACCCGCCGCGTCAAACGCGGCAGTCACGTTTGACGTGACGCCGAATATTTATTATATCGTGAAAACTATCTATCGACAAATGTGACTTTGTCTCCTACTTGTATCCCGATGCTCTGTATGTCACCCACATTTAGCTCCAATATTTTATCGACAGCAGACCTTGGATGGATAATGTGCAGGTTGTTTCCATCTGGAACTGGAACGTTTTCCGTGAGATCTATGACCATATTTCCGTCGATCCAGACAAAATCGAGTGGAAACTGCATTTCCTTCATCCAAAATGGAAAAACCTCTTTATGGTCATAGAGAAAGAGCAACCCTGTCCCTGGCTTTAGTTCTTTTCTTCCTGACAGCCCTCTCTCTTTTTCCTTTCCGGTTACTGCAAGCTCTACTGGGATCCTCGTGCCCTTTATGACGATCTTTGCAGTTGGCAGGCCTCGATTTACATATATGTTTACGCCAATTACACAAACAGTGAGTATGAGAACGGCGACGGGTATTTTTTGAAGCCACTTCATAAGAATATTATACGTTTCTCGTTGCTATAAAGTCGAGTAAAGATTCAATGATAGTATTAAATGTATTGGGTATAGAAACATCCTTTAGAAGATTTTTAACAGATGTATGCATGGAATCTACTTCGTGCTGGATTAATTGCTTTGCTTTGGGAGAATGTATACAGAGAAGCGTATCCGAGATATTATTAGATTCATCTCTAACATAATACTGTTCCAACTTTTTTTGTGTATCTACATCAGACGCTTCATAAATATGAGAAAGAAGGAGTGTTTTTTTCTTCTCTCGGATATCAGATTCAGTTGGTTTTCCTGATAGCTCTGATTTTCCGTAGACATTGAGCATGTCGTCTGATAATTGAAATAGCACGCCAAGGTCATCGGCAATTTTTTCAAGCATCGCTATCGTTGGATCCGAAAGATGAAGAAACATTGCGCTTGTGACAATCGGAATGCAAAAGGTGTACGAGGATGTCTTGTTTTTATACAGAGTTTGCAGTGATTTGGATGATGGGATTATTGGTATAGAAGCGTAGTAGTTGTCTGCATACTGGCCTACACATACTTGTTTGAGTTGCTTACTCCAGTAAAAATATAGCTTCGCTGTGAGAGTATTGTCTGATATTGACGCGAGAAATTCCTGAGACTGAAAAAACAAATAATCAGAAATACAAAGAGCGAGATTGACTCCACTATCTCCCTTGCCGCTTGACCCTGACAATTGAACATGAAGACTTGGTTTTCCACGTCTAAGCTCATCATGATCCATGATGTCATCCTGGATGAGAAATGCGGACTGGGCAAGTTCCAATGCTGATCCAAGAATCAATGCATCATTTAAGTTATTCTTATCAAGAAGATGAACAATAAACCCACCTCGAATTAGTTTTCCAGAAATGATATAGTCTCTGATTTTTTTTTCTACCAAAGGATCATCCCACGAAACAAAACAATTCTTTTCTAAAAGAAATTTACGAAGTCCATCTATAGATGGTTGAAGTAAAGGTATCATTGGTCGAGTTATACCAAAAAGTTAGAACCGAATTTCAAAGCTGTTAGCTCGGCCCGCTCCCTCCTTCGCCTTCGGCTTCGGACGGGCACGGTCGCGGGCCACGCTTCCGTTATTTTTTGCGCGCGCGTTCCGCTCTCTTC
>JACREM010000049.1 GCA_016218215.1 Candidatus Gottesmanbacteria bacterium | reverse complement strand
TCTCACACTCAACCCGAGGCAATTATTTTTAGACATAACCCGTCTCGGGAGAACATTGGCAAAAATGTAAAAATTGTTCAAGAGGATTTCGTTTGACGCAACGACTCCCGTTTCAGGAGGATTTTCTCGTGACTAAATGCGTAAGCATAAAATGAATAAAAATGAATAAAATTTCGACAAATTACTGATTGATCTGTTTTTTGTCAAAAAAAATTGAAGAACTCACTCAACCAACTCTAATCTACAAAAGTAGAAATGTTCTATCTGCATTTGAGCAATAAGGACGAGATGCTTTCCGGTACATCTACAAAAGTAGAAATGTTCTATCTGCATTTGAGTATTTCGGGGAACGTATAACCTCGATATCTACAAAAGTAGAAATGTTCTATCTGCATTTGAGTGGTATGGGTGACGCCGCGTATGACTGATCTACAAAAGTAGAAATGTTCTATCTGCATTTGAGTTAGAGGATATACAAAAACTCCGAGAATCTACAAAAGTAGAAATGTTCTATCTGCATTTGAGAGAATTCAGTTAGTTCATCATATTATCTATCTACAAAAGTAGAAATGTTCTATCTGCATTTGAGAGTTATATCTGATGATAATTCTTTCTGAATCTACAAAAGTAGAAATGTTCTATCTGCATTTGAGAGAGCCTGTTTCGCGTCAGAACAATCCAAAGATGCAACCCGCGGCCGAAACCAGAACAGGGACTTTGTGCTCAAAATGACGTAAAACAGGCTCATAAAGACTAAGGTTTTCTCAAATGATGACAGTATCACTTCTGCCTTTCTATTCTTCTATCAACGTACAATTACCCAAAGTATACCACATCCTCCTCATCGTGTTTGGCGGAACCATAGCGGATCATTTTTCCCCTGCACGCTTCGCATACCGGAAACAAAACGACGCTGTCAGTTTTCCCAAACATTTTTTTGTACCTTCCATCTATCTCAGAAAGGATATTACGCAAAATCCGCTGACTATTGTGCAATGAAAACACAGAGTACTGCATGCGCGGACCGTACTTCTTTAAAAACTTAGCGAATTTGGCGCGCCTCTTATCATCTGTGAAATCATACGAAACAATCAACATAATGGTTATACGGTAAACGACGGAAGAGTATACTTTTCCCTGTCCATGACGTGCCGGTAAAAATTCAAAATATACCGGTACATATCTTCGCGGCGCCCGGTAATCTCCTCAAAAAATATCGCACTATATGGTTTCACCGTCTTGTATCCCTCACGGAAGTCAAATCTCCCATTTTTGAAGACAAAATCCTTCTCTTTTATCTGACCCAGATGATAACTTTTAACCAACTGCCGATCTATCAATGGGCGCATGGGCTCCATGATGTCACATGACAGAGACTTTCGTTGAAAAAATAATTGATGATAACAGCCTTTGTATGTATCAAACCCAAATAACCGGAGAAGCGCATCGCAAAAGTTCAGCAGATATGAGTATCCGATGTCTAAAAGAAGATTCGGTATGTCTTCTTTAGTTTGCGGCGCTCGTCGTACCCATCCTAATTCACCGAACAACGACTGAAAATATTCCTTGCTTGCGTTCCCTTCTATTCCCAAAAGCCTCTTGAGATCAGGCGACTGAGCCGCCTGTTTCCTAGCGCGGTCGAAGACACGCACATCATAGGATTTTTTGAAAGATTGCAATACCGCCTCCTGATTCTCCAATTTATTGATGACAATACCCGCCGCGATTGTCATCTGTCCGTCAGATGTATACTGCCGTTGCCGTAGGAGATAATTTCCTTCCGCCGCCGCCATCACCGCTGCACGAGTAGCAAGATTATGATTTAGAAAAAACACCGATACCCCATATGATGAAAGTTTTTTGAGAAGCGCCGTGGTGATACTCATGTCTCCCACAATAAACACGGCAAATACACTGTGGCAGGACATCTGATCCACTGTTTCACCATCCTGCACGAATCGGATATTATCATTCGTCAACTGAAGGAGACTATCCTTACCATATTCTGCGTGTACCAATAGTATGCGTTTTTCTTTAAAATCCGGAAGAATAAGCATAGATGATTACCAACTCAATAGTCCATAAATGTTGTTAGCGCAGTGGCTGCATGTATGATCCTGTACGGATGCGGCGTCAAACGATTTCATGCGGGAAACGATATCTTCAAAGCGCTTTTTATCCGCTGCCGTAGGAACAGGAACGGCATACCGCTTATTATCTGAAAAGGAATGGAGAAAAAGCTGTTTGACGCTATGTCCTGCCTCTTCCAGGCAATACATCTGAGCATACAGCTGGTAGCGATAGCCGTCGTACACATGACTGATGCGATATTTACGCTCAATCAGACATTTCTCTTTCCCATCATAGATATCTATTTTTCCTTTGATACCCAATCTCACGCTATAAACGGATAATCCCTGGAGGATATGCCGTGCCGTCGTGTATAGCCCATCCTCAATGTTTTCGTGAGCTATCGCTCCTCTCGTCTGCGGCGCGTCGTGATACACACTCGTTTCAAACGAAGAGTATATAGTGTGCAGATACAATGACTTAGGGCAGAATAAAAAATCGTTTATCGCGGAAATTGGCATAG
>JACREM010000048.1 GCA_016218215.1 Candidatus Gottesmanbacteria bacterium | reverse complement strand
GTGGGCACGAGTCCAAATACATTGATATGTTCTACCGCCATTGCCAAACGTTCATCATTATTGACCCTCGCATCAAACAAAAATTTACTCGCTTCATCTCGTGCTTCTACATTGAGTAACCCTTCAAATATATTACGCATCTCATCTTTCCGACTTCCCTTGGTGGCTAAAACTGAGGCATCCTGCAGCATCGGAACCAACAAAGCCTTTTTATTTGTAAATTCAGCTTTTGCCCGCATATAGTTTGGGGTCTCTGTGTTGCTCAAATCATCATTGCCGCTGAGAATCATGTGTCTCCACGAAAGCCATAGGTTGTAGTTTACATATTTTACTAACTGAGCGTGTGCAGGAAATGCATCGTTACCCATGAGACGATTGACCATGCCGTACCCATGTTCTTTCAAAATTTCTATCGTCTCTCCGTTTATCATGTCTGGATGATCCCACGCATCTCTTGGAATTCCATGCCAGAGCAAACTATCTATATTATTATGAAGGTCAAACGCTGTTGCATCCCATTGGTCTCCTAAATCTGTTAAGCTTTTCCCATCTCTCCAAAGTCCCAATGCTTTTTCATTGGCTATCTCCCAACCCAACAGTGAAACGGCAAGCTCGTCTTCGGGATTTTTGATTTCATCTAGACTCATATTCTTCACATATTGTAATCGGAGAAAATTCCTTCCAGCTTCTTCTGAGGCAGTAATTTTTGCTTGTTCCGATGCGCTCTGAAGCAAGAAAAATCGTGAAAATTTGGGATCGCCGCAATGGGGCGCTGAATCTACTAAATTTAATGAAGGCTCAGCAAACTGACCAGTCCCAACAAAAACAGGTGATTTTAAATCAGGTGGAGCAATAGCCTCAACAAGAAGATCTGGATTAACTATATAAAATCACCACGACTTTTGCGTGATAATACCAGCGTATCGTATGAGAGAGAGGAAACGCAAGCAGGGATATCCTCGTTAATTCGTTAATTCGTGATTTGTTAATTCAAGATTCCAATATTTACTCAACAACTGACTTCCAGTCTTCCCAAAATTTAGTGACTCCAGCATCCGTCAGATCATGGTGGAGATCAAATATCTTCCAGTCTTCGTCAAGTGATAATTCTTCGTATGGTATCTCGAGAAGCCCTGGGGCATCGTATATAAAATCTTCTCCAGGAAGCGCTAACTGCTTTTCACCTTTTGATTCGGCCAGAGGATCGAGCCATTCTTTGAGCACTTTAAACGGCACCGTCGCCACGTCACTCTTTAAGAAAAGTGCATACTGGAGCTGCTTTACCGACCGTATGCTTGCGGCTAATACGTTGACGCTATGAAAATGATCATTGTTGGTCATTGGTAATTGGGATTTGGTCATTGTATCTTGGTGATACATCGAAAGGATATTTGCCACCACATCCATCCCGTTTTCTCCCCTGTCGTCCAATCGACCGACAAACGGCGAGACGTACACGTCATAGTTTGCGCGTTTTGTCGCCGCGTACACAGCGGCCGCCTGCGCCTGACTAAAAAGAAGGGTGATATTGACCGACCCTTCTTCGCAAAATATCTCTGCCGCAGCTAGACCATGTTCTGTGCAGGGAAATTTGATCACCGCATTGGGAATCCACGAGAGTCTATCGCGCGCCTGCGACAGCATCTGGTCGACAGTCAAAGATGTGTCACCGATGACCTGAATAGAAATGGGTCCTTTAACTGTTTTTGCCATCTCTTGCACTGTTTTTTTATATCCTTCAGTCGCCTTTTTCTCACTTATTTTTCCCCCTAAATTCTTAATACTCGATACTAAATTCTTGACTATCAGTGACGGGTTCGTCGTCTGGCCGTCCAGGCCCGAAAGTCCTGAAGCCCGAAGAAGCGTATCCGCCTCCTTCGTCTCACTTACGCTCCCCCCATCAAGGAAAATTTTTGTAGAAAGATTCATCACCTATGAGCGTATCGTAGTTTTATACTTCCATCAAGAGTCAATGAAAAATTAAATAAGTTATAAGAGGTAAAAAATCATGTTATCTTGTTTTAAAACATGATAACATGAAAACCTTTAAATTACTGAGCCTACAATCGCCCCATAGTCAATTTTTTCAAATGCCAACAATTCTTCTGGTTTGCCGGAGCGCGGCTCACTTCTTACTGCCAGATGAGTGACCGCAAGGCTTCCCGTGACTGCGTTGTTTTTTAGCTTCGCAAGGCCTGGCCTTGCGAAGCTAGTTTTTGGACTAGCTTCAAATAATGATGAAAATATGACTTCGCCAAGCCCGCCTTCGGGGTAATGGTCTTCAACAATAACTAATTGATCTGCTTCTTTCACTAACATCAATAATGTTTTTGTATCAAATGGTTTTATAGAGTAGCAATCCATCACCGTCACCTGAATATTTTTTTCTGCTAACATTTTTTGCGCTTTCAATGCTTCATGCACCGTGATGCCGATGGCACAAATAAGGACATTTCGTTTATGCGTTGATGCGGAACTGCGTTGATGCGATGGATAAAATACTTTACTGCCGCCGATCGGAAACTCATCTTCTGAAGCATAAAGAATTTCCGTTGGTTCGCGAACGGTGCGGATGTATGAGACTCCTTTTTGTCCGATTAATTGCTCGGTAAGCTTCCACGCGCTCGCAGCATCTGACGGGCAGACCACTGTAGAGCCAAAAATGGTCCGCATCATCGCGATATCCTCAAGCCCCATCTGCGAGGGGCCGTCTTTCCCAAGCGATACACCGGAGTAGCTTCCATGTAAAAGCATCGATGCATCTGACAAGGGTGCCATCCGCAGTTGATCAAAACAGCGGGTAAAAAAAACAGAAAACGTTGCAAGCACCGGCAGCATCCCGCGTCTTGAAAGTCCTACCGCAAGTCCTGCCATGGTCTGTTCAGCGATAGACACTTCGATAAACCGATCAGGAAACGCTTTAGCAAACAAGTCGCTTCCGGTCGAATTTGCCATGTCCCCATCGAGTACTACGACTCGATTATTTACTTTTCCAAGTGAAACTAAGGCATCTGCTACCCCCTGCTTTGATGCAAATTTTTCGCCCTTTGCATATGGAGAAAGACCAATGGATTTAGGTTGTCTTTCAGATATATTTACTGTTTGTTGAATACTTTTCGTCTCTGGCATTTTTACTACTTCTTTTACCCCTTCTATCCCCGCACCGAACTTTTCGAGTGCACTTTTTAGCTCCTCCTCCGGAAGCATTTTATTATGAAACCCATTCTTCCCTTCATAGTAACCGACCCCTTTTCCTTTCACCGTCTTTGCAATAATTGCGATGGGACTGCCTTTATGTATTTTTACTTTTTCATACGCTATGTCTATCTGGTGTAGATCATGTCCATCAACGACAATCGTCGCCCACCCAAATGACTCGAATCGTCTGGCATATACTTCGACATCGCTCCCAACAGCTGTCGGTGCAAACTGGCCAAATCCATTGGCATCCACAATCGCAACGACATTGTCGATCTTATTGTTCCCTGCAAACGCCGCTGCTTCCCAATTTGACCCCTCCGAAAGCTCCGCATCACCAAGAAGAACATAGACCGAGGGACTGGAGACGAGAGACTCGAAGCTCGCGGCCACAGATGTTGAATTTTGATTATCAATAATTTTTGATCTTTGATCTTTCATTTTTGATCTATATCTGATCTCCCATGCTTCTCCTATCCCGATCGCAAGCCCCTGCCCAAGCGAACCGGTCGCTGCTTCGGCATACGGAAACCGAAACGTCGGGTGACCCTCGAGCGCGCTTTCAAACGTCCGGTATCCAAGAAGCTCCTTTTCACTTATGATGCCAGCCAGATGAAACAGAGAATAATACAATGCCGACGCATGACCTTTGGAAAATATGATCCGATCATTTTCTGAAGCGTCTGGACGCGAAAAATCAAAAGAGAAATATCGGAAAAAAAGCATAGACATGAGTTCGACAGAAGAAAAAGATGTCGTCGGATGCCCTGACCCTGCCGCATGAGTAATGCGCAGTATCCAATACCGCAGGGCGTTATTTATCTTTTCGATTTCAGGCAGGTCCATACATTTAGTATAAAGTATTGAGGAGAAAGTATTAAGAGGAGATAAATAGTAACTTCGTTAATTCGTTAGTTTGCATATCAAAGGATCACGTGAGCATCAAATATACAAACTAAACCACAGGCTTCAGCAATTTCGCGACTATATACGTGACGTACTTGCTGTGCACGTGCATGGGCAACACGTCACTTAAGCCTCAGATTTTGATTCTCCCTTCACCATCACCATCATCCGCCTTCTTTTCACTTCGGTGGATTGAGAGAAACGAAATCCCCTTGGGGATTGATGATTGGCCGAAGGTACTCGAACACGAGAGTTGCAAACCCGAGTTTTCGAGTATAAGCCCGTGAATAAGAATTCACTTGCTATGAAATCATCATCAAAAAAAATCCCCTCACGGGGGCGCTATCTTGCTCCCGAAAGAGGATTTCTATTGTATCATCCGTATTATAAGTGAAGTGGAGATTTCTATCCCGATTCGCTATCTGTCGATTCGGTGCACAAGATGCTAACTTTATAAGGCCAGGCCTTCTCTACGAGGTCAAGCCGTTTTAAGGCCTGGCCTTGAATACGAATGATCTATTTACAAATAAAAACTCATGCGATACAACTAATACAGATTCCCAAAAAATTTAGAGCCTTTCAAATGAAAAAATCGCCTGCCCGCGCATCTCGAGACGGAAAAACTCACGAGATTTATCTTCGGAAAAAACAAATCGACCTCGCTCTTATCATCATTTTCCCCTTTATCGCCACATTTCTCGCTCTTTTCTTTGACCTCACTTTTTTTGCTTCCACACTCCTCTATTACGGCACACCGGCGCTGTATCTTTCGCTCCGTTCGCCCTACCTTGCACGAAAAGCGAGCATCTTTGCCCTCCTCTTCGCAATTCCCTTTGGACTTATCATAGAGTATCTCGCGATACTCGACAGATCATGGTTCATTCCGTTTTCTTGGTTTGGATATCGTATCTTCGGAGTCATTTCTTTGGATGCAATAACGTGGGGAATTTTGCTCACATACTCCATTGTCCTTTTTTATGAATATTTTATAGACCACGGGAAAAACAAAACCATCGATAAACACCTCATACATCTCGTGTATGTCGTCATTATTCTTCTTCTTATCTTTTTTGTCTTCATCACGACCAGGCCTGCATCCTTTAGCATTCCCTATTTTTACCTCTGGATAGGCATAATTCTTGCAGGGATACCCGCCCTGACACTCCTTATCCAGGTTCCCACTATCATTGCCAAATACATAAAAACCTCGACATATTTTTTTCTCATCGCTGTCCTTTCTGAGTACACAGGGCTTCGACTCGGACACTGGATGTTTCCGGGAAAAAATTTCCTCGGATGGATCCCGTTTATGGGATTTCGGATCCCGATCGAGGAAGCAGTTTTCTTTTTTCTGCTGGCGACCGTAGGAATTGTCGCAATCTACGAGTTTTTTGATGACGACGGAAGATAAATCCTGTCATTCCCGCGAAAGCGGGAATCTAGGCTGGATCCCCGATCAAGTCGAGGATGACACATAAATCAAGATACATTTTTCAACTCTGAAATTGCGGCGGCGGCACCGCCTACGTGCTTGAAGATATAGGATGTGGAGACCACGAGATGTGCACCGGCATCAGCAACAATTTTAGCGGTCATGGGTGTCATCCCACCGTCTACTTCAATCGGGATACTGACTGCATTCTGACTTAATATTTTTATCTTTTCAACCGTTTCCGGCAAAAACGGCTGGCCGCTTGGACCTGCTTCTATGGTCATGACGAGAATCATATCGAGCTCCTCCAGAAACGGTTCAATCGCTTCCACCTCAGTTGCACCATCTATCGCAAGTGCCACTTCGACACTCTCTCCTTTACACTCTTCCAAAAAAAGCCTGGGGTCATCACACTCGACGTGGGCGATGAGACGTTTAAATCCGGCATCGACGAGTTCCCGGATCATTTTTTCCGGTCGGAACACCATGATATGTGCTTCAAAGGAAAGGTCAGGGTACGCGGCGATAATCATCTTCATTTTTTCATGGTCAAAATGCGTATCCTGCGGTACAAACGTGCCATTTGCTATGTCTATCTGCACCCATGTCGCTAAACGCTCGACCTGCGACACGCGAAACGCGACGTCTTCCATGGTGGTCTCGTTGATCCCTGGGATGATGTCAATCATGTACTTTTCTCCTCGAATACTCGAATCTTTCCTATGCGCCTGACAAACCGTTCACCGCCATCAAACGGCGTATTGAGAAAGGTCTCAATTAATTTTTTTGCCGTTTCTTCATCCGTATAATCTGCAGATATTGCAAGCATATTGACGTCGCTATGCGCTCTATTGTGCGTCACATCTTTTTCATTTATCCCGATGACACACCTGATTCCTCTGACTTTATTTGCCGCTATCGCGACTCCGCCGCCGGATCTGCAGATGACAATACCCCGTGATCCGTTTTCCAATGCAACTTTTTTTGCCACTACGAATGAAAAGTCCGGAAAATCGTCAACTGGGTCGAGAACCGTGTTTCCACAATCAACCACTTCATGCCCGAGAGAACTAAGCCAAGGCTTAAGTTTTTCTTTTAATTCAAATCCTCCGTGATCCGCACCGATAAAAATAGTCATAGAATAATTTTCGAATTGAGATATTACAAAGCGTACCGTAGGTTCGTCTGATCTGTAAAGAGGCAAACATGCTCATGCGGCATCTCTCTAAGCAATCTAGCCGGGGTTTCTGAAATTTTTCCTGTTAACGAACACAGCTTTTTCAATGCCGTTCGTTTTTTTTCTCCTACTGCATACACTATGACACAGGACGCTTTTTGTATAAACGGTATGGTACACGTCACGCGGTCTGACACTTCAGCATTTTTACCGGCATCGTATCCAATGGCAAATTTTTGGGTATCAACGAACCGTTCCTGGAACCCTTTTTCATCCTGTGGCATCGGAAATATTCCCGCAGTATGTCCATCTTCCCCTATTCCGGCAGTCATAATGATAGAACCATTTTTGTGCTCATTTATCCATCTTTTATATGATCTATCAAGTCGATCAGTCTCGTCTTTTATGGTCTCTTTGTATCCGGTCGTGGGATCTATGAGTCGAGCACCATTTCGCAGAGCCGGGATAAAAAATGGATGCCGCACCAGATGCCAAAAATTGGTTTTCGACATATCAGCGGTAAAACGCTCGTCTACAAGCCCGATGGTCACCTGCGTATCTATCAGGGAAACATCAACATGATTCAAAACATCGAGCGACGAGCCCCCGGAAAGGAGAAGCAAGAGTGGACTTTTGGTCTTACTTGCTTCCTCACTCAGACGTCGACCCGCATTTTCGGCCACTTGGTGTATATCAGAATGGGAATAAATATTCATGCCGTTTCTTATGAAGCCGGTTCTTTGTGTCCCCCATACGCGTGACGCAAGCTCGATACGGTTTTACCCGCCATGGTCGGATGGGTTTTTGATTTTTGCCGCTCCAGAAGAGATGTTTCTATGACAGGCACGTCAATTCCTTGATTCTTCGCCTCCGCGACTGTCCACCCGCCCGTCGTTCCGCCGCCGACGTTTCCTTTATATGTTTGGAGATTCGGGTCTGCCGCCAATTCTTCTCCCAGTAATTCAGTGAGCCACCCGCGGATGACGCTCCCGTGATTCCAGAGTTTTATGACTGTTGGCAGATCCAATGAAAATTGACTCTTTGATAAAAGTTCTACGCCTTCTCCAAGCGCCTGGTCGATGCCATACTCGACGCCGTTATGTACCATCTTTACAAAATGCCCAGCCCCGCTTGAACCAAGATACGCCCATCCGCCTGTCACTGCCATCTTTTCCCAGAGCTCTGACAGAGAATCAACAATTGTTTTTTCGCCGCCAAGCATGAGGCATGCACCGTTTGACGCACCAGTTAAGCCTCCACTCGTGCCGCAGTCGATGTACGAAATTCCCTTTTCTTTGAGCATGACAGCACGCCTCATGGAATCTTTGTAAAACGAATTTCCGCCATCGATCACGATGTCACCGCGAGATAGCCCTGCTGACAATAGACGTTCCAATACTTCATCCACCGGTTTTCCTTCGGGGATCATGAGAAAAAAAACACGAGGAGCATTGAGGTGTTGGAGCAATTCAACGTGAGATTTCGCCGGAATAAATTGACCAGAAAACTTCGATGAGTCATTTTCTTTGACAAACGAATTCGTAACTTCCTCGGTTCTATTCCAACCCGCAACCGAAACGCCTAACTTCAAAAGGTGTGACACCATGAGTCTGCCCATCTTCCCGAGTCCCAAAAATCCGATCGTCATACAAAAACTATACCACGCTTTTGAAATTATTTGTATCGTTGCAGCGACTCGGAGAGTTTGGCGTACTTTGTATCAAGACCACGAAAAACGTCATCTTCCATAAGTCCTCTGCCCCAGGACACGGCGAGTTGTGTCCGTGCTACGGCAACAAGCCCAACAGATTCATAAATGCAGTCACGTCCGACGCGATGATCGAGTCGGGACAGTCCGTCTGCGATTTTTGCGGTCACATTCTG
Organism: Candidatus Gottesmanbacteria bacterium; assembly: GCA_016218215.1. Classification (GTDB taxonomy): domain Bacteria; phylum Patescibacteriota; class Microgenomatia; order UBA10105; family UBA927; genus JACREM01. The sequence continues at coordinate 11,578 of JACREM010000048.1, read as the reverse complement.
ACACGACTCCAAAAGTTTTTCTACCATTTCTGCCTGTCCCTCAGTAAGTTCTATCTCATCTACTACGTCATGCACATCCATGAGTGCAACGTACGACTCCTGCCACAATGCGTGTTCATGAAAATTTGTCATGAATGTATTTTAGTGTATTTTTACTAAAAAAACTACCTCACGTCTTTTGAATTGTAATATATATTACAAATATAGCCTGTCCTATCTTGACAAAGCCAACATTCTAGCTGATAGTATAAAAGAGTATTCTTTTTCCATATATGAATAAAGATGAGAATCTGTCAACTGTCATAAAAATTCTTGTCGGTCTTTGCGTCATCATCGGAATCATCCTTCTCTCGCTTTTTGTCTACAAAACGTATCAAAAAAACAAAGCATCCTCTCTTGCACGCACATCACAGCTCACCACTAACGACGAGTTACTCTCTCCCACCCCGTCTCCCGTCCCTCTACCTAAAGGCAAACAATCCTTTACCGTAAACGGAGCAAAGAAAAACGGCATCACCTGGATGTCTGTCGTCGTCGACCCCTACGATCCGGGCCTAAACAGTAACCAAGCGATGACAGTAAAAATGACAAGCGATACACCGGTCACTTCCCTCACTGTACAAGTAGCATCAGATACCAAAAAAACTCCGTATCAGCTACAACTTGCAAGCGGCAGCGGCAGCGAAGGAACGTGGCAGGCATCCTGGACAGTCAATGACACACATGAGATAAATTACTCAGCTATCATCACGGCTGAAAATTCCCAGGGTGGCGACACGCTGACGCTGACGTTTCGATAATGCCTTATAGTTTATACTATGAAAGCAATAATTTTAGTACTCACGCTCCTCTTTCTCTCCACTCATCCCGTCTACGCCGCTGGTCTCTTTTCAAAAGACATGACTCCGCCTGATCCCACTACAAATCGCATTGGATCTTCGATCGGCATACAGATCCTTCCGGGATGGAATTATCTGACGCTCTCGGAGACACCGTGCTCTCTTGAAATTCTTTTTAACGAAATGCAGGCAGACGCAGGAGGCGGAATCTTTATTGGTACTCTCTTTACAAAACCAACAGAAAACGGAATATGGAAAAGATACGACTATGGAAAAAGCAATCTTCTGGAAGTCATCCCATCCGAAGCAATCCTTGCGTATCAGAGTGAAAAACGATTTTATTTTGACATGACACCTTCTGCATGCTCAGAGGAACCAAAACAAAAACGTACCATGCAGATTGCGTCAAGCCGCGCGGTTGCCCAAACGAGTGAAGCCGCGATAAAACAGACGCAGGATGAAAGAGATCAAAAGACAAGAGAACTCTCTCTCGCCCTGTCTCCTCTTGGATCTTTCAGATTTTGGCTCCACAGTCTCTGGCAAGCGATAGGTACGTTTTTTCAAAACATGATTTTTAAGAAAGGAATTGTATGAAATACTCTTTTTTCCTTCTCGTCTCCGGTCTACTTACTGCCAGTCTTTCTTTTGCTTCCCCCGTCTTTGCCATCTCCTGTACCCGCTCTGATACGGGAAATACACTGCTTAACTCTGCCTGTACCCTGGATGGCGTGCCGAAGTATGATGTGAGCGGAAATGAAATAAGCAGGACAGGGATCATCAACGCCGGAGACCTGACTGTCTCCGGAGCAGATGTCACATTGCAACCCAATACGACCATCGTCTGGCCTGTGGGGAAGGCGATCAACATACAAAACGGAGGGAGAATCCTGTTTGGCTCAGGCTCAAGCCTCACCCAGGCAGAACCCATCACCTACCAGTTTCAAAACTTAGGTTTTACCGTCAATGCCGCGGGAGATCCCGTAAAGGTCGTCAACAATGTCCTCCAGGTCTGTACCAATACGACCTGCGCTATCTCTCCTCCTGCAGGGACCGGACATGCAGTCGTCGAGGGTCAGCTTAATGTGGCAAATAGTCTTGTGGTAGATGGATCCGGGAATGTGGGAGTGGGGACAACGAGCCCGGGAGCCAAATTAGAAGTAGCAGGCAACATCAACTCTTCTACCGGGGCTATCCAGACGGGGGGAGTTACAAGGATAGACAACGCCGGTGTCGGTACCCTCGCCGCAGGGACGACGATAGGGGGAAGTGCGGTGACCGCGGCAGTGGTGGATAAAACATTAGCCAGTGGACGATTGACCCTCACGAGCGGCACGCCGGTCACGACCGCGGATGTGACTGCGGCGACCACCGTATACTATACGCCCTACGACGGTGACGTCATATCCCTCTACAACGGGACATCCACCTGGACCACCCTAACGTTTAACGAACTCAGTCTCGCCCTGACTAACTATACCGCCAACAAAAACTACGACATTTTTGCCTACAACAACTCCGGCACCGTCGCCCTAGAATCCCTCGTCTGGACTGATGATACGACCCGAGCCACCGCGATAGTCCAGCAAAACGGCGTGTGGGTAAAAACCGGAGCAACGACGAGGAGACTGTTGGGCACGATCAGGATCACCGGCACGACCGGCCAGACGGAGGATAGTAGAAAAAATAGGTTGGTGTTCAATGTAAATAATCGTGTGAGAAGAAATATCGGACTCACATATAATTCAAGTTGGTATATCACAGGAAGCACAACATATTGGGATTATTTTGGCGCAGATAATTCTCAATTTGTCGGCATTGTCAGAGGATTAAATGAAGATAGTGTCATCATGCAGATGACAAGCAGACAGAGAATGACCGCTGAATACGTAAGTATGTATATCGCAGTTTCAATTGATACACCAGGATCAAACACAACAGGAAATGTATCTACTGGTTCTTATGGTAGTCAAATCGGTTCAGACGCTAAAGGTCAATTGCACGCCAACTACTCAGGGGTACCTGGAATAGGCTACAGAAAAATAATTCCTTCTTTTTATATTAGCTTACATTCATATTACGGTGGATCAATGTATGTAAATGAAGGAACAGGGGAAAATTCTCTTGGGGGTGCCACCGGGGAAACCACGATGTGAACCCCAACCTGAACCCCACCCTTCTGAGCATCACCCTTCGGGTGGACGAGGTTTGCATATTGTTCGAGGCTATTTGCTGAGAACTACCTCAGACAAGAACTTCTCGTTTATGCTCGAAGAATAATTTCTTTAACTCACTCCTGAACAATTACTTTTTGACTGCTTGACATATTCCCACTATTCGTGCAATAATTGGGATTATGATCCCAAGAGACGTGCGAATATTGGTGGATAAAGCCCTCAACCAAACTAATAAAATTATTTTGTTGTTAGGCGCTAGGCAAGTGGGAAAGACGACACTCGTCAAAACATTGCAAAATCCGGGAGATCTGTTTCTGAATTGTGACATAGAAGAAGATCGTGACAAAATAAACACGACCTCTCTTCAAAAATTACAAAAAAATATATCAGGGTACCAACGATTATTTATCGACGAAGCCCAGGGCTTGGATAATCCAGGCCTTACGCTCAAGATCCTCTACGATAATTTCAAAAATATCCGAATCCTTGCCACCGGATCATCCAGTTTCGAATTAAAAAACAGCCTAAGCGATGCGCTTACTGGTCGATATCTGGATTTTGAGCTTACCCCCCTTTCTCTTTCGGAAATAGCACACACAGAAAATTATATACACTTTATTGACGATCTTATGCTCTTTGGCGGATTTCCCGAAGTGTTTTTGGAAAGAGATGCGACATACAAAAAAAAACAATTAGAAAAAATAGTCGAAAGCTACTTATTTAAAGACATTTTGGCGTTCAATAGAATACGTAATGCTCAAGCAATAAAGGAGTTAACTCAAGCTTTGGCATATCAAGTAGGATCAGAAGTAAACGAAAACGAGCTGTCAAATCGACTCAAAATTGACAGAAAAACCGTACTTTCATATTTGGATATTTTAGAAAAATCATTTGTGATTCGAAGAGTCTATCCCTATTCTAAAAATCCCAGACGGGAAATAGGCCGAAAATACAAAATATACTTTTATGACCTAGGACTTCGAAACGCGCTTCTGGGTGATTTTAATCCGTTGCATATCCGTCAAGACATCGGAGCGCTGTGGGAAAATTTTATGATAATGGAGCGGTACAAAAAAATGAATAATTCGGACACAAAAAAAAGTCAACACTTTTGGCGAAGCTATACAGGGGCAGAAGTGGATTATATAGAAGACAATCCTCTTGCCGCTTTTGAATTCAAATACTCTGGAACAACGCTCTCGCAAGGATCCATGGTTTTTGAAAAAACGTATAATACGCGTCCACTAGTTATCAATAAGGATTCTCTTCATACATTTTTGTTTTAATTTAAGTCACGCCTCACTCCCCAAAAACCATGCCCGACCGTCTTTTTGGATGAAATCATCCGACTCTTTCGGGCCCCACGTCCCTCCTTTGTACGAACAAAGAGATTGGTTAGAAAATTCCCAGGCGTTTAATATGCCGGTCACAAGCGACCAGCTCGCATCTATGCCATCAGTCCTTGCAAACAGTGTTTGGTCGCCTCTGAGCGCATCCAGAAGGAGCCGCTCATACGGCTCAGGCGAAACCGTACTTCCAAATGCCTGAGCATAGCAAAATTCCATCTTTGTTGGAGTCACACGCATCCCAAACCCGGGCTCTTTCACCATAAGCCGAAGCGTTATCCCCTCGTCCGGCTGGATGCGAAGCGACAGGACATTTCGCATCACATCATCGGGACGAAAAAAACATACATCACCGGTGCAGACTGGTTTTTTATAATGAAGTGAAATCTCCGTGACTTTTGTTTTCAATTTTTTGCCGGTACGAAGATAGAACGGGACGCCGTTCCAGCGTGGAGTGTCCACCAAAAACTTTCCTGCAAAAAACGTCTCTGTCTTGGAATCGCGAGCAATCTGCTTTTCTAGCAGATACCCTTGGTACTGTCCTCGTACCGTTTGCCCCATCGCATCATCAACAGGAAGAATGTGTTTTAATACTTCAATCCGGGCGTCTCGAATGCTATCCGCAGTAAACGCGTGCGGCTGTTCCATGGCGGTCACCGCAAGCATCTCAAACATATGATTCTGTACTACATCGCGTAGCGCTCCGACGCCATCGTAAAACGCTCCCCTGTCCCCCACGCCATCACTCTCTGCGAGAGCGATCTGCACATGATCGATAAACTCACTGTTCCAGGTGGGATCGAAGATTCCATTTGCAAACCTGAGGGCCAGAATATTTTGCACTGTTTCTTTCCCAAGATAATGGTCGATCCGGTAAATCTGCTGTTCCTGAAAAATCGAGGATAATAATTTTTCTAAACTTCTCGCGGTCGACAGATCATTGCCAAACGGTTTTTCTATAAGTATTTTGGTCGAATTGATCCCGATATTTTCTCCACGCTTTTGTTGGATATTCGAAGTCACACAGCCCTCCGATAGGCCGCTCTCAGCAAGTTTTTTTAATATCGTTTCGTAATGCACCGGAGGAGTCGCAAGGTAAAAATATCGCGGGACGCATGCTTTATATGCATCGTCTGCCTTGGCGACCAGAATTTTTATCGCTGCATACGTCTTTTCGTCTTCAAAATGTCCTTCGATATACGAGATATCTTCTTCGATCTGTTTCCAGAGAATTTCATCAATCTGTAAAACATTTTTTTTCAAAGCATCATATAAAAACGTACAAAAATCAGATTTTGAAAGTGACCTCCTCCCGACCGCAACAAGATGAATTCGTCCGATATCTTTTCTTTTGAGAAGCCGGTACATTGCGGGTACGAGCTTTCTTTGCATGAGGTCGCCCGTCGCTCCAAATATGACAAGAATAATTGGACTGCTATTCATACAACATCACGAAAAACGTTTATTTTTTATCTGTCCCGAGGAGAATGAGATACTCCGCGCTTGCCTGAGGTCTGCCTTCGTTTTTGGGAAGATCGGTGAGTGAAAGTCCCAGCGCTTTTGCCAGATCCTGCGCTGCCTGACCCTTTGCTCCGGACAGATCGACGAGAATGGTCTTTGTCACATCCTGGTTTACCGACGTCTCACGATCTACGACAGTCGCAAAAGACGCCTTGGATTTGAGTTCAACTTCGTATTTTTTGGCAAGACCAGCGACCGTCGTTGCATTCCGAAGAACGACGCGCGACTGAGAAATCTGCCCTGAGGGCGTCGCGCTCCCGCCGATCGTCACCGGGGCGACCTCGATGACCTTCCCATCACTCGGACGGTACAAAATTGCTTTTTTGGCCGTCGTATAAATGAGAACTTTATCTCCGTTTTTTGCATTGGTAAAAAATGATTGAGTCTTCAGTCTTTCGACATCATTGACGAGAGCCACGGTCGGATCTTCGTCTTTGGGTAGTTCCATGAGTCTGCCGATTTCCTCGACTAATTTTTTATTTTCTCTTTTGGCAATATCCTGAATTTTACTCGGATTTGTCCGGATATCTGATAATTCCTTTGCAAGTGCAAAATATTTATACACACCAAATCCAAGAAAAACGACAACAGCAAGGAGAATAATCCAAAACAGAGGTTTTTTAAAAAAAGAAACCGATGCATTTTCCATAGATGTATATTACAACAAATCTACTATCTTTCAAGTCCGTCACTTTCCGATGATGATTTCTGCATCCCCGGAGCCTTCTGGAGAGCCGTCTGACAATTTCAATCCTTCGATAGTAGTCGAAAGGTCCGACAGCAGCAGTGAAGACACATCCTTTTTAACTGCAGATGAAACCAACAATGTCGCGCCTTTTTGTTTTTTTGCATTCCCCGTTGAAACTATGATATATCCACGGGCTGAAAGTGTTTTTGCAACTTCCCCGGCTTTCCCAGCTATGCCAGAGGCATTTAATACCGATACTGAGATCCGTGACGGAGAAAATACCGGCGTGGGTGTAGCAGCGACGACCGGTGCTGGTGCAGGAGTTTTCGAAGGTTCACTTTTTTTTGAAATGACAAAACTTTTTAGAAATACACTAAATATCAGAATAGATGCTACTATAACTAAAACCGCAATGACACTCCCTGTCACAAATATCCGTCTGTTTACAATATCAAGTGCAGATTCCTCGTTTTCTTCTGCGTCGAATGAATCTACGTAAGAAACACTCGCTTTTTTATCCACAGTTGGCACCGTATCTTTAGCTCCCATATATTCATATTACGCATCTTTTTACTAAGACACAAGATGAGTGAGTAGTTGGTAGTATGTAGTGAGTAGTGGGAAGTTATCTTCAAGAATCTGCGACATGAATGGAAATTTGCCAAAAATTATGGCATACTTATATCATGAATACGAAACCAACAATCTATACGCAGGAATACGGTAAAAAAGCCACAGTCGACGGTGTAAAACTCATCCCCATGAAAACATTTATCGTCGATGAAGGGGACTTTTCCGAACTATTTCGTCTTTCAGAAACCGGAACACTTGAAGCTCTGCCTGACTTTCATCTTCGACAGATAAACCGCACCCGCGTGTTTTCAGGCTCCATAAAAGCCTGGCATATCCACAATAATCAGGAAGAGTGCTGGTACGTGCCACCGACAGATCAGCTCATGGTGGGTCTGTGGGATCTTAGGGAGGGATCAAAAACGTACGATAACAAGATGAAAATCAACCTCGGCGGTGGAGTATCTCAAGCTTTGTATATACCTGTCGGTGTCGCACACGGACTTCATAACCTGCTCAATAGACCAGTAGAATTATTTTATTTTGTGAGTAACCAGTTCTCCCCCATATCCCCTGATGAAAACCGCATCGCCTGGGACGCAGCAGACAAAGATTTTTGGAACCCTGAAAGGGACTAAGATAGATATTAATTCATAATACACAATTATTTCACTGTATATTTTTTCACCTCTTCGAGTAATTTCTGAGGCGTTACAGCAGATTTTACGATATACCCCAAAGCTCCGAGATTTCGCGCCTGCTTTGTCGCCGAGTCATGAGAAAGATTGGTAAGCATCACCACGCGGTACTTCTTTTCTGTATCTTTCGAAAGTTCTTCAAGAACGGAAAACCCATCCCGTTTGGGAAGCATAATATCTAATAGAATGAGATTAAATGATCCACGAAGAGCGAGTGAAACTGCAGATTCACCATCTACAGCAACCGTCAATTCGTATCCTTCTTTTTTGAAAATTTCCTCATATAATACGCGAGTATTTTCGTCATCTTCTACCAAAAGTATAGATGCTGCCATACGCCTCCTTTTTAAAAAATTTATACAGGTAGTGTAAATCTAAATACAGAACCAACGCCGATTTTAGATTCGAGTGAAAGTTTTCCACCTGACAACTCGACTAATTTCCGACATACATACAGTCCTAGTCCCGTCCCAGCTGTCTGTCCAATCTTTGTTGCAGATGTGTCAAGTCTTCCGAATTTAGAAAATGCCTTCTCAAATTGATCTTTTACTATTCCAATACCGGTATCTGTTACAGATACCTCTATAAAATTATTTTTCTTTTTTAAAGAAAGTGATACTGTTCCCTTTTCCGGAGTAAATTTTATAGCATTGTCAATAAGGTTTATGAGCACCTGTTGTATTTTGTTTTTATCTGATGTCAGAATGTAGGGCGCTTTCGTATTGATTGATAATCGAATTTTTTTCAGAGTCGCCTTCGCCATCATATCTTCTAATACTTCACGCGTAAGAGCAGTAATATTGAATACATCTTTCACAAGCTCTATCCTCCCGCTTTCAATACGTGAAACATCAAGCATATCGTTCGTCAGGCCTATCATCCTCTCTACTCCACTATAAGCGCGAACGAGGTGGTCTTTTGACTCTTTGGGAAGTTTTTTATCAAGCTCAAGCGATAAAAATCCTTTTATTGCAGTAAGCGGGGTCCGAAGCTCATGAGACGCGATAGAAACAAACTCATCTTTCAATTTATCAAGTTCCAGAAGGTGTTCATTTGCATGTTTTAACTCCTCAGTCGCTTTTGAAATTTCAGATTTAAGCGTCTCATTAAACAATGAGATTTTTTCGTACGCAAGTGCATTTTGTATCGCTAGGGCTGCTTCCGGCGCCACAATATCGAGCACCCGTATGTCTTCACCCGAATATGGATCGCCCGATTTCTTTTCCCCAAGAAACAATACTCCGACGTGTTCTTTCCGCGTCCTGATAGGAATTGCCGCATATACGCGAAGTTCAAAAAACCTTTCCTTGAGCCGTCCTTCCGGTAGTTCTTCGTACAGGACGATACCCCGCCCGCTTACACAAAGCGCAAGATCTTCCTTCGTTGGATATGGAGGTGTATCAGTAAATCCCTCATGAAAAGAAGAAGAAATAGTGTCGCCGTCAAGGATAAGGATAAACCCACGCTCAATACCTATCTCGGACAGAAGTTCACGTAAAAAATAGTGAGCGAGGTCGTCGAGACGAAGTGTCGAAGCCATGATAAGTGCCATATCGTACAGCACCTGACTTGGATCGTAGCGGTGTTGGAAAAATATGTGATCCGTGAGTTTGTCGACACGAATCCTAAGCGGATGAAAAATTAACGCTAAGCCCAGCGCAAGCGGCACAAATATTATGCTATCCCTGAGATCAACAACCGCAGAGGGAAACACGACGCTTCGAAGATAAAAAAAGGAAAAAGCAAAGACAAGACCGAGTAGAAAAATAAACAACGTATACACGACCGCACGGATCACATACTGACGTACATCAAAAAGCCGATGTCTCACAATGGCGTAGGTGGTCAATCCTACCTGAAACAGGGTAAATGTCGGACCTATAAATGTATACTGCATAGATCCGAAAAAAACGACAGCAACAAAATTCGAGAGGGTTATAAGAATAAGGGTGAGGATAGTGCCAGTAATAAAAAACATACGCTGAAACCGAACTTTCCCGCGACTCTGAAGAAGCTTTCTTACGAGGAGTACACACCCAATTGTTGTAAAACCCATATGATTTATCGCAAATAAAATCATGGCAGGACCGGGTGTCAGATCAAAACCTCCATTGGCGGTATTATTAAGAGACACGAACATCCATGGCGAGAGAGCAAAAATACCAGTTGCCACCATAATAAAACACACAAACCAGGTGAGATATTTTTTCCCTGAGGGTAATTCACTGTCTGGAAATATCTGTGCAAGGAGAAATGTTACTCCGCCCATCGGAGCGGTGATAAGCATGACCACTCGGACCCAAAAAAGTCTAACTAATTCTTCGCCGGGCCAAAGTGCAAGTAAATTACCGACAGTCCAAAGAGCAAAAATGAGCGCTAGACTCGCCACAAGTCTATTAGTCCAGGATTTTGGATTATTTCGAAACACCACGAGGAGTAGAAAGCTATTTGCTAAAAATGTGAGGATTACTGTACTGACAGCGCCAATTCCCATACTTTCTCTAGCATGACACGGGATTGCAAGAGTTGCAAGAAAGAAAAAAGATTATGACGGAATTGAAAACAACGCCCTTCCAATATCTCGTATAAGCATCGCTTGCCTATGCGTATATCCATATCCCAGGTGCGGAGCATCGGCAAGGGTAATATTTCTCCCAAGTACACTTCTGTCCCCTTCTGCAAGTCGCGATATGACCTTTGCTACCATCGCGCCACTCTCACGAGCAGACGATGGAAGCTGTGACCAAAAAGGAATCATACCAATACCCGCAACTATAAATTGCAGCTCATGATCAACTGGAAAATTACTACGAACCATCCGATGGACTTTCGCCATCGATCCTCGGAGAGATGTTGACTGTGATGACAACTGCAGTATCTCATCCTGTGTCATGCCCGCATTAAACAAATCTCCACCTGCTGGTATTTCTACTGCCACAAAAGGAGCGCTTCCAACATCAGCAGGTCGAAGAATCGATGTTTGAGGCATGTGTCTCACCATAAGAATCTGTACTCCAGCTTTCACATGGGGAGAGTCGACTACTTCAATCACTACATCGCTTCCATGTATAAACTCCAATAATTCCATGTCATGAAATCCCTGCCTTTTTTCTCCCTCCGATTGCACTGCCCGACCCCGATAACCTATATACGGCGCATAGGGCTGTCGGCCCTTCATGAACGCATGAACAAATTCAACTTTCAAGCGACCAACATCCCGCAATGTGGCACCGGGCATCCGGGGAATATTTGACGGAGCAAGAATACCGTCGTCAATCATTCGAATCCAGCCATCAGTACCCACACCGAGAGACGCAAGCATATCAAGAGACGAAGCCGCGACGCTTGCACCTATGACCGAGATATGCATTCTTCGCATTTTTTCAAGGGTATCAAGAGGGATTAAACCAAGACATCTTGAAGCAGATAACGTCCAATGAATTTCAGGACCGACATACGCTTCTATTTTTTTTGTTTTTTTATCATGAAACAATCGAATATCATCACGCATATCTCGTGCATGTTCATGTACCCTAAGCGACAGCGTCTTGAGATCACGCGCTAGCGGGGTAAACGTCGAGACGACAATAGGCGAGTCATATGCATCAAGGACTTGTGCAACTGCCGAAACTTTTCTGAGCTCAGAAATCATCTGATCAACCAACAGCTGTTCTTGGAGTGATGAATCAGGAAGACCTTGGGCAAGTTCTCCAATTTCAGTCGTAGCGGCATCGTATAATTG
>JACREM010000047.1 GCA_016218215.1 Candidatus Gottesmanbacteria bacterium | reverse complement strand
TTTTCTTTGAAAGAACTTGTCCTATAGTGACACCCTCAGATGCGTGTGGTAAAAATCCGTTTTCCCGCATCCATACATCGTTATACATTTTTGTGAGGTATGATTTTCCGCTGTCAGGCAGGAGTACCACAATGGTACCTGCTGTTAATTTTTTTGAGAGCCGAAGAGCTGCGTACAGCGCCATACCAGAAGATCCACCAACGAGTATGCCTTCTTTTCTGGCGTACTCTCGGGCTGTCAGAAAACATTCCTGATCTGCAACCTGTATAACATCGTCTATATATTGAAAATCAATAGTGGTAGGGATAAAATCTTCTCCCACTCCCTCCACTTTATACGTTTTAAATATCTTAGGAAATTTACCAGATTTTTTATATTCAGTATATACTGATCCTACCGGATCTACTCCGATAATCTGGATTTTTGGATTTTTCTCTTTGAGATATTTTCCAACTCCTGTGATTGTCCCTCCTGTACCCATGCCGCAGACAAAATGGGTAATTTTCCCTTCTGTCTGGTTCCAGATTTCAGGTCCTGTAGTTTTGTAATGTGCGTCAGGGTTTGCCGGATTGTGGTATTGATCCGGCTTATAGGCTCCTTTTATTTCTTTTGCAAGTCTATCTGACACTTTATAGTAACTCCGTTCATCTTCAGCAAGCACTGCCGTAGGAGTGATGACCACCTTTGCACCGTATGCGCGAAGTAAATTTCTCTTTTCGTCGCTCATTTTATCCGGCATGACAAAGATTGTTTTATATCCTCGTATTGACGCTACCATGGCAAGACCAGTGCCGGTATTTCCCGACGTAGGCTCGACGATGGTTCCTCCAGGTTTTAACTTTCCAAGTCTCTCGGCACGATCAATCATGGTCGTACCAATACGATCTTTGACTGAACCACCGGGATTAAAATATTCAAGTTTTGAGAGGAGAGTTACGTTTGGATTTGGATTAAGCGCATTAACTTTTACAAGTGGAGTATTTCCAATGAGGTCTAGTATTGATCTGTAATACATGAGAAAGAGGCAGAATTACAGTGCATAATATGACACATATTTAATAATTGCAAGAAGCAGTTGATTATTTTACGTGCCTTCTTCCCAGCTATGAAGATACTTCCTTTGCGCTTTGGTTAATCTGTCAAAGCGCATGTTCATGGCCTTGAGTTTGAGTCTTGCTACACGTTGATCTATCGCTTTTGGCAATACGTATACTTTTGTCCTGAGTTTTCCTTTCATGTGGCAAAACCATGCCGCACCCAGAGCCTGATTTGCAAAACTCATGTCCATGACTGCAGCTGGGTGTCCTTCCGCCGCCGCAAGGTTGACCAGCCTTCCCTCAGCCAGAGCATAAATTCGTTTCCCGCCGGGAAGAGTAAGCTCTTCGAGAGAATTTCGAAGTGTGCGTCGTGCCTTTGCAAATTTTACCATCCCATCGTAGTCAAATTCCACGTTAAAATGACCAGAATTTGCAATAATTGCGCCTTCCTTCATTTTTTTCATGCTGCCGATATTTACCACCTCTTTGTCTCCGGTTGCGGTAATAATAAGATCAGCATATCGAACTGCCCGCGAGATCTGATCGACGCTAAAACCATCCATTGCGGCTTCCAGGGCCTTGACGCTATCAACTTCTGTTACTGTGACAATGGCTCCAAGACCCCGAAGCCTTGATGCTATGCCCCTGCCGCACCATCCGTATCCGCACACTACCGCTCTTTTGCCTGCAAGTAAGATATTGGTTGCGCGAACGATTCCGTCTACCGTCGATTGTCCAGTACCGTATCTGTTGTCAAACATGTGTTTTGTATCGCTATCGTTTACTGCGAGTACCGGAAGCCTTAACGCTCCGTCTCGAGCCATGGCCTTTAGGCGTATGACGCCGGTTGTAGTTTCTTCCGCGCTTCCAAGCATACCGCTGAGTTGTTGTGTTCTCTCGGTATGAAGAAGTGCTACAAGATCCGCTCCGTCGTCGGCGGTAAGCATGGGCCGAAAGTCTAAAACATTGTTTAGATGTTTGTAATATGTTTTTTTATCTTCACCATGTATCGCAAAGACAGGTATGCCATAATCCGAAACAAGAGATGCGGCGACACTGTCCTGTGTTGAGAGAGGATTACTTGCACAAAGCGATACATCAGCTCCGCCGGCTTTGTATGTGAGCATAAGATTGGCAGTTTCGCTTGTAACATGAAGACATGCGCCGATAGATATGCCTTTGAGCGGCTTATTTTTGGCAAATTCTTCGCGAATTTGTTTTAGTACGGGCATGTTCTGATCTGCCCATTCTATTTTAAGCTTACCATCTTTTGAAAGATTCAGATCCTTCACGTTGTGTTTTAAGTATTTACTCATACGATGTATTCCTTTCTTCTATTCATTTTTGTTACCCACCCTTTGTATACCCTAGAGAACTATGAGTCAAGGAGTTTTTTGTACGATTATCCTCTGTGCATTCCTCCGGATTTCATCAATTATAGAACAATTATAGGGCACTAAATGCACCAGAAGCAGTGAATCACGAGTATAACACGTGTTTTTAGAGTAATAATGAGTCATAAAAATTTTCTTCATACCTCAAACAAAAATCCTTTACGGTAAACACATGTGTTTGAGTACCATACGCTTCAACCGTATATGCGGCTGTGACAGAACCCATCTGACCGCAAGTAGGTAGATCAAATTTTTTTAGAAATCCTGTGATAAATCCGGCTCTGTAGGCATCTCCTGCTCCGGTGGGGTCAAGAATTTCCTTCGGTTTTGCAGGCTTTATATGAATTGCATCTTTCATGGTTTCGATGATCGATCCGCGACTTCCAAGGGTAGTAATGAGTATGCCTGCCTCGGCAATAAGTTCTTCGTGGGTCATCTCAAGGCGATCCTGCATGAGTCCTATTTCGTAGTCATTTGCTATGACGATAGTAGCTCCAGTTATCCCCTTTTTTAATTCATCAGGTTCAATGCTTCCAATCTGAAACGCCGGGTCGTACATATAGGGGATTTTGAGTGTAAGACACTCTCTGACATATTTTTTCATTGCATCAGGGATGTTTGGCGAAATAATGGCAAACGAATCGTTTGGATATTTTTTTTGAATATATGGTAAAAAAGAAATATCTTTGTTGTATTTTGAAGCACCGATATAAAACGAACCTATCTGATTGTCTGCTTTGTCTGTAACGACAAAGTACGATCCAGTTGAGACATCTCTATGTAAAGATATCCCTTTGGTATTCATTCGAAGTTGTTTTATTTCCTTAAAATATGGTCCGAAGTCATTGCCCGCAGATGAAAGCAGTAACGGTGAAAGCTTGAGAAGATGAAGAGAGTATGCTATGTTTCCTGCTGTTCCGCCGCGCTGTTTTGAAAGTGAATCTACGAGGAAGCTTAACGACAGATTATGAACACGCTCCGGCATGATTCTCTCGGCGAAGAGCCCGTCAAAGTCCATGATGTAGTCATATCCCAGCGTTCCAGTAACTAATATGTTCATTGTATTGAGTCAATTTTTCACTTTTCATTAAACTATTACTGTCCCTGTCCCATGCTTTTGGAAAGTTCCATGAGTTTTCCTGCTGCTGCCTGCTGGGATTTTTTGATAGCATCATTTATAGCAGTACGGATGTCATTTCGTTCAACGCCATTTTCCGTAACGCTTAAGACGTTTTGATTTCCGGTAATTTTTATTTTTACGGTTCCGTATGCTACATCAAACACCTGTTCTTCGAGTGCTTTTTGTATGGTTCCTGCCTGCTTTCTCATCTCATTCATATCTCCAAGCATTTTAAATGGGTTCATCATAGTATTACTCCTTTGTTTAAATATTGTGAATTTGTATATTTGTAATTTGTATATTTTACTTTTTTCCGAGAACAATCTCAACGTTGACCTTGGTTCCAAACAATTTTTTTATGGTAAGCGCAAGTGCTTCTCGCACGGGTGCTACGGACAATTTTTCTTTATGAAACGGATAAAAAGCCTCTATGACGACAGTGTCTTTAGTTACACTCTTGGGCCGAGTTGAGCGCAATACTCCGCTAATTGAATGATTATACTCTTTCATGGCTTCTATAAAATCTTTCCAACATTCGCTGAATGTGTCTATTGTCAGAAGATCGTTTTCTTCAGATTTAATATGTTGTTCAGATTCATTCTTCTGAGATTCTGCCTCTTTGGGTGCGGTTGCTTTTTCTTTTAAGACCGATGGAGTGTGAGGCGGCGTGTTTTTTGTCGGTAAGACTGGTGTAGTAGGGAGATTGCAGATTTCTATCGTTGCAATTTCAAGAGGCAATAATGGTATGGGACTTATGCGTAAGTTTCCATACGCGCTTATAAGCGTGTTGATGATTTGGGTAAGTTCGAGAGTATTTGTTTTGTTCAACGCTTGATGCACAAACTCGATTTCCAGATACGAAAGGCACGAAGAGATAAATATTTTTATATCTGTTCCTGAAATTTGAAGATCGTTTAAAATTTTGAGTCCCTTTGGTGCATTTTTTTCCTTTACTGCAGCCAGATACTCATGGACGATGGAGGAGTCTGAGAGAGAAAGTGTTTCTGACACGTGTTCTTGAGTGATTTTTTCGTCTGCAAGCGCTGATTGCTCTAAATTTTTTACAGCATCGCGATATGAACCATCTGCGCTATTTACTATCAGAGAAAGTGCATCCGGTTCTATGCTAATTTTTTCCGTTGCAATGATTCGCTCCAAAGCCCTTTGAATATCCTGTTTTTCCGCTTTTTGAAATTGAAGCCTCACGCATCGGGAAATGATGGTGGCGGGTACTTTTTGCTGATCAGTCGTCGCGAGGATGAATATCGCGTGAGCCGGAGGCTCTTCGAGCGTTTTTAAGAGTGCATTAAATGCTCCTGTGGAAAGCATGTGCACCTCGTCAATGATGTATATCTTATATGCCCCGCTGCCCGGAGTAAGGCTGATACTGTCGCGAAGTTCTCTGATGTTGTCTACACCGGTATTGCTTGCCGCGTCGATCTCAAGTACATCCATGTGCTGCCCTTTGGCAATAGCAGTACATTGGTCGCATGTTCCGCAGGGTTCGCCGGATTTAATTGGCCTTACGCAGTTAAAAATCTTGGCGATGAGTCGCGCGGTCGTCGTTTTGCCTATGCCCTTTGGGCCCGTGAGTACATATGCATGCGGCAGTGTGCTTTTGTCTTTTTTAAGAAGTGAGAGTACGTAATCCCGTACTGCCTTTGTATCAAGTTCTTCAATCGTCTGTGGTCGATATGTTCTATAAAAAGACATAGTAATAAGTTATAAAGTTCAACATGTTGTTGAGCTCATAAAGCTATTCCGGGTGATGGATACCTAAAAGATGATCCAGTCCATGGAGCACAAGTTCAACAATTGTATCATCCACTAGCTTATTTTCTTCCCCTGCTTCTTTTACTGCCATAGGAAACGAAACGAGGATATCTCCAAGATATAAGATTCCGTCAGGCGGATCGACAAATGGTGCCATGAGTACGGAAGGATCATTTTGCGGAAATGAGAGAACGTCTGTAGTGGTATCTTTTTTTCGGTACGTACTATTGAGTCTTTTCATGAGCCTATCGCCAATGATAGATATACTCACCTCTGTTTTGCTCTTTACTTTTTTGGAAAGGCTTTGGGTGACGCTTTCTACTATCTTTTTCCTATCGACAGGATAGTGAGACTCTGTGCGGAAGAGAACATTAATCATGAATATTTTATTTTTGGATTAATGATTTTAATATGAGAGAAACGCGGGATCCGTCTGCCTTACCGGCAACTTTCTCCATAGCAAGCTTCATGAGAAGGCCAAAATTCTTCTCGCCGCTTTGTACTATTGGGGATAACATTTCAATAAGTTTCTCATCTGATATCTGAGAAGGCAGATATGCTTCTAACATTGCAAGTTCCTGTGTTTCCTTCTCAACAAGCTCAGCTCTTTTGGCCTCTTTAAATGCAAAAATAGACTCTTTATGTGATTTTACTTGTTTTTTTATAACATCCAATACGTCAGCATCTGAGAGCTTGCTATCCGAAAGATTGCCATATTTGGCTATCGCTGCTTGCTGTATTCCGGCCAACAAGAATCTGAGCGTTTCTACTTTCGCTTTATCATGGTCTTTCAAAGACGCAAGCATTTGTTCTTTGATTTGTTCTCGTAGCATACGTAATTAATAGCTCTTATTTGCGTGACGGATGCGTTTTTTCAGTTCTTTGTTCTGCTCTTTTCGAACTTCTGCCGGCTTTTGATAGAATTCTCGCTTTTTTAGATCCTGCAATATGCCCTCTGTGAGAACTTTACGTGTAAATTTACGAATAAGAGTATCTGCTGTATCTCCTGGTTGTGCCTTGACAAATACCATAAAAATTAAAAAACACCCCCCTTCGTTCAGTAGTGATCCCACTGAACTTCTTTCTATGATTATAGCGTAATTGGAACAGAGTTTCTATCTGTGAATTTTCAGGACAGAAATGAGTTCGTCGAGACTTTTTTTTGTTGGTTTCATGTCAGGATTTTTGGCGCTGCCATTGAGGACCATGTGCTTACTCGCATGAAGAAACCACGTTGCGTCCGGTTCATCCTTTTTAAATTTTTCATACGCCTCAGAAAGATCAATATCAGGCTCGGGCCGGGACTTTAAGCGCATGTATCCTTTATTTGGATCTTTTCGGATGACGACCATATATCCCATTTTTTGAGCCAGGTGTACCACTTCGTCGTTTACCGTCTCGATCCCAAGAGCTTTCCCCCATTTGGTGTCAAATTCTTTTCCGATTTCTTTGATCTCCTTTTCTGCCCATATTTTGTTTTGAAACATTTTGTATATAGCATCAAGGCAGTCCATGCCAAGGGCGACAATTTTTTGTGGATCTTCGGAATACAAAAATCTCCATCCGTCTATCTGGCCGATGAGAGAAAATTCCCAGTAATCAGCTGTGGGGTTTGGATAATACACCTCTTTAAAATGATCTACGTCATTTACAAGAGAAACAATACGTTCAAGAGCAGGGTCTTTCCCGGAATTCTTTTTTATCTCTTCGTAAACGAGTGTAGACGCACAGATATCTGCATCCGTCTGATGGTGATCATATCTTCCAAAACCTGTATCTAGGTGAAGAATTTCTCCGTTGTCATCCGGCGGCAAGTCTTTGAGAGTTTTTCCTGCTGGCACAAATCCTATAGAGGCTTCGATCCATCCCGGAAAAAATGTTTTTACGAGCCAGATACTTGTTATCGCATCTAGGTCAGGACCGATGTGAACAATAATTGTTTTCATATCTTTTGATTAATAGGCCTGTGCAAAGAGCCATTTGTGTATCGCTTTCGCTCCGCATTTTACACAAACTCCATCAAGATTTTTATCAATATCTTCAAGCGGCAAACAGCGTGTGGAGGCCTTTGTTTCTTCTTTTATCGCGGTTTCACAATGGGCATTTTCGCACCAGAACGCTTTGATAAACCCTCTGGATGTCTCCATGATCTTTTTAAACTCATCATAGGTACTAACTTCATGGGTATGTTTATCACGAAAAGTTTTCGCTTTCTCAAATAAATCGTCCTGTATAGTTTTTAGTACCTTTTCGACGGTGACAAGCATATCGCTTCGTTTGACCACTGTTTTTTCACCTGTATCTCTTCGGACGAGTGTGACCGTATTGTCCTCTGCCTCTTTATGACCAATTTCAAATCTCACTGGTATTCCCTTTACTTCCCATTCATTAAATCTACGACCGACACTCGGTTCCTCTCGTGCATCCACTTTTACTCTCACTCCGCCGTTTAGAAGCGCTTCTTTAATATTTTGCACATACTCATCAAGGAGTTCATTTGAAAGATCGGATTTACGAATGGGCATCACTATGACCTGCATAGGCGCAATATTTGGTGGCAGTATGAGTCCCTGATCGTCTCCGTGAACAAGAAATAATCCGCCTAGACTTCGGGTGGAAAAACCCCATGATGTTTGCCATGCAAAATCTTCCTGACTTTTTCTATTTTGAAATTTTATGTCAAACACTTTAGAAAAATTTTGTCCTAAGTTGTGTGAAGTCGCTCCCTGAAGCGCTTTGCCATCCGGCATAAGTGCTTCAACCGTATATGTCGTTTTCGCTCCAGCAAATTTCTCCTTATTGCTTTTTATTCCTGCTATCACTGGAACTGCATAATACTCTTCATATGCTTTTTGGTACCATGCAAGTGCGGCTTCCTGCATTCTTATCGCGTCAACTTCAGTTTCATGTGCAGTATGTCCTTCCTGCCATAAAAATTCTGTTGTTCGTAAAAATAAATAGGTTCGCATTTCCCAGCGTACGACGTTATTCCATTGGTTTATGAGAACCGGTAGATCTCTATAGCTTTGAATCCATTTTGCATACATGTGATACATAATCGTTTCGGACGTGGGCCGCACCACGAGAGGCTCTTTAAGTTTTTCCCCTCCACCATGAGTTACTATGGCAAGCTCCGGGGAAAACCCTTTCATGTGTTCTTTTTCTTTCTCTAAAAATGAGTATGGGATAAAAAGCGGAAAGTATGCATTTACCACACCATATTCTTTAAACATGGTGTCTAATATATGCTGTAATCTTTCCCAGATAGCGTAGCCATAGGGACGTATGACCATAGTGCCTTTTGCAGGGCCATAATCTGCAAGCTCCGCCTTGAGCACCACATCCGTATACCAATCGGAAAGATTTTCAGATTTTTTCTTGAGTTCCTTTTTTTCAAAAACTTTTGCCATAATTTGTCTCCTAAGACTATCTTAATACAGTTTACCGCCAATAACAGCAAAGTCTTTATCTGGCGCCACTAATATACAGTCATGGTTTTCATCCGGCACTCCGAGCGTCAGAGACTCGGAAATAAAAGGCCCAATCTGTCGTGGAGGAAAATTGACTACACCCAACACTTTTTTATTCAGTAGCTCCTCTTTTGTGTAATGTTTCACGAGTTGGGCACTGGAATGCTTTATGCCAATCTCAGAACCAAAATCAATCGTCAGTTTATATGACGGTTTCCTCGCCTCTGGAAACTCATTAACTTCTATAATTTTTCCGACCCGTATATCTAACTGATTAAAATCATCAATCGCTGCCATATTCCTCCTGCTTTTTATTATACATATCTTTCAATGCTCGTATTTTACTCAATCCTGAGTCCATTGAATAGTCAAAGGTACTTTGAAATCCATTCATCTTCAATGAATCTAAAATTGCTTCACTTATTCCTCCTTTAGTACATACGGACTGAATCAACTGACTTGGTAATTGTTTTTTCTGTTCCAGTATAGCTGTCGTACCTTTAAAAGTTAGTGTTGCCGTCGTTTGGCTTACATCAGCAGATAAACCAATTTTGATCCCGTAATTTTCTAACAATTCTATAAATTGTGAGACGATTGCAGGACCGCATCCGGAAAGTAACGTCAAAAGATCTAGATCTACCTCCTTTTTCATTTTAATAACAGTTCCTAAAGTAGACAGTAATTTCTTAACCTGAAATTTATCATGCCCCCTTGCATAATATCCAATGACTCCCTGATTGCAAGAAATTGCCATGTTTGGCATGACTCTGATTATATTTGTTCTCTTAGCATATTTTTTCAGGTTGTAAATAGAGACGACAGCGGCTAAAGAAATAACGATTTTCTCTTCTAATAAACTACTAATTTCTCTCAAGACTACTCCCACTATCAGAGGTTTTACAGACAGAAAAACGTAATCTGCCTTTTCTGCAGCAGTTTTATTATCTGAAGTTAGTTCAACACCGTATTTTTCCAAGTGAGTAAGTTTTGACAAAGAAGGGTTAGAAATAATAATTTGATTACCGTAAATTTTGCCACTGTTGATAAAGCCTTCCACTAAAGCTTGACCAATATGGCCTCCACCAATGACTGCTATTTTTTTATCGAATGTGTCCATTGCCATATACCTCCCATTTATACGTCATTAATTCTTTTAATCCAACTGGTCCACGCGCGTGAAGCTTGCTTGTAGAGATACCCATTTCTGATCCCAAGCCGAATACATATCCATCATGAAATCGCGTGGAACAGTTGGCAAATAAAGCGGCAGAATCGACTGAATTCATAAATTGCTCAATCACATTTTTATCCGTTGCAATAATGCCTTCAGAATGTTTCTTGCTGTGTTCATTTATAAAGCTTATTGCCTCATCAATGTCCTTTACGATTTTTATGTTGATAGACAATCCCAAAAATTCTTTATCCCAATCCTCATTACTCATAACTTCAACATTCGCTTTCTTCAAAGCATTGGTAATGTCTGAAATAAAGTCGTTTGCAATATCTTTATGTACGACAATTGTGTCAATTGAATTACAGGCAGATGGTTTACTTGTTTTGGCGTTTATTATTATTTTTTGAGCGAGAAATGTGTCTGCACTTTTATCTATGTAAATTCTTGCTCCACCTGCTGCATGAGCCAGAACAGGAATCATTGATTTATGAAGAACACTTCTCGCCAATTCATAACCACCTCTGGCAATAACTAAATCGATGTACTTATGTTGCTTGAGAAGGTTGTCAGTTATTTTTCGGTCACTACTGGAGATAAAACTTACCACTTCTCTAGCAAAGCCTGCTTTCTCTAAAGCCGCCAAAATACAGTGATAAAGGATTTTATTTGTCTCAACCGCTTCCGATCCTCCCTTGAGAATTACGGCATTACCAGATTTAACACAGAGAGCCGCAACATCAATTGTTACTTCAGGTCTGGCTTCATAAATGATCGCAATTACTCCTAAGGGAACTCTCACCTTTTTAATAGTTAATCCTTGTTCATCAGAGTTTTCTTCTACTACTTTGCCAAGATGACTTTGTAGCTTTGCAATATTTTCAAGTTTTAAGACCAAAAGTTGTATTGCCTTTTCATCAAGAACCAATCGCTCGATAAATGCAGAGGGTAGACCTTTCTTTTTGGAGGCGTTAACGTCTTTTTTATTGGCTTCTATAATCTTACTTTGCCGTTCTATTAATGTCTTTGACAAGAATTTCAAAAATAGATCACGCTGTCCCTCGGTAGCGTTAGAGAGTTGAGTGGCTGTAAGTTGGATCTTTTTTAAGTTAAGTGTGTTTTTCATAAAATACTTTGCAAAATAATGTTTTTAGATTTACCATCGACAATATTTGCCTGGATATTGTTCCTTCTTAGTAGTTTAAGAGCCTGAAGTTTAGCTTTTCCTCCTCCAACTCCATACTCTGAACCTGCCATGGTAGAAAGCATCATACATTGGTCTACCTTCAGTAATATAGAAACATCTGTTGCGAGAAAATCATTACCTCCAAAACTATTAAGATCGATAGCATCATTCTCATTAATAACAGCTACCACGCCCATTTCTAAGTACGTATGAAGCAGTTTACCCATAGCCTCTTTTTTACTGTTTGAATTCAAAAGATCTTTTGTTATTAGCACCTGAGCTATCTGTACATGCTTTTTTGAAAATATCTGCTGGAAAACAGAGATGACGTAGGCCTGGCCAATTCCAGCTGCAACCATCTTTAACTCGTTATCTTCAGAGGAAAAGTTGACACGGCTCGCTCCACAAGCTACCGCTCCTGAAACCACCAAAACAACTCCCACATCTTGTCCCTTAAGAGAAACAACTTGGTCGGCAATATGTGCAACGCGAAACTCATCCAGTTTATATCGCTGGGTGAGTAACACACTGCTTCCTATTTTGATAGTCATTACTTTCATATTTATCATTTTTTGCCACAAAAAATCTCGTCTTCATCCCGATTGAATCGGGACAAGGACGAGATTAAACTCGTGGTACCACCTTGTTTTGATCTTAAACAAAAACACACCAACCTATGGTGTGTATCTATAAAATAATCCTTATTAGTGCTCCGTTAGTTTACGACACACTTTGGTTATATTTTTACGGTTGCCTTCCGTCGTACTCTTCGTATGCAGCTTGTTTGGCGGGAAACCAAACTTAAACGCTTTTCTTAGATTTTATGTATTGTATCACAATTATTCAGTCTGTCAATTTTCGTTAGAAACTTACATAGAAACTTTTTCGTTTATCCTCCTGCTTTCATCTTCGGATTTTTTCTGCTCTTCTTTTTGTTGTTTATCCCGTTCTTTTGTATTTCGACTTTTGTTATCTTCAGAATCCTTCTTCACTTTTTCCATTTCCTTTATGGTCTCTTTTATTTTTTCCTGTGTCGCCTGAATCTCGTGTGACACGATAACCTGCGATACTGTGGGAGAAGGTACAGAAGCGGGTTTCGCAGCAATGACAGAATTCGTCGGTACAGCAAGCGGCGTATTTTGAATAACGACAGGCTTATTTGCTAAAGCAGTTGATGAAGGAGCTGTCCCTACTGATGGAAGAGCTGATTGATTTTGTGGCAACGGAGTGGCATTAGAAAGAGATGTGTTTGAGACCGCTTGTTGAGGCGAACTGATTGGTTGAGTACCAATATTTATTTGTTGGTTTGATGTATTTGCGGTTAAAAGATTTGTGGAGGAAGTGCCTGTTATGGTTCTATTCTGTACCTCAAGTTCCTTCGAGACTTTCTGCAGTGTCTCTATATACTTTGCAGCTTGAACCGATTGATCTGCACTTGTTTTGGAACTTGCTATAAACGTTCCCGTAGAAACTATCTGATCCTGAAGGTATGCTAAGCCCTCAGAGGACTGGTCGCGGGATAAGAGGGTCTTTGCTTCTTCAAGCCGTCTTTCCGTATATTTCATCTGCAAGCTGGTAGCCGTATCCCTAGAGGGGCTTACAAGCAATACCAGTGTCTGCTCGAGATACAGTTTCGTTTTATACAAAGGATCACCCGGAACACTATTCCATGAGATGATGATCATAAACGTAGGGCCAGCGAAGACAAGGAGGACAAACCAGGAAAAATACTCGCTTATTTTTTTCATATTAGCCGCTCTTAAAAAGTCTGACTATGTCGCCTATTGATACTAGCGCGACAAGTGCCAGGAGCACGATCATGCCTATCTGGTGAGTAGACCGCTCGAATGCCGGCCTGATTCTTTTTCCTAAAATTTTTTCAAAAAGAACAAAGAGGACTCTTCCTCCATCAAGCGCCGGTATCGGGAGAGCGTTTAATACTGCGAGATTTAAAGAGAGTATGCTCATAAATTCAAGCACTGCTTTCCATCCGAACTTCATTGCCTCACCGGTAACTTTCGCGATTCCAATAGGACCAGCTATATCAGCCTCAGGAGACCGGAGGGTTATCACCCGTGCAATTGTAGATCCTATAGACAAAACCATATCGCGTACACGTCCGGCATTGATTTCAACGGATTTTATAAGTGCAAGGTGAATTGGATACGAGTGGATCTCAAGGTCAGTGATAGCAACTCCCAAAGGGCCCTCTCCGGGCGGCGGAGCTACTCGAGGCACCACTGTAAGAGACAGTTCTTTCCCATTACGAAGAATAAATAGATCAACGCTAGACCCCGCATTTTTTTTGACCGTACTGATGACATCTTTTGGTACGTGCACAGTTACAATTTCAGAATTGGTTTGAATTTTTGCAATGATATCGTTTTCCCGAAGTCCAATTGTATCTGCAGGACTTTTCGGCTGAATATTTTGAACACGAACTTTGCCAGACGGTTCAGATACGCCAGAGGTGAGGAGTGCGGTCGTAATGCCAAGGGCAAGAATAAGGTTCATAGATACGCCTGCCAGAAGAATAGCAACGCGTTCTTTTTTGCTTCTATTAAAAAAATATTTTTTGGAAACAATTTTTTTTTGTTTTACCCCTACGTCTTCCTCTGCATCCTCTCCTGCAAGTCTGACAAATCCCCCTATGGGAAGCAAGTTGAGTGAATAGAGTGTTTTGCCAAACATTTTACCAAAAATACGAGGAGGAAGACCAAATCCGAACTCTTCAACTTTTACTCCAATAATGCGAGC
The DNA here is from genome assembly GCA_016218215.1 of Candidatus Gottesmanbacteria bacterium. Lineage (GTDB taxonomy): Bacteria > Patescibacteriota > Microgenomatia > UBA10105 > UBA927 > JACREM01. The sequence continues at coordinate 41,910 of JACREM010000047.1, read as the reverse complement.
CATAGCAAAATGACCCAGCTCATGGATGCATACAAGAATCGTGAGGATAACAAAAAAGATTACGGCAGTGAGTATCATTTGTTCTTTAGATTTTCATAAGCTCTGCTTCTTTTCTTTCACCAAGCATATCTATTTCAGCGATAAGCTCATCTGTCAGTAATTGAATCTGCTTTTCTTCATGACGCATCTGATCTTCAGTAAGAAATTTAGTATCAGCCAGTTTTTGAAGCTCCTTCATGGCTTCATGCCGTATCTGACGGATCATGACTCTGCCTGACTCGAGTTTTGCTTTCGCAAGCTTTAGATATTCCAGTCGCCTCTCTTCTGATAGTGGAGGCAGACTGATACGAATGTATTCACCTTCTTTAAGAGGTGATAAACCGACATGTGCATCCTGAATGCCTTTTTCTATTTCAGAAATAGTGGCTGGATCGTATGGCGTTACAGTAATCGTTTTTACATCCAGTATATTTATGGTCGCAAGTTCTAAAATTCTCAATTTTTGTGATCCTCCATACGCGGACACGATGATATTTTCTACCAAAGCCGGTGTTGCCCTACCGGAACGAATGCTTGATATATCCTGTTTTGAGATATCCAGTGCCTTTTGCATGCGTACTCTCGCGTCCTGAAGTACTGTAATCATGCTTCTATGGTATCGTATGAATCAAAAGGGAGCAATAGTGGAAAGAGAAATCTACTCATCCAAGGCAAGACGGGAAAATTTTGCAACGGTAATGTTTTCGCCCACTTTTGCTATGCTTAATTTCATAAGAGCATCTATTGTCAGAGCTCCATCTCTTATATAGGCAGATTTCAATAATTCATCGGTTGATTGAGGATTCATAGCTGCAATTTGAAGCGCAATTTCATGAGCGAGCTGTTTAAATTCATCGGTTCGAGCGACGAAGTCAGTTTCGCATCGAAGCTCTACGAGTACTCCAACACGTCCGGAATGGACATACGCCTCAACGACGCCCTGTGACGTTTCCTTTCCTTCTTTTTTTGCCGCTTTTTCAAGACCGCGCTCAAGTAAAAGTTTTCGGGCGTTATCAATGTTTCCTTCGGCATCCTCAAGCGCTTTTCTGCAATCGGACACGCCCGCAGAGGTTTCTTCCCGAAGTTTCTTTATAAGATCCAGTGATACCTGCATAAGGTTATTGAGTAGAGGTTTTTTTCTTTGCCGCTTTTGGCTCTTTCTCTGAAGTTTCTGCTTTAATTGGCTCTTTTACTGCTTCTTTTTGTTCTTGGACTGCCTTTTCATGAGCAAGATCTTTTTTATACGCATCTCTTCCTTCAAGATACGCTTCTGCTATAGCTTTGACAATATAGGTAATAGATCCGACAGCATCATCGTTTGCCGGTATGGCTATGTCTACGTCGAGAGGATTTGTATTTGTATCAACAATTCCAAGAGTAAAAGATTCTGTCCTTTTTGCTTCCCGGACAGCAGAAAATTCTTTTTTTACATCGACAACAAACAGTGCAACTGGAGGTTTTGGAAGGTTTAATACTCCCTCATATTCCATCGTCAGCTTTCTTAAATGGTGGGCAAGTTTTAACTGTTCATGTTTCGGATAGATTTTCCATGCACCCTCAGCTTCTTGCTTAGCCATGAGGTTGGTTTTGTCGATATTTTTCTTGATCCCGTCCCAATTTGTCAAAAATCCACCGACCCAACGAGTGACGAAAAAAGGCGCCCCTGCCTGCAAAGCTTCGCTTTTCACTATCTCTGATGCCTGCCTCTTTGTGCCAACGAACAGCACGGTATTGCCAGTAGATGCAACTTTATAGACATACTCCATGGCTTCTTCCAGGGCTCTTTTGGTTTTGGCAAGGTCGATAATGTGAATACCGTCCTTTTTGGTGTAAATAAATTCCTGCGCTCGAGGGTGCCATCGTTCGGATTTGTGGCCAAAGTGGCATCCTGCTTCGAGAAGTTCCTGTAATGTTATCGTTTTCATATGCATGAAAATTGAAAAAACCCGCCAGGGCGGGATACCCTATCTTCTTTTTGGATCTTCCACTCATGGCTATCTATACGATAGAAAGAAGACGTCTATGAGTGTGCTTAATATTCGTATTATACACGAAATCCATCGTGTAGCAAAGATACGTTAGGGAATGATGAATCCCCGCGTTAATTTTTTGACCTTGCTACGCACTAAAAGAAGTATTTTATTGAGAGCAATTTCTTTTCTCATTTTTTTAAGAAATTCTGTTCTCTCTTCTTTATTTGCAGGGACTCTATATACTTTTACGGCGTCAATACAATCTGCAATAAGGTTTCCAATGATTTTCATTTCTTTCTCTTTCATGCCTCTGGTCGTCAGTGCAGGTGTCCCGAGCCGCACTCCTGAAGGATAAAACGGTGAAGACGGATCTTTTGGTATGGTGTTTTTGTTGACGGTAATATGAGCCACTCCGAGGGCGTCAGAGACTATAACGCCTCCGCCCGGACCAAATATTGGAACGAGATTTAACAAAAGCAGATGGTTTTCTGTCCCACCACCTATGAGTGATATGCCTCTTTTTTTCAATGTTTCTGCGAGAATTTTTGCATTTTTTACTATCTGGCTTCCATATGTACGAAACGAAGGCGTTGACGCTTCCTTTAAAGTAACAGCGATAGCTGCCGTTTGGTGGTCATGCGGGCCACCCTGAAGGCCTGGAAATATTGCCCGGTCTATTTTATCTCCAAGTTCGGGATCCTTTTTTAATCCCTGATTTGTTACCATAATCATGCCGCCACGAGGACCCCTGAGCGTCTTGTGTGTCGTGGTGGTCACAATATGTGCATACTTAAATGGACTTGTATGCACACCTGCAACGATTAAACCTGCGACATGGGCAATATCGGCTGCAAAATACGCACCGACGCTTTGGGCAATTTCAACAAATTTCTCAAAATCGTACTGATAGACGTATGCTGTCGCGCCTGTCCAGATAAGCTTTGGCTTATGCTCTTTGGCAAGGCGCCATACCTCATCTATATCCACTCTGCCATTCTCATCAACGTGATACATAACACCTTTATAAAAAGTGCCTGTTGCAGAGACTTTCCATCCATGAGTGAGGTGACCGCCGTCCGGAAGATTTAGCCCCATGACTGTGTCTCCTGGATTACACGTTGCAAGATAGACAGCGAGATTTGCCGGAGAACCTGAATAGGGCTGTACATTTACATACGGAACGCCAAATAATTTTTTCGCTCGCTCCTGAGCGAGAATCTCCACTTCATCTATGACCTCATTTCCCCCATAGTATCGTTTTTTCGGGTACCCTTCGGAATATTTATTGGTGAGAATTGATCCCATGCACTCCCGAACAGCGGCGGAGGTATAATTTTCAGATGGTATCATCTCAAGACCATCTCTTTGTCTCACTTTTTCATCCTCTATAAGAGAAAATATTTTTTTATCCTGAAATTTTAGCGAGTATTTATTCATGACCTTATAATAATCATCCCAAGAAAAAATGCAATCGGGAGATTATTTTTTTGCATAATTTCCCCCCGAAGATTCTATCGATACGTCATGCGGATGGCTTTCAAGTAAGCCAGCATTTGATATCTTTATCACACGGGACTTTTCAAAAAACTCCAAGAGATTTTTTGACCCGAGGTAGTAAAGAGACGTTCGGAGGCTTCCATGAATCTGATAAAGGTAGTTGGAAACACTTCCTTTGTACGGGACAAAACCTTCAACACCTTCTGCGATTAATTTCCTTTCGTCTGTATCCCGACTCTGACCGTAGCGTTCTGCCCCACCTTTTTTCATGGCAGAAATAGAACCCATGCCTCGATATATTTTATATTTTTTACTGTGTATCTCTGCAACGTCGCCGGGCGATTCATCGTATCCTGCAAGAAGCGACCCCAGCATAACTGCAGTGGCTCCGAATGCCAGGGCCTTTGCCATATCTCCGATTTGCCGGATGCCGCCATCTGCTATGACTGTCGCTTGCGAGTCTTCAGTTGCACGAACGACTGCTGAAATCGCTGATATCTGGGGCACACCCATGCCGCTTATGATTCTTGTGGTACATATGCTTCCGGGTCCCATGCCAACGCGAAGAATATCCACCCCTGCCTCAATGAGTGCACGCGCTCCGTCGTACGTCGCAATATTTCCCGCCATAAGAACACACTTGGGATATTGTTTTTTGATATCTTTTACTGTATCAATAACAAATTTTGTGTACCCATGGCTGCTGTCTACTACGATAACATCCGTTTTTGCCTTCATTAGCGCATCAACACGCTCCATGGTATCACTTCCTACACCAACAGCGGCACCGACGAGGAGTGCATTGTGTTCGTCTACGGCCGAATCTACTGCTGATTCATTGGCATTTTTCACTTTTTGCTGTTTTACTTTTATAACCATAGAAGCCTGATGTTCCACGCTTACATTTCTATGTAATACTCCAAGACCACCGGCAAGAGCCATAGCGATCGCCATAGACTCTTCCGTCACCGTGTCCATTGGCGACGAGAGAACCGGAAGGTGCAGATGAATTTTCGGATGTAGCTTTACTGAAAGATATGTGTCCTGCCTTTTTACATCGGAGTAATTTGGCAGAAGGAGAATATCATCAAAAGTCAACGCCTCATGACGGACTATTTTGTTTTCGATAATTGATTGTTTGTTCATATGGACGATCCTTTCTTGAGAAAAGAAACTTTGTGTGCGAGTTTATTTGCGGTAAGCAATTCTTTTTTCGTCAAAACATTATGTTCTAAAAGCATCTGATATTCACCCCGAAGAGAAATTTTTTGCATCTCCGGCCCGTCTGTATTTATGGTAAAGGGTACGTCATGCTGGAGCAATGTTTTGTACATTTCTCTCATGTGATCAATATTTTTTAGTGCCTTAGTATGAAGGTTTGACGTCGGACATGTTTCGAGCACGATGCGTTTGGACTTTAATATGTTCATGAGTTTCTCATCGGTGACACAGGCTATGCCGTGTCCGATTCTATCCGGCCTAAGATTGTTCACCACCTCCCACATTTCGTCTGTTGAGGTAGTTTCGCCGGTGTGTACAGTTACTCCAAGTTCATGCTTTCTTGCCTCACGCACACAGGATAGTATGTCCTTGGGACGAAATACTTTGCTTGACTCAGTTCTATGAATTGGCCCTGCCAGGTCTACACCAATAATTCCCCGGCTTTTGTATTTAATAGCTTTTTCAACGATAATCTCATTTTCACGAAGTGTAAATCTCCTATCCATCATAAGAATAAGCCCAGCGTTTACGGGGTACTTGAGCATGGCGCGCTCCATGCCCTGAATAGCGAATACTATAAGGTGATCTAGATCTCGTTCGCCGCTTCGGCTCCGCAAAATTGGATTAAAGCGGAGTTCAAGCGTTGTAATATTATTTTTGCGGTAGGCACTGGATACGGCTGTTTCTGTGGCTAAAAACAACGCCTCTGGCGATGACTGTATTTTTTCTGTCAGATCAAAAAGCATAAGGTATTCTTCGTATCCTTTGGATTCGTACATCGTGACGAGTTTTTCAAACTCAAAATAATTTTTAGTCGGAAGTCGAAGACCCTGATTGTGGGCTATCTCCCAGAGCATGGTCGGAGAGACGCTAAAGCCAAGGTGTGTATGAATTTCAGCTAATTCAAGTGATACAAAAAAATTGGAATCGAACATACGTTTTTTCGTTTGGTGAACATCCAAGGCGGCTTTCTGTTCATGCTTCGCATGAGCCAGGGATATTCGTTGCTTGAGAAAAAACAACATACGAGAGTACAGTCTCTCGAGATGACTGTAAGTCTAAAGAGTATTTCCTTTTCTGTCAACTAGACGAACGCTATTCATATCGTAAAGCAGCAATTGGGTCAAGTCTTGCGGCCCGAATAGCGGGTGCGACTCCAAAAACGATACCAATAAACGCGCTAAAGGAAAATGATAAAACGATAGACCATAGAGAGACAGATGTTTGAATAAATCGACTTAAAAGGAGTGCGCCCACAGATCCAAGAATGATACCGATCGTACCCCCGACAAGCGAGAGGACGATTGCCTCAATAAGAAATTGTATGAGAATCGCCTCTGGTGGGGCTCCAACCGCTTTTCGTAATCCAATTTCCAGCGTCCGCTCAGTCACGGAGACGAGCATGATGTTCATAATGCCGATGCCGCCGACGAGGAGAGAAATCGCTGCTATTCCTCCGAGCGCTACGGTAATAGTGCCCAAGAATTGATTGATAGTAGATAAAAGTTCTTTTTGCTCAAGCACGGTAAAATCATCGTCCTTAAGTCGTCTCAGCAATAGTTTCTTCGTTTCGCTTGATGCCTCTTCAACAGAGGATTGATCTATTGCTTCCACAAGTATAATGCTTGGCTTTGATTGGTTGAACTGACGAAGTGCTGTTGAGAGAGGTATATAGACCTGCTCATCTACGTTTGCCCCTAATCCGCCTCCGCCTTTGCTTTCAAGAACTCCACCGACGGTATAACGAATATCATTTATTGTGAGCGTTTGATTGATAGCACTTTCTTCAGTTCCAAATAAATTTTTTGACGTTTCAGAACCTAGAACAATAACTTTTCTTGACCGTTCAACATCGCTTTGCGCTATGCGTTTTCCTTCTTTCACCGCTAAGTTTCTTATATCAAAAACATTCTCCCATACTCCTATAATAGGTACGCTGACGGATTCACCGCGGGCTCGAAGCGTACCCTGAGTCTGAATCATAGGACTAGCTTGCTTTATCGGCCCTCCGAGCCGATTTAATTCTGTCACATCTTGAAGTTCAAATTTACTTACTTGGGTCAGAGGCCTACCCTGTGTGCCACGTTTCAAATCAACTTTTCCAGGAAGAACAAAGACAACATTAGAACCAAGAGACGCAAATTGATTCGTGACATATGCTTGAAGGCCTGTACCGATAGAAACGAGAAGAATTACAGAAGCTACGCCTATGATGATACCAAGCATTGTTAATATAGACCTGATTTTGTTTGCACTCAAACTATTGAGAGATAATTTAAAATATACACCTATATTCATACATTTATTTTTTTTTGTCCGATAGTATTGACCCGTCTTTAATCTGAACAATTCTTTTTGCTTCCTTTGCAATATTCATGTCGTGGGTCACGAGAACAATGGTATGCCCGCTTTTGTTTAGGTCCTGAAACATATCTAGTATTTCGCGACCGGATTTGCTATCTAAATTTCCGGTTGGTTCATCTGCAAGCAAAATCCGCGGGTTAGTCACGAGTGCTCTTGCGATAGCGACACGCTGCTGTTGACCTCCGGAAAGTTGTGAAGGAAAATTCGAAAGTTTATCTGAGAGCCCCACTTTTCTTAACATTTCTACGGCCTTTACTTTTCTCTCTTTTGCATTCATGTTTGCGTAAATGAGTGGTAATTCAACGTTTGAGAGAGCAGAAGTTTTTCGAAGCAGATTAAACTGTTGAAATACAAAACCAATTTTTTGATTTCTGACCATAGCGAGTTCACGATTTGATATTTTTGAAATATCTACACCATCAAAGGACAACGTACCTATTGTTGGTGTGTCAAGACACCCAATGAGGTGCATAAGCGTTGATTTGCCGCTTCCGGAAGGACCAATGATCGCGATAAATTCACCTTCAGACACACGAAGAGTCACGTCGTTTAGTGCTGCAAATTCTACTTCATCCATTCTATAAGCTTTGGATACATGAGAAACAGACAAGAGTATGTGAGGAATCATAATCAGAATAAACGCTAGTGTACCAAAATCTCGCTAAACCCTTTGATTACGACCATGTCACCCGGTGCAAGGCCGCTTTGAATTTCAATTTCTTTCTCTGTTATAAGTCCAACCGTGACACTGGTTTTAACGTATTTTTTTTCTACGACTCGGATGACATATCGATCAGTTGTGCCCCGGACTGCTTCGCGTGGGGCTACCAGTACATTACTGATTCTTCGTGTTTGTATAGAGATGTCACCATTAAGCCCCACTCGGAGAGCCGAGGGAGAAGCAAATTTCATCTCAATAGGAAATATAGTTGCACCACCACTGGATGTTTGCGACGCATAGGCAATGGTTGAAATTTCACCTTCAAAAGGCACATCTCTGTACGCGTCGAGAGCCACCACTGCCTTCATTCCTTCATGCACTGCACCTACGTCTGTTTCGTCGACATTTGCCTGAAAGACAATGCTTTGCGGATCTACTACCGCGAATACGGCTCCAGCAGGAGTAATATTTACTCCGGAGACAGGAACATCAATATGCGTAACAATGCCTGAAATAGGAGTAACGAGCTTTGACCATTCAATTGCCAAAGCTTTAAGTTCTACATCGAGTACAGACCGACTCAAATCCCACTGATTTTTCTCTAAAATTCTTGCGACTGTGTTTGTCAGTGCATCTTGCGGCATTTTCATTCCTTTATAGGTTACTCTCCATAATTCTTCAAAGTCATTTCTTTGTTTGGAATAGTCAATAAGCGTTTTCTCCAAATTTTTTTGCACTTCTCGTGAATCCAGGGATGCCAGAATTTGTCCTTTCTCAACATGATCTCCTTCCTTAACCCCAACAAAGATGAGAAGTCCCGACGTCTGAAATTTTAAATCTACCATGCGTTTTGCAGATGTTTTTCCTGATGCGCTGATAGTTTCATCAAGGTTTTTTGTTTGAACTTGAATAGTTTCTATATTGGGGGTCTTTTGCGATGACTGTCTGTACCAAAAAAATCCAATAATTCCAACAATAATGATGATAGAAATGACGACTTTTTTCACAGAGTGAAGTATACCATATGCGTTTACGTATCCGAATATGCCGCAGATGATACTTTACTGAAAAAAAATTATCGGTGTATTGAATATACTGTAGGGTAATAGAGAAAGAGAGCGGGGACATCTTCTGTTAGTGTACGCGCAAACGTTTGGTACACAACCCTTCTGTTTTCTGGATCGAGGTTTTTTCCGCGGCCATCTTCCAAAAGTTTATCAATTTTCTGATTTATATACCCTGTGACGTTTGTTACAGTTTGAGTAGAATGCCAGAATGGATATTGATCAGGATCAGGCGGAATGATCTGTACACCCAAGAGTACCTGAAAGGTACCGCTGAGAGAGTTTTCAACCTGGACAGAAGTTTTGATTCCAATATTTGTCCAAGCTGTTGCTATTTTTGATGCTACATCAACATAGCCTGGAAATGTTGTTATAGTCAGCTCCGATGATTCGGATGCAATTCCTAGTGATTTCGCCATTTTTAACGCCTGAGATGTATTTGGATCGTACTTTCTTATTTTATCTGTGTAGCTCCATGAGCCTTTTCCTATTGGAGAGTATGCTCGTTCGCCCCCAAGATCAGGTACTGCATAGGAGAGCATCTGACGCACCTGCTTCTCTTTTAGCATGCTGTCCTTTGTATTGTAAAAAAGTGTTACCATTCGGTCTTTTAGCACCTGCTCAGTCAGATTTGCAGTCCCCCACGAAGAAAACAATAATGCGTCTGACAGATCATTAATACGATCGACATCTCCGCGCTTAAATGCCGACACGGCCTGAGATTGAGTTTTATAAAACCGGTATTCATAGGAAATGCCCAGGCGTTCAAATCTCGGGGTAAGCAAAAGATATTGCACGCTGTCGCCGGAAAGTTTTATAGATGATACTCTATACGGTCCAAATCCGATAAGGCCTTTTTTAAACAGTGGTTTTGCTACTACGGTTGGAAACGGGCTGTAAGATTCTGTTAGTATGACTCGTATGGTTTTGTTATCGATAGGAGAAAATGTAACATTTTTTATATTGTAATTCACATCATTTGCCTCAACTTTTTTTCCGTCGTGCCAGAAAAGATCGGACCTCAAGTGAAAGATATACACTTTTCCAGAGTCAGTGGCCTCCCATGAGATAGCAAGTGATTCTTTCGCGCTTCCATCTGGCGCAAGACTGGTCAGACCTGCAGATACTTTATCCTGAAGCTCTCGAGGAAGCGTGGAGGGAGTGAACTCTCCCACAATACCTATTCGTTCAATCGGGGCAAAAAATGTAATTTTTATGAGAGGAAGCATTTGAGACAGAAGAAATGCAGTGCAAAGTCCGATGATAAATCCGCCTGCAAGAGCTTTTGTGTACTTTGTCGCTAGTATGCGAATGACCCAAAAAAAGAGACGAATTTTCCGCAATATGAACATAATCAGCGAATGAGTATATTCGCAATGGACGTCGCAAGGAATAGGCACGCAAAAATAATCGTCAGCATAAAAACGATTTTTTCCGCACCTCTTTTTGTTCTATAAAGCTCCCCGCCTCCAAAGCTTGATAGTCCGCCTTTACTTGATTGTAAAAGCACAAGCGCGATAAGCGACACAGATACGATGATATGCATAATAAGAATAATGTTTTTCATACTTTTTCTCTTTCCTCTAGTATATCAATTATGATACCGGCAAGTCTTGCGCTATCGTGGCGAATCAGGCTTCGCACCAGAGCGTCACTTTTAGATTTTGTCACAATTTTTCTGTTGACGATGTCGCCTCTCACAGCCCTACTGTCTCTTTTCAAATCATCTTTCACGGGGAATTCGTTGTACTTTTTATATACATCAAGCGCATGCTCAGGAAATTGACCCTCATGAAGAATGATAGACGAAACACGACCAACATACGATTCCACCACTCGCAGGTGGTCTGAGGCTTTATATCCGTACGTTTGACCTGATTTTGTCATAAGGTTTAGTACATACACTTTTTTTGCGCGGGCATGTTGAATCGAGCGGGAAATATCTTTTACCAGTAAGTTTGGTACGAGACTCGTATAAAGGTCTCCAGGGCCTAATACGATAAGATCGGCTTTTTCTATAGCGTCACACGCCTCCGGATTTGCTACTGCCTCTGGGCTGAGAGCGATATGAGTAATTTTTGTCTTGCCGTCGTGGGGCGGCTCATCGATAAAATGTTCACCGCTTAAAGTAGTTCCATCTTCATATTCGGCAATAAGATTAGTATCTGTAAAAGAAACCGGTATAACGTGCCCCTTTATGTTCAATACCTTACCTGTTTGACGTATCGCTTCTTCTTGCGAACCCAAAATATCAGAAAGAGCAGCCATAAATAAATTTCCAAATGTCATCCCCGAGATACCCTGACCTTTTTCAAACCGATACATAAAGAGTTTTCGTAAAAGTCCTGATCCGCCGTTCTCGCTTGAAAGTGCTACGAAGCATTGTCGTATGTCTGACGTTGGGAGGAGGCCAAATTCATCACGAATGCGTTTATTGCTTCCTCCACTGTCGCTCATGGTGACAATAGCCGAAAGGTTTGTATAAAATTCTTTTAAGCCTTTAAGCACCACAAACGTACCGGTACCACCGCCAATACAGACAATATTTTTATGAGAAATTCGTGCCATAGAGATTAGCTTTCCGTTACTTCAAAAAGAAGGTTTGATATAGCGGTAATAATAAATGTAGCCCCGATGAGAGAGGCCAGATACGAAATCTGAGTAGATGGTACGACAAACCCTTGGAACGTAAAACCCATAAATATCCAGGGTCTTACATACACAGTGTTTATGATAACAGTCAGCATATACAAAACAAGAACATTAACTATCCAGGAAAATAATCCAAATGTCAGAAGATTTACCGGTATAAAGAGAATTTTTAAAAGAGGCTTTACCAGGAGAGTTAATACTGTGAGTATAAGACCGGCAAAAAAAATTGTTTGCCAACCGCCCCGTATGACAAATCCGGCATATATTTCTGTCGTGACCCACAGTGCAAATGCATGAAAAACAAACAACTTCAAAAGATATCTCATGGTGTCATCCAATGCTAACAAATTTACTCTCTATTCTCAAGACTCCCGCGTCATACTTTTTGAACGCAATAAGGAATGATATGATTTTGAAAACCTGTGAGCTTCATCGCGTATCCGCTGAAAAAGATGGAGAGCCGGTCGATCGAAAGAAAGATTGATGCTTTGAAATGATTGAGTTCTTCTGTGGTAGTAAAGAATCGTTTCAAAGCGTTTGGCAAGACCAATAATTGGAATAGTGCAGCTGTATTCATCAAGTACGCTACACGCAGCCTGGATCTGTCCCTTCCCTCCGTCTATCACAAAAAGCTCGGGAAACCGCCATTCGGTATGAGACAACCTTCGTCGCATAACTTCAGAAACCATAAGAACATCATTTGGAGACTGTACAGTCCTGATACGGAATTTTCGATATTCGCTCACTGTCATGCGACCATCGATTGATACTGTCAATGCTCCTGTCGCATGCGTCCCTTGCGTGTTTGAAATGTCTATGCATTCTATACGTTCTAGTGAGTGTATTGTTATGCCAAATCTATGTAGTACTTCCAGAGTGTCAGAGAGCTCCATCTGGTAAATATCATCAATTTTTTGTTCACTTTGAGTATAGACAGATGGATCAAATCTTCTTCGCTTAAGTACATCAAGGGATTCAATGTGTTTTCGTATAACGAGCGCCTCTTCGTAGTGCAAGTGTTTTGAAAGAGCGTTCATCTCTCTTGCGTATGATCGCCTGACAACGTCTGATTTTCCCGACAAAATATGTTTTAACGTAATCACATGGGATCTATATACTCGTACGCTTTCCTGTTTTAATTTGCCCCCCGGCATACCCTGTATTTCTGACGCGCATGGGCTGCAGAGTCCAATGTGAGACGAAAAACACGGTTTACCGTTCCGTCTTTTTTGAAGACAAAACGGAACAATATGCCGCAGTGTTCTCATGAGCGACCGAATCATATGCGCTGATTGATATGGGCCGAACAACGCATCTTTTTTTCGTATGTACAAACGCTGAATATCGTGTTTACGGATATACAGAATGTGCGGCAATTCTTCGTGGAGTGTCAGAAGGACATACAGCGGACTCTTATCGTCCTTGGCGAGAATATTATATTTTGGCTGAAGTGTACGAATAAGTTCAGATTCAAACAGTATAGCGTCAAATTCGCTTTCAGTCTCTATGATCGAAATTGAGTCTATCTGAGAAACGAGTATGTGAGTTTTTTCTCCAAGGTGCTTCGTATCGAGAAAGTATTGACTTACTCTTTTTCGAAGATTTTTGGCTTTTCCTATATATAAAAGACTATCTGATGCGTCAAAATACTGATAAATTCCGGGGGTAGTTGGCAGTAATTTCCGCTGATTTTTTGTATATCGCATACGTATCTACACATGCTTTCTTCTCAGCATTAAAAAAATAATGTAGATAATTCCGCCGATAGATAAAAGAGAAAGAAGCACAGTAAAAACGAGCGTGGCAGATATATAAAGCACTTCTGCCCGTGCCATACTACTTCCCGCTTTCGCTGTAAATATGTCGCGGGTGACTGTCGGAAAGAACGGGAGAGGATATGTTATCGGGAGAACAATATTCCCAAATGGTGGGATTTCTGTCGTTGAATTTGATAGACTCACAAGATGCGATAAAGATTCAACTTTTACACCCTCTATCTGCACCGCAACACCCGATGTGTTTTTAAGTTCGAGAGTCCCTCGGGCATATGTGCCGCTTATCACCTGACGAGGAAGATGAAACGAAAGAACAAGGGATGGTGACTCACTGCTTTCAATTTTTTCAGATGACAGTGTCACTAGAACATCTTTTGATTGGATTTTTTCGTTTTTATACATCCCGGCAGCCTTTGGTTCTGAGCTTGATAGCCCATTTATTGCAAATGCTATATGTGAAAAATCAAGTTTCCTGAAATAATCTATGCCTCCAGTGGTATTTGCCCATGTTGGGTCTACGGATATCCAAACGCTTCGCTTTTCATCAAAGTACTCAGGCCAGGTATGAAGAACATCTACGATAAGTGACAAGGGCTTAATTTTTGGATTTGTCGTGTATCCATATCCTACTACTCTTCGCGCGGGTATGCCCGATGCTCTTGCGATTGCGATAAAAAGATCAGTGAATTCATTGCAAAGCGCTTGAGCGTTTGAACGTAAAGCTCCTACGGCCCCAAGCCTGTCAATACCAAGAGATACCCTTGTATAATCATAGGAAAGAAATGTAGATACGTATGTATATATTTGCTCGGGTGTTTTATATGTTCCGCCCAGAGAAACGATAGACGGGTCAGACACCTCCCAAAACGGCCGTTCAGCCAGATAGTCCCGTGAAACTATAGTATCTTTGCCGTAACTTTCTCTTGGAAAAGGATACACCGTTGCTAAGATTTGTGCTGATATATCAAGCTTCTCGTTTGCTTTCACAGTGTATTGTGCAAGCCAGTTCCCATCACGATCTCGCTCTACCTTCGCGGCCTCCGGATCAAGAGAAGAAATAAGCATTTGTTGATAGGCGGTGTCTGGAGGAAGCGTGATGCTCATGTTTTTTTCTCTTGTCGAAGAATTTACTAGGTGGTATAAAAGCGAAAGGCTGTACGATTGTTTTTTTCCGTAGGACGCATTTACACCACCATATGAAAGCGTAGCTTTCGTCCAGTGCATTCCATCTACAGGAGATGGCGATACATAGGAATTTTCACCGAAATTATCAGGCACAGATAGCCTCACATCATAGGTGCCAATAGATTCATCTTTTGGTACGCCCGGAATTGAAATCTCCCAGATTGACCCAAATTTTCGGGCTACAGAATCTGTTTCAAATCGAAGAGAGAACGGCAAAGCCTTATCTATCCCGACAACTTTTGTATTAAAAGTTAGGAGAAGCATCGTTTTTCCCTCTAAACTTCTTGCTTCTATCGGAACAATACCTTTTGGATCGTATGCGATAGTATTTTTTATATCTGTTGAATCAAGAGTAATAGCATATTGTTTTGGGTACGTTCCGGATGTTTTGTTTATGAGGGTAATATTTTCTGTAACGATGGTTTTACCGCTTGGTGAAACTGCGTATGAAATATCATAATTTGCAAGAAAATCAGAAGCCGCGAAAACGTGTCCAAGGGGAATAAATATAAGAATGAAAAACGTAAACACCCGTTCAATAAATTTCATATCTCTGTACTCTCACTAAGACACTGGCCTGTGTAGGAATTTTTGTTCTTTTTTATGTCATCTGGCGTACCAACCGCGACGAGAGTACCTCCATTGTCCCCGCCCTCAGGTCCGAGATCAATAAGCCAATCGCTATTTTTAATAACATCCAGATTGTGTTCAATCACGATAAGACTATTTCCCTTGTCTCGCAGGGCAAAAAGTACTTCGAGAAGCTTTTCTAAATCTCCAAAATGAAGGCCGGTTGTAGGCTCGTCGAGGATATACATGGTTTTCCCAGTAGATCTACGCGAGAGCTCCGTGGCAAGCTTGACTCTCTGTGCCTCTCCTCCAGAAAGAGTGGTCGCGCTCTGACCAAGATGCATATACCCTAACCCTACACATGCGAGTGTTTCTAATTTTTCTCTCATGAGAGGATGATGCCTAAAAAAATCACACGCATCTTCAATGGTCATATCCAAAACGCCAGCTATGGATTTGCCACGATAGAGCACTTCGAGAGTCTCGATGTTATACCGCTGTCCATGACAGACTTCACATGTTACATAGACATCCGAAAGAAACTGCATCTCGATTTTTCGCTGTCCTTCGCCTTCACACGCTTCACATCTTCCGCCTTTTCCTCCTCTGGAGGAAACATTAAATGAAAATCTTCCCGGCTTATATCCGCGTAATTTTGCTTCCGGAATCTCGGAATAGACATCGCGTATAAGTGTAAAAAGACCTGTGTACGTGGCAGGGTTGCTTCGCGGGGTTCTTCCAATCGGAGACTGATCGATAAGAACGACCTTATCTAAAAATTCAATTCCCTCTAGTTTTTTGTACACTGCCCCTGCTTCGCGGGATAGAATACCTCTTTCTTTTTGAAGCGCTTTGTAGAGTGTTTCTACAATAAGCGTTGATTTTCCGCTTCCGGATACTCCAGTGATTGTAACAAAGTGTCCGAGGGGGAATGATACGTTCAGATTTTTTAAATTGTTTTCACTCGCGCCATAAATTTTGAGGTATTTCGTCTCATCCGTAAGCAATTTTTGATGTTTGTAAAATCTGTCGAGATTACGTTTACCCGAAAGATACGCTCCGGTAATTGAGTATTTATTTTTGATCACTTCATCAACAGTTCCCTCTGCTATGATAGCTCCGCCGTGTTCTCCTGCTCCGGGTCCGAAATCTACAAGATAATCCGCTTCCATAATCATTTCGCGGTCATGCTCGACAACTATGACGGTATTTCCTAAATCTCTTAAAGTTTTGAGTGTTGAAATAAGTTTTGCGTTATCCCGTGGGTGAAGACCAATAGACGGTTCATCCAGGACATACAATACTCCGGACAGTCCTGATCCAATCTGAGAAGCAAGGCGAATTCGCTGAGCTTCTCCACCGGAAAGAGTCATGGCTGCACGCGAGAGGCTCAGATACTCAAGCCCTACTTCATCTAAAAATTTAGACCGAAGCTTCAACTCCTTTATGATCGATGTAGCAATAATTTTTTCCTGATCATTTTTTATGATCGTTCCTATAGTACTCACCCATGCATGGAGAGCGCCGATGGAAAGGCTAGAGACAAACGCAATATTCTTACCGTCTACCGTTACAGTCAGCGCATCTCTTTTCAGCCTATCCCCATGGCACGTTGGGCAAACTTCTTCCCGCATATACTTTTCAATTTCACTTTTTACCCATTCAGAATCCGAGGATACATGCCTGGCTTTTAACTCTGAAATAAACCCCTTAAACTGTTCTTCAATTCTTGTTTTTTCGCCAAACCTGTTTGTGCCGGAAACGCTGTAGATGCGTTCTCCCGTACCAAGAAGAAGAATATCGCGCTGTTTTTGTGTGAGGGTTCCTATGGCCTGCTTCATAGATATGGAGTGTTCTTCACAGACAGTCCGAACAAGGCGCGAGTACCAGGTGTCATTTTCAAAAGTCCTCGCAAAAGGCAGGATGCCGCCCTCGCTAAGAGTTAGTATTGGATTCATAACGGAATCAGGATCAACGGTGAGAATTTTTCCAAGGCCGGTGCAGTCCCCACACGCACCGTGCGGGGAGTTAAAAGAAAAAGACCTGGGTTCAATCTCAGGAAGCGAAATGCCGCACGTCGGACAGGCAAAACGCTCTGAGTAAAGCAAATCAATCATTTCTTTGGGTTTTTGGGGAAACGTAAACCCTGATTCTTGGACATCTGCCACGGTCACAAGGCCATCTGAAAGCTTGAGTGCCTGCTCTATGGAGTCTGCTACGCGGCTACGAAATGTTTTATAGAGCATTTTATCGTTGTCTGACGCACGTTCATCCTTTCCGCGTTTCATTGAGCGTGCAAGCGCTCGATCCACAATTATACGATCAATGACAATATCTATACTGTGTTTGTTTGTTTTAATAAGCCCGATATCTTCGTCAAGTCCGATGATGACGCCGTCGACACGAAGGTCTGAATACCCTTTCGCTTTTGCATTTGCAAACAGCCCACTAAATTCCCCTTTTCTATCCCTTACAACGGGAGACAAAATAAGCATACGAACAATGGGAGATTCGTGGGATCGTTCAAGCATGCGGTCTATACACAGTGAAACAATCTGTTGGTTCGTCTGTCTCTCTATCTCGCGTCCGCAAAGAGAGCAATGCGGATGCCCTATGCGCGCAAATAAGAGGCGAAGATAATCATACATTTCCGTCACTGTACCAACAGTAGACCGCGGATTATGAGAGGTCGTTTTTTGGTCAATAGAGATTGAAGGAGACAACCCTTCTATGCTATCTACATCTGGCTTGTCGAGCACACCCAAAAATTGACGAGCGTATGATGAGAGCGACTCGACGTACCGTCTTTGTCCTTCAGCATAGATCGTATCAAATGCAAGAGATGACTTTCCGGAACCCGAAAGACCTGAAAACACAATAAGTTTGCCCTTTGGCAGAGTGAGATTAACATTCTTTAGATTATGCTGCTTTGCTCCAATTATTTTTATACTGTCGTACATACTAATTTTTCCATTCTCCCTTTTCTATTGCAGTTATTGCGTCCCGTATGGCCATGGCACGCTCAAAGAGAAGCAATTTGCTGGCACTTTTCATTTCACGAGCAAGCTTTGATATAAACTTTTTTTTGTCATCCGGCGTCATTGCATCCATGTCGTGAGGTCGCATATTTTCAAGTATTGTCAGCGCATTTGTCTCGCGTGACGTATCTTTACGATCGATGAGTTGGTCACGAATTGGTTTTATGATGCTTCTAGGTTGAATATTGTGAACGGTATTATATGTCTCCTGAATCTTTCGCCGTCTGTTTACTTCATCCATGGCCCCTTTCATAGACTGAGTGACACCATCTGCATACAAAATAACCGATCCATGCACGTGCCGCGCGGCTCTTCCCATGATCTGTATGAGACTTGTTTTACTTCGTAAAAATCCCTCCTTATCAGCATCGAGGATGGCAATAAGCGATACCTCCGGAAGATCCAGACCTTCTCTCAAAAGATTTATACCGATAATTACGTCATACAACCCGAGGCGAAAATCTCTTAATATTTCATTTCTGTCAAGTGTTTCTATGTCGCTATGAAGATAATTCACTTTTATTCCTTTGTTTTGTATATATTCAGATAGTTCTTCAGCCATCCGTTTTGTCAGGGTAGTAATGATGGCTCTCTCTTTTTTCTGCACACGTTTTTCTATCTCAAGAAGTAAGGACGGTATTTGCCCCTCTGTCGGATGGATGCTCACCAGCGGATCGACCAGTCCCGTTGGCCTGACAAGTTGCTCTACCACACCATTGCCGCCAGTGGACGCATCCTTTGCTCGGGAAAGCTCCCATTCATCCGGAGTTGCTGAAACATATACCGTATCTGGAATTCTATATAAAAATTCCCCAAAGTTAAGCGGCCTATTGTCAAGGCATGCTCTGAGCCTAAAGCCAAAATCTACCAGGGTTTGTTTTCTGCTTCTGTCCCCGTTATACATGCCGCGTATCTGTGGAATAGTAATATGTGATTCGTCGACGATGAGAAGCCAATCGCTCTTCCGCTGTTCGCCTGCCTCCTTAAAATAGTCTAACAGTGAAAACGGTGGATCACCGGGGCTTCTTCCATCAAAATATCGGGAATAATTTTCGATGCCGTTTACATATCCCATCTCTCCTATCATTTCGATGTCATACTCGACTCGTTGCCGAAGTCTTTGGGCTTCTACAATTTTTCCTTTATTCTGCAGTGCCTTCACTTCTATCTCCAGGTCTTTGTCAATTTTTTTAAACACCTCTTTATGATTTTCTGGATTAGTCATGTAATGTTTTGCTGGAAATATGACAATCGATTGCAGTGTATCTATTGTCTCTATGTCAATCGGATCTATACGTGTGATTGAGAGCACAGACGTGAGTGACAGTGACAAACGGATAGCGGTGTCTTCGTACGCCGGAAATATATCTATCACATCTCCGCGGACACGAAATGTCCCACGCGTAAAACTTCCTGACTCTCTCGTGTACTGAAGTTGTATAAGGCGAAGCATAATGGATTCCCTTGAAATAACAATTCCGGGTTTTAATTCCAGGACAAAATGTCCGTACTCGCGCGGCGAACCTATGTTATAGATAGACGAAACAGACGCGACAACGATGGTGTCTTTTCTGGTCAGAATATTGGTGGTAGCCGCAAGGCGCAGTTTGTCTATTTCATCGTTGATCTCGGTTTCTTTTTCTATAAATGTACCTGACTGAGGAATATATGCTTCCGGTTGATAGTAATCGTAATAGGAGACAAAATACGATACAGCATTTTTAGGAAAAAAATCACGAAACTCCTGATACAGCTGGGCCGCAAGTGTTTTATTATGAGAGATGATAAGCGTCGGTCGGTTTAGTTTTGCTATAAGATGTGCCACGGTAAACGTCTTTCCGCTCCCTGTCACACCAAGGAGCACCTGTTCACGATTTCCTGCTTCTATTGCCTTATGCAAAGCTAATATAGCCTCTGGCTGATCGCCCGTTGGCTGAAACTTGGATGTAAGTAAATACTCATTCATATTCGGGTAAATACAATACTTGATATGCTCTGATCCACAATAGACCTCTTGACGTTCGGGTATATTTTGGATTATTCTCTAATAGTAACAGAAAGAAACGAGAGATAAAAGAACAATTCATTCATTTTATACTACTATGCCAGCAACAGTCTATTCGAGAGAACGTCAAATTTTAGAATTTATATCTCAATTTATTCAAAGATATGGGTATGCACCAACTCTGAAAGAAATAGGCGAGGCCCTTGGCATGGCTTCTCCCGCCACAGTACACGAACATATAGACAAACTCAGGCAGAGGGGCTTTATAAAAAAACTCGATGGAACGGCACGTGGATTGGACCTTTCAGACAGTGTAAAATCGGCTCTGACTGGTCAAACTGTCATAGAACTACCAGTACTTGGGTATATCGCTGCGGGCGCGCCTCTCGAGCCGTACACAGATCCAAATTTTTACATGTCAGTAGCCCCGGGCATGATCTCAAGCAATAAACCGGGGTATGTACTGCAGGTCAAAGGCACATCTATGATTGATGACGGAATTTTTGACGGTGATTTTGTTGTTATACAACACCAGCAGGATGCTAAAAATGGAGACATCGTGGTTGCACTTCTGCCAAACGGGCTCGCAACGCTTAAGCGGATTTATTTTGAAAAAGATAGGATCAAGCTCATGCCCGCAAATACCCAGATGTCTCCGATTTTTGCCACACATGTAAAAATTCAGGGGAAAGTTGTCGGCCTTATCCGTAAATACCAGGCATAGTTTATCGTCCAAATATACTCTTTACTTTTCGTATTACCCTGCCTCTTTTGTCCTGATCTATGAGAAAATGGATGGCAAGCGGCAAAACAGAGCCAAACACTATGACAAGGATGACAAGTTCGTAATTATGCTTGATGATCGGTATATTGCCCAAAAAATACCCAAGTACAGTGAGCCCCACTGCCCAAAGCGCCCCGCCAAATAAATTGTATCTCATAAATACACCGTAATTCATGTTTGCCACTCCAGCAACAATTGGGGCGAACGTACGGACAAATGGCATGAAACGCGCAAATACAATCGTTTTCGCACCGTGCTGTTCATAAAATACCTGCGCATCTAGTAAATGATGTTTTTTAAAAAATAAGCTCTCTTCTTTTTCAAACAATTTTTTTCCGACTGTATGTCCAAACCAGTATCCGACATTATCCCCAATGACGGCTCCGAGAAAACTAACAATAACTAACAATGGAAAGGAAAGATACCCCTGAGATGACAGCACTCCCGCCGTAAACAAAAGACTGTCGCCGGGAAGAAAAAATCCGAAAAATAGTCCCGACTCGGCAAATAAAACAAAAAATACACCGAATAATCCAAATGTTTGAATGAGTAACTCTGGCTTCAAAAATGCGAGTAAACTACCCATAGGATATAATGATTCTATGGCAGCGCTCTACGTAGTGTCAACACCAATCGGAAACCTTGAAGATATTACCATCCGCGCCATTAACGTGTTGCTTTCATCCCGAGTCATAGCATGCGAAGATACAAGAAGGGCTGGCCTCCTACTTCAGGAATTATCAAAACAGAATAAAAACCTTGATATCAAGGCAAACGAAAAAAGAACATTTATCCGGTTTGATGATAGATCAGAGATGAATCGAGTGCCCGAAATCATTGAAATACTCCAAAAGGAACAGTCTGTTTCCCTCATAAGCGACGCCGGTACACCGATGCTTTCGGATCCTGGATACCTCCTTATTTCAGAATGTAAAAAAAGAGCTATCAGGGTGATACCAATACCGGGATCATCGGCAATGCTTTCGGCAGTTGTCTCAAGCGGACTGCCTGCCAATCACATATTGTTTTTAGGTTTCCCTCCTGAAAAACAAGCATCAAGAATAAAAATCTTTACTGACCTTCTGCTTTTACAATCTACAATCAATACTTTGAAGCCCACAGTAATTTTTTATTGCGCGCCTCATAATCTCATTGAAACTCTGAAAGATTTAGAGATTATTTTTCCAACGCTTCATATAGTAATCGCCCGGGAACTGACGAAAATACATGAAACTGTATGGACTGGGTCGATACATGACGCGCTTACAAATGCTTCGCCCGCAAAAGGGGAAATTGTCCTTTTGTTCTCGCTTTAACAGTGGTAAGATATTAATACTCTTCAAGGGTAGAGGTATCTCCGACCGGAAGCCCTAGCTCCTTGGCCTTTAGAATCCTACGCATAATTTTCCCGGAACGGGTTTTAGGCAGTGAATCAATAAATTCAATCTCTCGCGGGTATGCGTGTCCAGCCAGATGTTTTTTCACATACTCCATGAGTTCTTCTTTTAATCTCTCTCCATCTTTTTGATTTTTTATTTTTGATCTTTGATCTTTATCTAGTACCACAAATGCTTTTATTATCTCTCCCCGAAGTTCGTCCGGCTTTCCAATGACTCCTGCTTCGACAACGGCGGGGTGTTCTACGAGAGCAGACTCCACTTCAAACGGCCCGACTCTTTCGCCTGAGGTTTTTATGACGTCGTCAGCTCGGCCTATAAACCAAAAATACCCGTCGCCATCTTTTGTCCCATGATCTCCTGACATGTACCAGCCGTTGATAAAATAACTGTGATATTTACCCAGTCTCTTCCAGATGGCCTGCATCATGGCCGGCCATCCCGGTCTTAGGGCTATATTGCCCTCGGTTCCGTTGGGAACCTGGCGCCCCGAGTCGTCTACTATAGCTGCGACTACGCCAGGCATGGGTTTTCCCATAGAACCCACTCGGATATCAAGAGTTGCAAAATTAGCAATCATAATAGCTCCGGTTTCTGTCTGAAACCAGGTGTCATGAAACGGTCTGCCGAATGCTTTTATACTCCACCTGATAGCTTCGGGATTCAACGGCTCACCTACGGAACAAAGATGACGAAGATTTGAAAGGTCAAAAGATTTTGGAAGAGAAACGCCTTGTGCCATGAGCATTCGAATAGCCGTCGGAGCGGTATACCAAACAGTAACTTTGTGTGCTGCTAAAAGCGTATACCACCGTTTTGGATCAAATCTGCCGCTAAATACAAGGGTGGTAATTCCTAAGGCTAAATTTCCTAAAATTTCGTAGGATATACCCGTTATCCATCCCGGATCTGCGGTACACCAGTACGTATCATCTTCCTTCAGATCCAAAACCAATCGTGCGGACATCGCCTGATGCACTATAGCTTTATGCACATGAACCACACCTTTTGGTTTACCCGTCGTCCCTGAAGTATAAAGCATAAACGCATGATCATCAGGCCTTGTTCCCGCAATGCGAAGATCGGCAGATGCGTTAGCAACCGACGTTTTAAAATCATCTGTATCAACGGTAATAATATGCTTTAAGTTTTTGAGCTTCTTTCTAATACCGGAAAGTCTTGGAAGAAGCTGTGAAGTTGTGATGACTATTGAAGTACTGCTATCTTCTAGTCTGTCAAAAAGCGCTTGTTCCTGAAATGCGCTAAAAAGTGCACCTGCAACACCGCCAATTTTTAAAATCGCAAGAAACGAGATATACAGATACGGTGTCCGGGGCAAAAACAAAAACACCCTGTCGCCTCTCTCTGCTCCAAAATCCTTGAGGATATTACCGACCTTATTTGAAAGTAGAGAAAGGTCCTCAAACGTGAACTTTTCTATAAATCCAGCCTCATCTTCAAAAATAAGTGCAAGCTTATTTCTTCTCCAAGTTCCTACGTGTCTATCTATAGCGACATACGCTGCATTAAGACACCCATCATCCGAGACAAATTCTTTCTCGCTTGCTTTCCACGAAAACGATGCATACATCTTGTCATAATCGTGGAGAGCATGACCTGATGTTTCTTCATCTGTTTTATCTTTTTTCAGTACTTCGTACTTCATTTGACGCTACGCACTTCAAACTTTGTCTCAATCCTCTTTAAATTCTCCATGACGCCTGTATATTCAAGCTCATCCATACCAGCCATAGCGGGATTAAAAAATCCCTGTGCACGAATTGAGAGAGTTTTCTCAGAAGCCTTTGTTCGTATAAGATCCCAGAACGGTTGATCAAATAGATCAACAGCTTCCGTAAATTTTCCCTCATGCACGCAATACCCCGCAGCACTGACGATAGTCGGTCCGTCAAAGTAGGAGATAATTGAATTTTGTTTGACCGGCATGACTGCCACATGATGAGATCCTCTATTGTCTCCGAGCGTAAAATGAGCAAGCGCCCAGGGAGAAAGATACTCACCGGTTGATGGAAATTGCTTCTGCGTTCGGACGATTGCCACAGGATCATCCTTTCCGACGTATTTTCCTGCTATGTTATGAAGTCTACTCGTAGACACTGCGCACCCCTGAAGCCCGGAGGCGTTATGCGTGACGCTTTCGACGACATAATGATTTGGATCTCGAAGAAGCGTACAGAGATCATAGTATTCTTCCGGTACCTTCACTTTTATGACCTTATCAGCCTCTGTATAATTTACATCCATGACAGTATAGGTAAACCCTGCATGCATGTCCGGTGCGAGGAGTAGCCCAGCATTATGGTACGGATCAGCATAACAACTAAGAAGCGGGTAGTTAAATACACCCGGACCACATTTGTCAGCCGCAAAAAGAACAAATGGTTCAGCTTGTCTCTCTTCAAATTCCATTTCTGCCGATCCTGGTCCCATACCACGCACGTTTCCTGAAAATGCGTCTTTTAGTAAATCCTGACCCGCTCCGTACAGTCCCTGACTCTTTGCAATCGCCGTCGTTTCCTTAAATGATTCCCAGGCAAATGTATGAATATCGGGATTATCCATTCCGCGCGTGTGCGCCATGAGAAAACAGATATCATCACCGGTGAAGGTAACTTTACAGTCAGAAAGAAGGCCCTTTTTCACTGCGGCATCTGCAAGTTCCGTAGCCTTGGCAAGCATGGCATTGCTTGGTCTATTGTGTCCTCCCACCGATCCTGTGTCGGCCTTGATCGCAGAGAGTGTTGTTTTCATATAGTGCCTCCTTTTGCTATACAATCTATTAATAAATTTTTACCGGTCATCTCTTTTGGCATCTCAAGACCCAAAAGATAAAGTATTGTTGGTGCTATGTCAGCAAGCACTCCCTTTTTCATGCAGCCTGGTATTCCTTCAAATCTCTTATTTACTACAACAAAAGGTACCGGGAACACGGAATGCTCTGTATCTATATTCCCGTCCGCTGTCAGCATCTCTTCCACGTTACCATGGTCAGCAGTTATGATGCAAGTGCCTCCGAGAGAGAGTACTCTCTCTGTTATTTGTCCGATACTTCGATCAATTATTTCGCACGCTTGTATCGCCTGCTGTATGTTCCCTGTGTGCGCAACCATGTCTGCATTGGCAAAATTTGCAATAATAACAGGATATATTTTACTGTCTAATCGGTCTAAAAGAGTGCTTACCAGTGTGTCCAAAGCCATTTCTGGAGCAAGGTCGTACGTTGCGACTCTCGGAGAAGGGATAATAATGCGGTCTTCCCCAAGATACGGTACCTCACGCATGCCATTAAAATAATACGTGACAAACCGCTCTTTTTCTGACTCAGATATACGCAGTTGTCTCCGCCCTGCTTCTGATAGTACTTCACCAAATGGGTGGATAATTTTTTCAGGAGGAAACGCGACGCTTGCAGAAAGACCGCGCTCGTATTCTGTCATGGTAACAAAAAATATATCCGGCAAAATGATTTTTCTCTGAAAATGCTGAGTGTTTATATCTTCATCTATGACGTGCTTATGGTAATACTTTACGGTATACGGATCGAATGACGGAGCGACATCCTTATGTTCTTCAAAATCTGGTCGAATAAACACTTCTGTTAGCTGTCTTGGTCTATCAATACGGTAATTAAAAAAAATGACCGCATCATGATTAGAAATCCGCGGAAGCATTGTTCCATCATCTCGAGTAGAGATAATAGGCTCAATAAACTCATCCGTGATTCCTTTTTGATATGACTGTCGCATGATGCTTAATATATCAAAGCCCTTTGTGCCAATGCCTTCTGTCAGTGCTCTGTACGCTTTTTCTGTCCTCTCCCAATGGTGATCCCGATCCAGGCCAAAATACCTTCCCATGACTGTCGCGATAGTACCGCAGTCAAGAGACTTGCACCGTTTCATAATTTCTTCAAGAAATCGAACGCCTGAATTTGGCGAAGCATCACGACCATCAGTAAAGAGATGCAAAAACACCTGATTCCCACAATGTTGCGATTTTGCTATCTCAAGAAGAGCAAACAGGTGAGACATCTGCGCGTGAACACCGCCATCACTGACAAGCCCCATAAGATGTATGTTTGTTTTATGCTGCTTGGCATAGGAAAACGCATCAAGAAACGTTGGATTGGCGTGAAAAGAACGGTCACTAATTGACTGGTTTATCCGTGGAAGGTCCTGATAGACTATTCTTCCGGCACCAATATTGATGTGGCCGGTTTCAGTGTTTCCATCTTCTCCTGGTGGAAGGCCCACGCTTTCACCGGACGCACCCAGCTCACTTGATGGGTACATATTTATAAGTCTTGGGAGAATAGAAAGTTTTGATCGCGAGATGGCGTTCCCCGGTCCTGGCGGAGCAATACCCCAACCATCCAATATTAATAGCACGACAGGCGCATTGGTCAGCATGATTATTTTTTCACAGAAAGTTCAGCTTCGATCTGAAGAAGTCTGTTGTATTTAGCAACTCTCTCTCCGCGAGCTGGAGCACCAAACTTTACGTAGTCGGATTGAATGGCGACTGCTAAATCCGCCTCAAATGTATCCACAGTTTCTCCGCTTCTGTGAGACACAATCGTGCCAAACCCGTGTTCCTTTGCAATTTTGACAACGCGAAAAAATTCAGACAACGTGCCGATTTGATTTGGTTTTAGAAGTATCGCCGAGCAGGCCTTTTCGTTTATCGCTTTGACGAGTTTCTCTGGATTAGTCACGAGCAGATCATCTCCTATGATAAGAGAATCCTTACCAAGAGCAGCAGTTAATGCCTGCCAACTGCTCCAATCATCTTCACTAAACGCATCTTCCAAAAGAAGAAGTCTATATTTTGTATTCAGTGTGCGAAAATACTCTATGAATTCCGAAGGAGAATATGGTAACGCGCGGTCTTTTATAAGGTATCCTTTATCCGTTTTGAAATAACTTGAAGCAACATCGAGACCGAAAAATACATCCGTACCAAATCGATATCCGAGTGTTCTACTTGCTTCTAAAAGTAATTCCAATGCTTCAACATTGGTAAAAAGGTTTGGAGCATACCCGCCTTCATCACCGACAGAGTGTACTGCGCCCCTATACTCGAGGAGTTTTCCAAGCGCATGATATATTTCGACTCCCATCATAAGTGCATCATGGTACGGCTTGCCGGAGGCGGGAATGATCTGAAATTCCTGAAAATTAAGGTTTCCGGCACCGTGTTTTCCTCCGTTTATGATGTTAAAAATAGGTACAGGTATTTTAACTAACAAAGTCGGGCAGAACGTAGAAAATATCTGATTGAGATACCGATAGACCATCATGCGGGATGCATTAGACGCCGCAACTGCTGAGGCCAAAGATACGCTTAATATACTATTGGCTCCAAGGTTTGATTTATTCGGAGTACCATCGAGAGCAATAAGCGTGGCATCAATTTCTTCTTGTTTCAATGCGTCTTTCCCACGCACTTTTGGACCTAATATGCTGTTCACGTTGTTCACTGCTTTCAATACTCCCATGCCGTGATAGCGCTTCGGATCGCTATCTCGAAGTTCCACTGCCTCGTATTTTCCGACCGATGCTCCTGAGGGGATAGAAGAAATGCCATAGTAGCCGTTTTCCAGTACGACAGTCGTTTCTATCGTCGGATTTCCACGCGAATCCAATATTTCACGAGCCTGCACCGCATAAATATTTGTTGATTGAGTAGCCATAAAATATCTATCGGTTTAAAGAAGCATGTTTCACGAGATTTTGTTCAGCTTCAAATATAGTTCTCCTCACACTATCAAGAGCATCAGGATTGACTGACACACTCGTGATACCCCATTTCACAAGCTTTTCCACAAGTTCAGGATAATCGGACGGCGCCTGCCCGCACATAGAGACAGTCACGCCACGCTTGGCACACGTCGTCACTACTTTTTCAAACGCCCAGAGAACAGCAGGATCCATTTCGTTAAAATCATGAGCAACTTCGCTATTATCCCGATCAGTCCCCAAGATAAGCATAGTAAGATCGTTCGATCCGATAGACACACCATCTATGCCAACATCCAAATACTGATCTAACAGTATGACATTAGTCGGAATCTCTACCATCATCCAAAGCTTAAATGTCGAGCCACGCGAGAGTCCAGCCGATGCAACGATCTTTTTTACTTCAAGCATTTCTTTTGGATTTCTTACAAAAGGAATCATGAGAGAAAAATTTTTAAACCCAAGCTTATTTCGTACGTGTTTTATTGCTTCAAGTTCAAGCTCGAACACGCTTGAATCAACGATATATCTGGCAGCACCCCGAAACCCAAGCATCGGATTATCCTCGACTGGTTCAAACTCCTGCCCTCCTTTTAGATTTCTATATTCATTCGTTCGAAAATCAGTCGCCCTGTACACCACCGGACGGGGATTCAGGGCAGAGCAAATGGTCTCAAGATTTGAAGAGAGGATAGAAATAAATTCCTTTTCTTTTTTGTCCTTTATAAACTTTTTTGGATGCGTCCCTATGCCTGCAATCATAAATTCAGCACGAAGCAGCCCCACTCCGTCTACATTCATCTTTGAGACGGCATCGGCTCTACTGGGCTCGGCCAAATTTACATACACCTTCGTCGCAGTCTTTAAATTATGATTTTCATCTTTTTTGATATTTGATATTTGATTTTTAATATTTGATGCAATTGAGCCCTGAAACACTTCTCCGGTTGAACCATTTACTGTGACAACCATGCCGTCCTTCAATATGCTGAGTGCATTTTTTACCCCAACGACAGCAGGAATTCCGAGCTCCCGAGAGACGATGGCAGCATGGGACGTTCTTCCGCCACGAGCGGTAACTATTGCAACTGCTTTTTTCATTGCCGGTACATAATCCGGATTTGTCTGTTCAGCTACCAATACTTCTCCTATATTGATTTTGTCCAAATCTTTCATACTCCCGAGAATTTGTACCGGGCCGGATTGTATCCCGGGGCTCGCCGGATCCCCTTTTACCAAAAGTTTCTTTTTGTTTTCTGCTTTTGGTGATTGTGTATTGGTCATTGGAGATTGATTTAATGTCGTCACCGGCCTTGTCTGGACGATAAAGATGGTGTTTTTGAAATCAACCGCCCATTCGATATCCTGGGGAAAATAATAATGTCTTTCAAGATCTTTTCCAATTTTTGCAAGTGTTAAAATTATCTCGTCTGTAATTTTCTGTTTTGACCCGAGAGCATGGGATAACTGTTCTATGATATTTTCGTTTTTTGCCCGAATCATCTGTTTTTCCTGTGTCTTAATCGATTTAGCGGTAATAATGAGAGATTTTTTGTCTACTTCATAATGGTCCGGTGTTACAGCGCCCTGTACGATCATTTCTCCGAGTCCAAATATACCTTCTATCACGATAGTAGATTTACTATTTGTGACAGGGTCAAGGGTAAACATAATACCTGAGGCTACAGATTCAACCATTTTCTGCACAGGAATTGCGATTCCTACCTTAAAATCATCAAATCCCTGAGTTTTTCTGTAAAAAATTGCCCGTGCGGTAAAAAGAGACGCCCATGCCTCTTTTATTTTTTCAAGTAATGAAGCTTCCCCTTCAACGTTGAGAAATGTAGACTGCTGACCGGCAAAAGACGCACCTGGTAGATCTTCGGCCGTGGCAGAGGATCGCACTGCGACGCGCGAGTGACGAGACAATCCTTCATCCATCGAAAAATATGCCTCTATGACCTCTTTTGCAATAGTGTGCGGAAACCGGGACTGTGTAATACTCTTCTGAATATCCTTTGAAGCTTGCTCAAGCCCATCTGAATCACTGACATCTAAACCGTAAAGTACATCTTTTATGCACGCTCGAAGCCCTGACTCATCGAGGAAGCGTTCGTACGCCTTGGACGTAACGATAAATCCAGGCGGCACTGGAAAGCCAGCCTGCGTCATCTCTCCCAGGTTTGCACCTTTTCCACCGACAAGAGCCCCATCATCTTTACCAACGTCCGAAAACCAAACAACAAATTTTTTAGACATACTTCTAGTATGAGAAATTTCCTCAATTAGCGCAAGGGGAATACAAGTTGAACATCAAGTACACAATTATTTAGCAAGCTCGGCTTTAAAATAATCGACCCAGGGAATGGCAACAGGATCCATATCATACAGGACTGCCATGTAAAACGACGTAAATCCGGATATGGTAAACGCTTCCAACGTTTGCGCAAGTTTGGATGGACCTTCAAGATTTACCGTAAATGTATTTACCCCCTGTTTCTCCACCACAGTTTTTGTTATGGCGTATCGCTTTTGCACAAGCTTCGAATAAAACTGTGACAGAAAAAACAAAAACAATCCATTTTGATGCAGAGTCTTGGGATACTTTAACCCTTCCATCAGGTGATGATTGAGCTCCGGTATATTTCTTGGATCAGAAATCATTTTTGCTGTTTCATTGATCTGATTTGAAAAAGCGTTACCGAATCCGCGTAAAAACTCACTAGTCACTATAAACGGATGCGTATCTTTGAGTGTTTTTGCCAGTTGTTTTGCAGGATTTTTTTCCGTCGGCACTTCTACTGCGAATTTTTTCCCTACTGTTCTTGCATAAGCGATAGCAGAAACGACTTCACTATCATCTATGTCAATTAGTCTGAGTGCTTTAAGTAAACCCAAATGTCCCATAAGTAGATATCCTCCCCCTATACGTGGCTGTCCACACGGGTTGTTTTTTGGATCAAACAGGTATCCTGTCGCGCCCTGCGCTTTGAGAAATGAGACGATCTTACTGTCTCCATCCTTCATGACACCACTTATCCGCGCACCGCGTCTCAGTGCATCCTGTCCACAGGAAAGCACTTCTTCTGTCGTACCGGAAAAGGAAGAAAGAATCACCAGGCTATCTTTATCCACATACTGCGGCAACGTATAGTCCTCAACAATTTCATACGGTTCTTTTATACGATCTCGAAAAAACTCTTTAATTGTCCGCGGTGTAAACCGAGAGCCGCCCATCCCACAGACAACGACGTTATAAATATTTTCGTATCCAGGTGGAAATTTAATCGTCGAAGCTTCTCTCCAGGCCTGTTCGCACTGATCAGGAAATTTTGCCGTAGATTCCAGCACACCGGAAGGATCAAGTGCTTTAATTTCTGAAATAGTATCCATGTTTGCCATATGCTGTTCCTCCTTACTTCTATTTTCTTTTTCCTCCGAGCTGTTCTATTGTACTCACAAGCTCATTTGTTTTTATATCTAAAATTTCTTTGGTATCTGCTTCAACATTGAGCCTAAGAAGAGGTTCGGTCTTGGATGGCCGGATATTAAACCAGTACGTCTTATACCACACACTTACACCATCCAGCTCATCTATGGAATCCGCATCCAAGTGAGCAATCTTTATTTTATCTACTACCAATGGAATATCTGAAACCACAAAATTTATCTCACCGCTCGCGGGATATGTATCTAACTCATCTACAAGCTCGGAGAGTTTTCTTTTTTCATGCGACAGAAGCGCGAGCATGAGAAGCGCTGTCAGTACGCCGCTTTCAGCATTAAAAAAATCTCGATAATAATAATGCCCTGAATGTTCGCCGGCAAATACCGCTCCGGTCTCCCGCATATACGTCTTTATATAGCTATGCCCGACGCGAACTCTTTTTGAATTGCCTCCTAATTTTTTCACAAGCTCAGGCACCACCCTGCCGCAGATGGCGTTATAGAGAATAAGCTCGCCAGGGTGAATGGAAAGAAAGTAGCGTGCGAGAAGGGCTGTGGTGATTGTCCCCGGTACGAGTCTTCCTTTATCATCAATAAGAAACATCCGATCTGCATCACCGTCAAACGTTATGCCAACATCTGCATGGAGTTCTTTTAATTTTGAGATGAGGAACGCATTATTTTCGGGAATAAGCGGATTTGGTATATGGTTTGGGAAATGTCCATCCAGATCCATAAACATGGTAGTAAGTGTAAAGGGCAATCCTGAAAATACAGCAGGCACGAGTTTTCCCGCCATACCATTTCCGGCATCTACAACGACTGACAAAGGAGAAAAGTCGGTAACGTTCACAAGTGAAAGAACTTTCTTTTTCCATTCGGTTGTGACGTCTATCTCTGTTCGAGTTCCCCTGGTCTTTGCATCCGGAAGAGGACCCTTTGCTATTGCATCGCGCACGTCATACAGTCCACTGTCACTCGTCACGGCAATCGGGCCTTTTTTCACCAGCTTTATTCCGTTGTACTGCGGAGGATTATGCGACGCACTTATCTGAAACACCAAGTCATAGTCTCTGGTTCCTGCAATAAAGTACTGCATCTCAGTACCCACGAGTCCTGCATCATAGACATCTATCCCTTGTGACAAAAATATTTCGGTGAGGCCATCCCGTAATTCTTCCCCGGAGAACCGCATATCGCGACAAATACAAACTGTTTTAGGGTGAAGCGTTCGGACAACTGCGTACGCAATAGCGCGTGCCATCTCTGCATTGATCTGATTTGGGTACGTGCCACGCACATCGTAGTCTTTGAAAATTGAAAGGTCAAGCGCCATAGTGATATCTCCTTTACAAGGTAGCCAAAAAAAGTTCAACAGATGCTTGCAAAGGAAGAGCGGACAACCCGCTTTTGTTTGAAATATCCAAAGATAGAAGAGATCTTTGCATAAAAAGAAGTTTCTCAATCGTAAACAACTTCGCCTGCTTTGTCAAACGACCAAGCTGCCATGCTTGAGAAGGATCCGCGCTTACTCCTTCCATGACGCAAAGAAGGTCGTGGACGCGCCGAGCGGTCATAGTAAACACAAGATACGGATCGTTTATTGCAACAGTTTTTCTGTACAAATCTATGATCGTTGGGACATTATTCGGCGCTATCGCATCTAAAAACGCAAACAAAACAACCGGAAGCTTAAATATCTTCACCTTAGAAGAACCGAGTTTGGCGATAGTCCCTTTTCCTATTTCTTTATTCTCCCAAAAAAGTATATCTACAGAGGGACTGGACAGAACAATGGAAAGAAAATCATCAAGCGCCTTCTCTTTTCTCCCAAAATGCGAAAGTGCATTTTCAAATACTACTAAAAGATCTGATCCAAATAATGAATGCGACTCAAGACCCTGTCGCAGTGCATTTTCATCTGAGACAAACTCCGTCAGGTCGCGAAGCTCTCTGCCTTGGGCTTCATTTTTTATACGAACGAACTCTTTTCGGGATTCTTCTATGTTATCTCCGTGTAGAAGTGTAATCATAGGGCTCAAACCAAACAATCTATACTCTCATCCTTCGCCGAAGCATGGTGCCTTCTACTCCAAGCTCGGCTTTGACTTCCAGAAGTACCTTTTTGTTTGTCTCCCTGTATCCGATCGCATCGATCGCCTCATCAAGCCTCATCCATGTCACATCGTGAATTCCTTCATCTTTCTGCGCGCTCGTTTCTTCTGTGCCTATGGTCATGAAGAGAAAATACTGCACTACTTTATGAACAACCCCGTCACGTGAATACATATAGGAAATGGGTGTCAGTGGCCGGATGAGGGTAATATCGCATAGCCCTACTTCTTCTTCTATCTCGCGAAATGCAGCATCCAGGGCGTTTTCACCTTCTTCGATAACGCCTTTGGGAAACGTCAGCTCCTCGTTCATGTCGCGGACCACCAGGACTTCAAAATCCTTTCCGTTTGGCCGCACGATCACTCCTCCAGCAGAAGTCTCTTTTTTAAGTTTTGTTTTATGTGTTTCCATGCTCGGTAGACGACTCTTCATTATAATATATTGTGCCTTTTATTTTATCCGGCAGATGACTATCTTTGGTATACATCTCATACCCTTTTGAGTAACCCAGAGATTTCATAAGTTTCGTAGGAGCATTTCTGACAGACAATGGGATAGGAAGATTTCCATATTTCTCTACATCCACTTCTGCCATAAGAAGTGCATCATACGCACTTCTATTTTTCTTCGCGCGGGACAGATAAACGACCCCATGAGCCAAAACTATATGCGCCTCAGGATACCCAACTTTATGGCACGCATCAAACACTGCATTGGCAACGACGAGGGCTGTGGGTTGCGCCATGCCTATGTCTTCACTTGCAAATATCACCATTCTTCGGGCAATAAAAAGAGGATCCTCGCCTGACATCGTCATGCGGGCAAGATAGTATATGCTTGCGCTTGTATCACTGCTTCTCATGGATTTTATAAACGCACTGATCGTGTCGTAATGATTATCTCCGGTTTTATCGTATGAAAGCATCTTTTTTTGCGCGGCTGTTTCTACAAGCTCCAGGGTAATTTCTGATCCATTGCTTAATTCATGCGCAATTTCAAATATGGTAAGAAGAGATCTGCCGTCCCCGTTTGCACATGCGATGAGAAACCCTTGGGCATCAGTATCAATGGTTGTAGAAACAAATTCCAACGCTTTGCCCAGTAATTTTTTAAGCTCATCGTCCGTCAATTGCTTTAATACGAGGACGCGCGTCCGGGAAAGAAGCGGCGCAATGACTTCAAAAGACGGATTCTCTGTTGTAGCTCCGATAAAACAGATCGTCCCGTCTTCTACCACGGGGAGAAGCGCATCCTGTTGGGCTTTGTTAAATCTGTGGAGTTCATCCAAAAATAAAATCGTCCGTTCTCCGGTTTCTGTCTTTCGCGTTCTCGCCTGGCTTACGATAAGCCGTACGTCTGCAAGCGTCGCCGTCACCGCAGATTTTGACTCAAAGTGACTGTTCGTTAGCGTTGCCAGCAATCTGGCAAGTGTCGTTTTCCCTACTCCGGGCGGGCCCCAGAAGACCAGAGAAGGGAGAAACGATTGGGCAAGCATCTTTCGTAGGACTCCATCTTTTCCCACCAGATGCTCCTGACCTATGACATCGTCAAAAGACTGCGGGCGAAGCTGTTCTGCAAGCGGTCGTGTATCCATAGACATAATTATACTCTTGTCATTATTTTTTCTAATTTTTTAGCCCAGCTCTTCCAAAAGGAATGCGGTCAAGAACTTTAGAGCTCCCGGTCAAAGCGCGTGCAGACATAAGCGCGTCATCTCCCCATTTGCGTCCGATTATGTCAAGTGCATGAGTGAGACTGTCTTTTCGCTCTCTCGTGTCAAACAATCCTTCCTGGACACTATTACCTGACACCATGCCAAAACAGGAAACAGCAAGAATTCTGATCGGAAGAGATGGAGCTTGGTTTAAAAGGAGAAGAACTGCTTTATAAAAATCATCCGAAGAAGAAATGCTGTGCGACAGTGTTCTACTTTTCTGCCAGGACTCATGCCCGGAAAACACACAGGACAAAGAAACACCAGACGCTCCAGAGTACGTCTCGCGAAGGCGACGAGCCATTTTATACACAAGTTGAGACAAGACAGAGAGGGTCTCCGGATCAGATGGAGTCTTTGGTATATACAGCGCATGAGACTGACCATATGTTTTTTGTTCTTCCCTATATACCCGGTCTCCTTCGGTAAATCCATGAAGTCGAAGCCACCAGTCCCGACCTATTTTTGAACCAAACGCACGAATGAGAATATCCTGTGTAGATCTGTACATATCGTATGCCGTTTGCATTCCAGATGATCGAAGCCTATTCCCATATCCCTTTTTTATCCCGCACAAATCCTCTACTGATAATTTTTTTAGCGTTTCTACGACGTTCTCTTTGATGATTGCGGTACATCCGTCCGGCTTTTGTATATCTGAAGCGACCTTTCCAAGGTACACATTTGTAGAAATTCCGATGGATACCCGTATCCACTCGCCTATTTCTTTTCTGATACGCTCCTTGATCTTTCTCGCATACGCGAAGGAGGCATCAACGCTCTGTATCCCTTCTGAAACACGAAAAAAATACGGATCTTTTGAAACGTCGAGAGACATTTCATCTATAGAATACACTTCTACAACATCTGTGTAGACAGACAGAATATTTTTTAAAAGAACATTCACATGACGATATTTTTCCGGATCTGGAGTCAGAACAGTGAGATCCCTAGAGATCACCTGCGCCTCCCGTACATGCATTCCTGTTTTTATCCCAAGGCGTTTAGATTCTATAGAAGAGGCGAGGATGCATCCGTTGCCTGTGGCATACGCGGCCACGACCACCGGCTTTCCACGGATAAGCGGATTTGCCTGCTGCTCTATAGTCGCGAAACAGGAATTAATATCAACGTAAAGAACGGTTGACGGACGAGGAGAAAATATGTCATTCATACGTTTACTCTGCTATATCAGTGAGCCTCCAGAGAAGCGATTCGGTATTAAACTCCAATCTGAAAAACATTGATTCGTCTGAGACAGAAAATACATGGTAGAGTATTCGACCATCACGCCATGTATGATGAAGTCCGATGGTTTTTATAATGTACTGCCTCCCCCGCCACTCTAAAACAGAAGGAATTGCCGAAATCAAAGTAACCGAAACTGATTCGTCGATGTGTTCCATGAAGATTTCCTATGACCAAAATAAACCCGAATATATCTCTATACTAGACCTGACAAAGAGAGCTGTCAACGGTATCAAAATAGTGCAAATACTATAAATACCCGAATGAAACGAAAACTGTTTCAGCATACGCACTGAAAGATATACAATGCATGTATGCAAAATTTCTTTATTGCCATAAGCAGCGTCCTCGCACTCATCTCCTACATCGTCTACGCTATCGCCATATTGAAGGGCGAAGCGAAACCACATAGAACCACACGATTTGTGATAGTCGTTATCGCATCCCTTGCATTTAGTGCACTTGTTGCTTCTGCAAGCACGGTCGCAATCTGGCTCATAGGATCAATGACTTTAGGAAGCATCATCATTTTTCTTCTGAGTTTAAAGTACGGCATGGGAGGATTTTCAAAAATAGATATTCTGTGTCTTTTCGTATCCCTTGGAGGAATTGTGGCTTGGAAACTTACTGCAAATCCGCTTTTTGGCATCATAGCGTCTATCGCTGCAGACCTAGCTGGTCAGATCCCGATGCTTATCAAAACATATAAATATCCTGAATCGGAAGTCTGGACGTTTTATGCGCTGGATGTACTTGCAGCCATCGCAAGTCTTCTGGCAATCCAACAGTGGTCGTTTCAGGAATTAGCATACCCTCTCTACATTACCTTCCTCGATTTTACCGTGGTACTGCTCATATTAAGAAAACGATAGATGAGTAAGGAAATATATACCACAGCGGATATTTGCAACACAATTCATAGAGTTGCAACTCCTATATTGGGAGCAGATCATCTATTTCTCCCAATGCTAGACAAAAGAGAAACTGCTCAGATATTTCGATGGATTAACTCCCTTGACGATATGATCAAATTTCATCTACTGCAGGAAATGTTTTCTTCAAAAGGATTTGGCATACCAAACGGAAGGCAAGTTGCAAACGCCGTCTATAATTCTCTAGACATCATTCATTCGGTGCCGATACACGAGCCAAATGAATCATCAATACAAACGTTGGTCAATGCCTATTTACTCCGTTTCAATGCAACACCAATGAGTATCAATGTGATTCATGGCGATATTCAAACAGCAGATAGTCTGATGTATGACTCAATGACTGCAAATAGTTTTCTTAATCAGGCAAAAGAAAAATACCGGAAATTATTGGAAAAAACTGCTGACTCTTCCGGACGCAGAGAAGAATTTGATCTTGTAAGTCACATTGTGTACCAAGGTTTTAGCCATACGGCAGGTTGGGCTGCTGTTCCCGCAACGTACGCCGCGCTTCATGAAGTTGTTTCTGATGTATTTGTCTCTGATCTATTCAATCACGGAAACCCAAATGTACCATTGGTGGATTTGTATAGGCTAGGATGTCAACCGATCGGAGCAATTGATAATGATTTTATTGTGTATATTCCACAAAACCTATAAAGCGTTACATAGCATTTTTCGCTATAATGAATTCATGGATCATCCTTTTCAAATCACAGAAAAAACACAGACAGACAATGCATGGATTTCAAATATAGCGACACAGATGTGGGGATCGGTTGAGATCATAAGCAAAGAACATGTGTACAATATCCTAAATCTCCCCACACTTGTTGGAACTCTCGATGGCAATCCTGTTGGATTTATCTCGTACATCAAAGATAAAAATTCCATTGAAATTGTGGCACTATACTGTGAAGTGACAAATAAAGGCCTCGGGACTACATTTATCGATCGTGTGAAGGAAAGAGCGAAAGAAGAAGGATGCAGCAAAGTCTGGCTCATGACGACCAATGACAACACTCAAGCTCTCAGATTTTATCAGAAACGGGGATTTGTTATCACCGCTATACACATAAATGAAATGGAAAAACAACGGAAATTAAAACCGTCAATCCCCCTCCTGGGCAATGACAGAATTCCAATACGAGATGAGATAGAGCTTGAGGTTGAGCTGTGAACAGCATAACCTGGCATTGGTGCAACGTAAAATGTGAAGCTAACAGAAAACATGATATTTCCTTTTATGATAGTATTGAACCATGGCAATCAATTGGATAAAGATATATAAAGAACATAAAGGAAAATGGGTTGCTCTGAAGCGAGATGAAAAAACTGTCATCGCAAGCGCAGATAATGCAAGAGTAGCATATGGTCGAGCCATAAAAAACGGGTTCAACGATCCGATCATTTCTTTTGTACCTTCTCAGATAACTCCGATGGTTGGATAGCGATATGCAATTTAAATATAAAAGAATCGCACCAGGCATAATACGACCAATTATTTCAATCACCCTTAGATACAAGCAAAATAAACCAATTGGCTATGAAGCGCTCGTAGATTCTGGTGCGGATATGTGCGTATTTCCTGCTCAGATAGGTGAATTACTTGGAATTAAAATTAAAAACGGGACATCCGGGTCATTATCCGGTGTCATTGGAAAGAGTGGTAAAATTTATTATCACGATATAATTGTTGATATAGGCGGAAATAGTACTCAAGTCAATGCAGTTCTTCCACCTTTCTTCCACCTTTCTTCCACTTCTTCCACCTTGGAGGTGAAATAGCCTTGACACCTCGGGACGAATGTAGAATTGTAAGTTTATTAGAACAAAAATTATTTTAATTCGCCACCAACTCGTTGAGAAGTTTCACCAATTAGCTCATTCGCGAACAACAAGTCCTCGCGAGTATTTACATTTATCACTTGCATGCTATTTAAACGCAAAATTGAATAATCTTCATATTCCAATGCATGTAACCCGCCAATATACTACATTGGGTGTAAATCTCTATCTCCAACAGCTAATAAATTTTTACTATCGAAATGTTTAAGCTCAGCTTCTATTTCCGTTCGTGAAAGCCTTAAATTCGATAGCTTCCAATTTACAACTTGATCACCGGGGGCAACAATAAATAATGAATCTCTTGGGGTTGAAATTGATCTTAAATCAAGATCCTTGAATACCATAAAGTCAAATTCATGTGCAATCTCTTCGTACGGAAAATCATTTCCAATTAATGGTGGAACTAAAGCAATTGATAAATTAAGGTCCGGAGTTTCATTTTGAATGCGTCTTAACTCATTCAAATACTGATCGTGAAATTGAGTATTTGTAACTACTGTGATTAAATCAGGCGATAGCAATGCGACCATGTCATGTATCGCCTGTTCCAGGATAATTTTTCCCTGTGTTTTTTCTAAGTGCTTTGGATACGGAGGAGTTGCACCGATAGATTTAGCATATCGTTCGGCGATTCCTCCACAAAGTAATAATCCATGTCTCATTTATTAGGCTTATAAGTAGCTCAAAAGTACCCCGTGCCGGATTCGAACCGGCGGTCACAGCGCTGAAAACGCTGGGTCCTAGGCCGCTAGACGAACGGGGCTATGAAGACAACCTTTATTGTACCAAAAACTAGTGTAAAATTCTTTCACTCGCTAAACTCCTCTTCTGACACTATGCTGAGGCGAAAAAATGAAGCAGTTGTTTTGCTCGTATGTTCCAATCAATCGTTTTTGCAAATTCCATGGCCTCAATGCCCAGACGTTCTCTTTTCCCATTATTTTTTAAAAGTTTGATAATTTCTTGAACAAATCTATTCATATTTCCAACCGGCACTTTCACCACTCCTTTTGGATACTCTAAATTTGGGAGATCGTAAATGATGCCGGGAACCCCGCAGGCCAGAGCTTCGTCCAGAGCAATGTTCCCGGTATCAAAACGAGATGCAGATATAAATATGCGGGATGACTTTAGTATCATGGCTTTTTTCTTGCCGTCTATCATGCCTAGGAATACAATATTTTTTTCAAGCCGCTTCTGAACAATGATTTCTCGTAACGCCTCTTCTTCCAAGCCTCCTCCTATGAGCGCGAGCACTCTCGTATTACCCTCATTGACAACTCCACACCAAATTTCTATCAGTTCATCTACGCATTTCTGCGGATGAAATCTTCCGACAAATACAGCATCATAGTTCTTCTTCTGCTTCTGTATAGAAGCAAAAAATTCAGCATCTACTCCCCCTCGTACCGCAAATATTCTTCTCTTGTCAAAACTGTGTACTGATGCAAACACGTTCATATCAAATTGCGATGCCACAAGGAGCAATCCTCTGTTTAATTTCAGAAGCAATAACGCAAGAGATTGGTTGAGATAAAAGAAAAACCCTTTCACTCTACCGTTGCTATAATCTGACCCGAATAACGACGTGGTGTATATATAAAATGAAGTGACCAATCGTGTCTCATAGTGCTTGAGCATTATCAGTAACCCAAGCAGAATATCCGGCAGAAAAAATGAGGAAGCAAATACAACATCGGTTTTTCTAAAATCGAGCGTTACGCCCCAAAAAAACGATACGATTGTTTTTATAATCATCGCAAGATAGACTCCTGATGCATCTATCCAGGACATCTGTTTATACTCAATGGCATTTGTAGGAATGCCATTGCTCCTGCAATACTCATACCCTGCTTCATTGGTGAGTATTTTTACCTTGTGCCCCCAGAGTATCCAACGCTTTGCACATTCGACAAATATTTTATCCCCTCCAGTCAGAGTATTTTTGTGAAGTGCAACAGCAACAATAACTATATTCATGGTGTAAAAATATCGTTTTCAGATCGAAAATCTTCTCCCATGAGAATTGAGCTTCCGCCTATGACAAAAATGCTTTTACCAAACGTGGTTGCGGTTGACGCATATCGAGCTGCTGGAAGATCCGACCTTCTGATCCATCGATTCACACGTATCTTATACTCGTGTATCTCGCCCGATACCGCCCATCCCTGTTCTCCTCCAAAGATGAATATACTTTCACCGATCGCAGCTGAAGAAAATCCGCTTACAGGATACGGCAGTGAGGCCAATGTTTTCCATGTATCAGTATGTGGATCGTAGACTTCATTCGTGGTAAGGTTGTTAAACCGGGTGCCGGCATACCCTCCCAGCACATACAGCTTTCCTCCACAGCTAACAGCCGCGATATGTTCTCTTTTGGTCGGCATCGGTGCGCGTTTTTCCCATGTATTCTTTTTTGGGTCATACCGCTCGAGCACATCAAGGGGCACTTTATTTCTTCCTCCGCCCACAGCGTATATATAATGACACTCCCCGAGGCAGAGCCATCGGGGTATCTATTGTGCTCCCGACAGGCTCTTTGTTAAAACATCGTTATTTGCGCGACGTGCATCTTTTTGTATTCTTTTTCTCGTCCTTGTTCCTTCACATATTTTGTTATCA
>JACREM010000046.1 GCA_016218215.1 Candidatus Gottesmanbacteria bacterium | reverse complement strand
CGGACGATCCTAGAGAAATCATATTGGACTCTCGGTGTTGAGTTGGATACAAAAAGCAAAAAGACGAAACGCAACAAATCTGTCCATGTATCAGCAGCAATGGGATATCATCAAGCAGTCCATAGCTGCAAATTTCAAACAAGAATTTATGTATTACTCAACTGCATAACGCGAAAGTCGTGCTATTGAGAAAGAGGTGTTCAAAATAATGAGAAAGACCTTCTTTTCCCTTCGGATCCAGACTTGAACCATGTGATGACCAAAGCGATATAACCGAAATTAAATCGTTTGGAGTTTTGATGTAGTAATAATTACCATTCGTCATGGTTATTTTTTTGGAGACCCAACTACCAGCGCGTATACAACGGACTCGTTTATACCATCGAGATCCAATACCTGATTCCCCTACACAACGCGTGCACTCTCGTCTCCGAGAAATACTTGATGGACGAGGTTCCAACGTAAATAGGGGATCAATTCTTTTTCCTCTTTGGGAGTTTCACTCGTCATCAATGTTTGTATTGTACGCATAGACATATTCTTTGATTTTGTCTGAGCCTGGCTTACCGTATGGCCTTTCAATAAACTCATAACGATATCATTTGAAGGTTCAAGGAAACGTTTTGCTGTTTTATCCTCCCGTGGCCGTGTAATTTTTGTTTCGTCAATAAAAAATACAAAATCATCTGTATATCCTATATATGCAACCGTTCCGCTGTGCACACATGCTCGCCCCAAGCGCACGGCAGACTGACATGACCTCGCATACACAATTGCTCCACGAAACAATAACTCATTCTCGCCCTCAACCACGAGCGGTTCGTTATTATAGCCGGTTATCATGCGTGTATTCCCATGGCCATTCACTATGATAAGTGATGGGCGAATTTTTGTTATAACGCTGGTAAATTCTCGTCGCGTTGCCCGTTTTGCTGCCAAATCTACTACTTTCACGCCGTGGTTCTT
Source organism: Candidatus Gottesmanbacteria bacterium (assembly GCA_016218215.1). Lineage (GTDB taxonomy): Bacteria > Patescibacteriota > Microgenomatia > UBA10105 > UBA927 > JACREM01. Next base: position 3,980 of record JACREM010000046.1, on the reverse strand, counting down.
CGCCGCAATGATGACATCATTACTCCAGGCAAACAGATATTGCGTCGTGATATCATGATTTGGCCGGGTAATGAGCATAGATTATGCTTCCAACCATGAAGAGGTGTCTTCTTTGAAAGAACGGAGATAAGAAAGCTGAATTTCGATGATTTTTTTCCCTATTGAATCTCCTTCGTTCACTCTCGCGATAAGTTCATCTTTAGAAAACTCGCCATCCGATCCTATCGAAAGTTTTTTTCCGGAAGGGAATGAACGCAAACGCGCAACCACAAGCTGACGAATTTCTTCACTGCTCACTGTCGGTTTTTTGTCTATCTTCTTCATATAATCCCCAATGCGGCAAGTTTTTCCAATATGATATGTGCGAGCTTCGTGTCACCATCTGCCTCTAGTCGTGCCACCTTCCATGTAACTGGTTCATTCTCGATAACGAGAACCACTTCATCGCGTACGTTGAGCGGTAAATTATTATATATTGTATAAAATCTTTCTTTTATTTTCATACTCCCTATGCCAACGATTTGATTGTAAAGCGGACATGAAGAAACTACAAGCATCTTATGGAGCAACTTCCTGTTTTACCCCTCGAAGCTCGAGCAAAGCGAGATGCGAAGTGGGGCTGTGTCCCTCGAAACTTTAGCGAAGTGGGGCCACGTTATCGGCACCTCTCTCATGCTGTCTGGCCTGCCCGCCACGCAAGTTGAGTTCAGCGAAACCCCGTGCGGAACGGGTGAAACGAAACGTTGCGGGCGCGGGCATGAAAAAGTGAAAGGGTAGAACTTCAATCCAAATTCCAACTACGAGATATTCTTTCGGTAGGTTATTTCGTCTTTCAGGATGACTAGCTGTGTTTTAAGTATAGGCAATTCTTCCTGCACTATTTTCCACACTGTTCCAAGGCTCACACCGGAATATTCATGTATCGCAACATTTCGAAAAGCAACAATTGCTTTCCATTGAGTATCTGGTGAAAGCCCACGAATATCATCAGGTAAATGTGTCGCTGCCTCACCTATGATCATGAGTCGATGGATGACAGAGTCTTGCTTCTCCGTATCTTTAGAAAATTCTTCTTCTTCGACATTGGACACATACTCCTCGACAAGCGCTATTGCATCAAGCATATCATTTATATAAAGGAGAAAATCTTTTTTCATCATGACCCCTGATATACTACTTCCGCTTCAGCGAGAATACGATCTTTCAATTGGGGACGAAGTGCAGCAAATTCGACCAGATCAACCTTACACCCAAACTGCTTCACCAAATCTTCCTGAAGGTTGAAAAAATCAAAAGGCCTCCCTTTTCCCATCTCGACCAATATGTCTACATCGCTCTCTTTTCCAGCTTCATTTCGTACAACAGACCCAAAAAGAGCAGCACGTTTCACCCCATATTTTTGAAATAATGGCGTGCTCATTAAACGAATAGATTGCTTTGTAGGCATAATAAACCTATTGTAGCACAAGGCAAACATCTCGCCATTATAAAAACTTTTTATGGAGCAACTTCTTGCTGCGCCCCGCGAAGTCTCGCTCCGCGAGACGAAGTGGGGCCACATCATGGTGCCACTTCCTGCCACGTTATCGGCACCTCCCGCATGTGCTTCATCCCGAGTATGATCGAGGGAGAGTCGGGCATATTGAAGAGGAGTGCGGAGTTGTATGGCCGAAGGTACCCAAATACGAAGCTTTAAACCTGAGTTTTTTGGAGTATAAAAAGCTCAGCCAAGACATTACTGTTCTGTCCCACACTTTCCAGATCCCTTTGGAGTGAAAAATTCCCTGCGACGAACGTACCTTTGCCGATCATGCGACTACGAAAAACTCACGCGCTCGAGTGTGTCCTTGTCAATCGACAGTACAGCTGGAAGCTGTATGTCTCCTGACACAATCTTTTCAAGCACAGAAGAGAGATATGGGATGACCTCTTTTGGCGGCAGTCCAGGGAAACGGAGAACAATACAAGATATTCCCGTTGTCTTTTCCTGAGGAAAGAGAAAATCTTTGTCATACGTCAGAATTATTCGATCCTCTGTACGCGCCCACTGAATCACACCTTCGTCAGATAATCCTCGTCTCTGTGTTGACTTGATATCCAAACAATCATACCCGGAATATGTAAGAAATTGAATAAGACTTTGAGGAACATTCTCATCTACGAGAAATTTCATAACGAAGGGAAAAAAACCGCTCCATCTTTTGCCACCACCGGATAGACCGCCTCGCGTTTCACTCGAGCAGAGGCAAACGCTATCGCACCACGAATAGATTCTACGGTTAATCCTGGATATTCTTGTACTACCTCATCACTGGTGAGTCCTGCCGCAAGAAGATCAAGTATCGTCTCGACCGCGATGCGAGTCCCTGCAATGACAGGTTTCCCGCGAAGAATTGTTACGTCTGATTTCACCATGTCTTTCATAGTAGTTGTATGGTATATCGGATTGATTATCGTGTCAAAATTTATGGTGCAACTTCCTGCCACGTGATCGGAACCTCCCGCATAGAGTCGGGCATGTTGAAAAATAATGCGGGGTTGTAGGTGAATAGTTCCGCCGATACATTACTGTTCTGCCCGACACTTTCCAGATCCCGCTGGAGCGAGAAGTTGCCAGCCACGAATGTGCCTTTACCGACGAACCGCTAATCTTAAATCTACTAATACAAAAAAATACTCATTTATGAGTGCATAATGCAAATGATATATTGCATACGACCTTGCCCAATTATCCATAAGCGCCCTGGGATCTTTTCCCGACACACCGGCTAAACGCTGCGCTTCTTCCCAAAATTGTTCCATAGTTATATCGCCAAGCCTAAAAGCAATACCGTGAGGAGAAGTTTCAAGCATGTACTTATTAGCAACTTTTGGATCTGATTCTAATAGTGCGGACAATCTGCCCCAATGTGTTCCGACAACGCCACCATAATCAAAAAGAATTATATCGACACCAAGAAGATTAAGAGGCTCTGTCTGAGGAACTTAGTCTGGAGATTTTCCTATATCTTGTTGTTTTTCGTTTGCCATATATCCTCCTTATAAAAGACACTAACTGCTGTTTATACCAGGAAAATAGCGAACATGCAATATTTAGGCTGTCACAGTAGGATAAAGTAAAAACGCTATATATCGGGGTAACAATTTTCTGTTAATTTTTGAGGCTAAGTAGCTTCTGAAAGTCGATTCTCGTTAAATCCAACAGTGTTTCATCTTTGGCAAGAAGTGTTGCGGTAATTTCTGCCTCCATCCATGACAGTGGAATAAACTGCTTCGCTTGCTCAACTGATTTAAACTCTATCTCAGCCCGAACAAGTCCTTCAAATTGTCCGTGATAAATGCGCAAAATTGTTCTTGGCGTCTCACTCATCATGTAGTTATCTCTGGTCACATGCTCTGTAGCGTTTTTACCAATAGCCTCATATTCCTCTTTTGATATCATTATTTTTTTGCTTTCTCTTATAAGATCAGTTTCGGTCACTTTCCTTTCTAATTCAAACTCCTTGCCATTGGACTGAACACGGATGACAATCCCATTTTTTCTGTAAAGGTAAAATCGATTCTGAATCCAATGTTTATTTCCAGTTAAATCAGGAATGTGTTTGACCAAAAATTTTCGTGTAATTGTCTGCATTTATCTCACCATTATTTCGACAACAATTTTATATCTCTCTTCTTACGGAGCCACCTCTTGCCACGTGATCGGGACCTCTCTCATGCTGTCCGGCATATTGAAGAGGAGCGCGGGGTTGTAGGTAAAAAGCTCTGCTGATACGTTGCTATTCTGCCCGACACTTTCCAGATCCCGCTGGAGTGAAAAATTCCCTGCGACAAACGTGCCTTTGCCGACGAACCGCTCGGTCCCCGCATTGGTCGATGTGCCGGTAGCGAAGGTTCCTGCGGGACTCGTGATATACACACCCTCGACTGCAGGAGTACTCGAAGAATAGAGTCCGCCGACAGTGGGGGAGATAGAGATG
>JACREM010000045.1 GCA_016218215.1 Candidatus Gottesmanbacteria bacterium | reverse complement strand
CGGACGATCCTAGAGAAATCATATTGGACTCTCGGTGTTGAGTTGGATACAAAAAGCAAAAAGACGAAACGCAACAAATCTGTCCATGTATCAGCAGCAATGGGATATCATCAAGCAGTCCATAGCTGCAAATTTCAAACAGGAATTTATGTATTACTCAACTGCATAACGCGAAAGTCGTGAATATATCCGTTCCCATTCCCCGCAATTGCCCTTAAACTTCAATCCCGCCTCGGAAGAGGTGCTCTACAAACGCGGGATTTCTGTCCGGCACAGCCGGTTAACCACGGCCTATGACTATTTAGAAAAAGTATACGGGCAACTGGGATTTAACCAGCTGAACTCCGACTTACTTAAACACTTCTGTTTAATTCGAGTGCTGGAGCCAGCTTCTAAAATTAAGTCGATCTATCTGTTGCAGAAATATTTCGGGGTGGAATACAAAAAGACCACCGTTTTTCGCCAGTTGCAACAGGCAACCAGCCTAAAAGACCAGGTGGTCGTTGCAGCCATCGACTACGCCCGGCAAAATTTAGATTTTGATTTCTCCCTGGTGTTTTATGACGTGACAACTTTGTATTTTGAAACCCATGAAAGTGATGACTTTCGTTTAAACGGTTTCTCCAAGGACAACAAAATCAACCAGCCGCAAATTCTGGTTGGGTTGATGGTCAACCACACCGGTTTTCCGGTGTATTACGATCTTTTTCCCGGAAATACTTTTGAGGGCCACACCATTATTCCGCTGATCTTGGGGATTAAAGCCAAATACGAGATTGGCAGGCTGACCGTGGTGGCAGATGCCGGGATGCTGTCGGCGGCCAATCTGGCCGCCGTGGAGGAAAACCGGATCGATTACATTGTTGGAGGAAGAATTAAAAAATTGAACTTGGAGCAAATCAGATTCATCGCTCACAAATTAGACCAAACGGACGGCAAGCTGATCAGGCAAAGCGAATTTATCTTTGAATATTCTGCCCGACGAGCCAAAAAAGACAAGTCAGACAATGAACGGCAAGTACAGAAAGCCGAATATCTAATCTCGCATCCGACCAAAATTCTGAAACGCTCCAGCTTTATCACTTCTCCTAGAAACAACACTCTCTCCCTAAATCGGGAAACTATTGAAAAGTACCGCTTGCTGGAAGGTATCAAGGGTTACAAAACCAACGTCGCGGACATTCCGGACCAGCTTTGCTAGTAAATCGCTGCAAAGATTTATGGCATGTGGAACAATCTTTCCGCATCGCCAAATCCGATTTGCAGGCCAGACCTATTTATCACCGCCGGAAAACAGCTATCGAATCTCATCTCCTCATCGTATTTATGGCTTTATGCTTGGCTAAGGTTATCGAGCAAGAAAAACATAACTCGATTCAGAAAGTGGTGGATGAATTGAAGGATATTTGGACCACTACCCTAAAAGATGAAATTTCGGGCAACACGATGGAATTGGTTATCAATACAAAACCGCACTAATTGGGAAACTCAGGAAGGAATATAACTACAAATAAATTTATCCGATGATTTTTAATGACAGACCTAAAAAATAAATATTTCTCTTATTGTTGTTGTGTTGATAAATACTTTCAATAATTCTATACTCTAATAACTTTATGAAAAATGTTTATCTTATCACTATTTTACTAGTATTCTTTATTTTTGCATTGACGCCACTTAAAGTTCATGCAGAAATCATGAGCGCAACAACGCCTGCATCTACATCCTCCACCACATACAAACTTGCATACCCTGGAATGCTTCCTGATCATCCACTGTATAAACTGAAATTGCTTCGAGATAAAATCATGCTTTCCCTCATGCAGGATCCAATACGAAAAGCTGAATACTATCTTCTTCTTGCAGATAAGCAAATTGCAATGTCTGCTTTACTAGTAGACAAGGGCAATATCCAGCTTGCCAAAGAAATAGCACTCAAGGGCGAAAACCAATACACAGCTATCACCTTCTTATTCAAAGATACCGGAACAAAACCGAGTCAAGAGTTTTATGATCGTCTCATAGGGGCGTCACAAGAACATCAAAAAATACTCCGTTCCGTAGCTTCAAAACTTGACGCAGATGATAAAAAAATCTTTGAAACAGTGTTAGAGTTTTCAACGCGAAATGCTGATGAGATCAATAAAATATTCAATCAACAATCGATTTAATTTCAAATATTCTTCTAATCCACGTATCGCGCTAAATCAAAAAAAAGATAATAATAATAGGATAGCCTGACCTTTCGAGTAATTCTAGGCAAAAAATCATCATCAACTACACGACGTATTTCAGTTTGGATATACTTTCTTTTCTCAAGCGTTTTTGGCAAATTCACTATATTCCAATACACAGATCGCATAACTGCAGCCGCATTTGAAAAACTTCCGGTAATAACATACATGAAGACGACGACTACATACGAAACTAACGTCTTAATCAAAACCTCAGGTAAATATCGCATGGATAAATTTTTTATATATGTACAAATCCTATTTTTATATGAGTGAAAATATATATATGACCGCATCATCTGACCTGATGAACCTCCACCTTTATGAATGACAGATGTATGAGGAGTATAGATAATCCTGTATCCAGAGAGCCATATCCTGTGACACAGATCTGTTTCTTCAAAATAGGCGAAATAATCCTTATCAAATAAACCCGTGCAGTCAAGCACTTTTCTTTTAAAGAGCATGCATGCACCTTTCGCTGAAAATATTTCCATGGGTACATTATATCTAGGCAGAGCTGCATCTTTGGCTCGACCAAAATGATACAGCCACCCACTAGTCATAAAAAACATACCTATCGAATCAATTTTATTATTCTCTCCTGATATCAGTAGCTTAGGCTGAACAGCGCCTATATCTTTTTTCTCGTATAAACTTTTTACCATCACATCAAGCACATTTGGCTCTACGATAGTATCGGTACTTAACAAAAGAATGGAGTCTCCTTTTGCTTGCTTCAATGCTTCCTCATGTCCTTCAGCAAATCCAAGGTTAACTTTATTTTGTATGACGCGTATCTTTGGAAAATTTTTCTTCACATACGAGACTGAATTGTCAGTCGATGCATTGTCTACAAAAAGTATTTCTGTATTCCTATACCGAATTTTACCAAGTGAATTCAGACAATCTGGGAGATACTGTATGCCATTCCAATTCACTAGGACAATAGTTACCAGTGGATTAGACATACTTTTTGAGAAATTTTTCAACAGTTGAAGTCATATACTCTATGTGAGAATCCGTTAGACCAGGATATACACCTATGAAAAACGTACGAAGAAAAATTCTATCTGAATTTACCAGTGATCCTTTTACGATATATGAAACATGTTTTAAAATTGGTTGTCGTGTAATATTTCCAGCAAAAAGTGGTCTCGTCTGAATTTTCGCTTCCTCTAGGTACTGAGTGAAGGTAAATCTATCAAAAGGAGCATCATCACGTATGGTGATCGGGTATGCAAACCAAGATGGATCACTTGCGGGCATAGCCTTCGGTAAAACAAAATACTTTTCATATTTTTTAAAAAAGGATTGAAGTTTTTGAAAATTATATTTTCGTTTTTCTATAAATCTTTCTACTTTCGTGAGCTGAACTCGTCCCATGGCAGCCTGAATTTCTATTGGCTTCAAATTATAACCCAAATTCGACCAGATATATTTATGATCGTACGGGATTCCATCTATTTTGTAATTAAATCTCACTCCACAAACGCCATTTACATCTCCACCGGATGCTCCACACCAGCAGGCTCTCCCCCATTCCCGAAGCGACTGCACGATGCGTAAAAATCGCATATCATTTAAAAATACTGCACCCCCCTCGCCAGCCGTTGTCATATGATGTGCCGGGTAAAATGACTCTGCTGACAGGATTCCAAATGTCCCAGTCTTTTTTCCCTTATATGTAGACCCCAATGCATCACAGTTATCTTCGATAACATACAAATTATGGTCTTTGGCAATTTTCATAATCGGATCCATATCGTTTGGGTTACCAAGCGTATGCACCAGAAGGATGAGCTTTGTTTTCTTTGTGATTGCTTTCTCTATGTCTTCAGGTATAGGATTAAGCGTCTCGAGATCCACGTCAATAAATACCGGAACAAGTCCACAGTGGACAATAGCTGACACGACTGTCGGGAATGTACATGCCGGAGTAATCACCTCATCGCCCGGGTTCAGGTGCTCTGGAAATTGATAAGACATAAGAGCAGATACAGCAACCAAATCCGCAGAAGATCCAGAATTTACCAAAAATGCCTTCTTTGAACCCAAATATTCTGCTAATTCTTTTTCCAGTAGCTCACCTTGCTCTCCTAGTCCAAACCATCCTTTGAGCATTACCTCTGTCATAGCCTGAAGCTCCTTGTGATCATACACTGCTCCTGCGTACTGTACGGTAGATTTTCCGGGAATAAAAACACTTTCAGACTGCTGTATCTCAAAATACTTCTGAAGATTTAAAAAAATCTTATCCCGCAATAGTTCTTTTTTATCTTTTTTCATAGAGACTTTATGAAGAAATTTTAGCATATTCATATCATATATACCTATAGCTAACCCGAAAGACTGAAAATCGCATACTTTGGTATAATAAATTCATATGTCAAATAAATCATATCTTGTCACCGGTGGATACGGACTTATAGGCTCAACCTTAGTAAATTCTCTTTCTGATAAAGTAACTGTGCTCACCAGATCCGACAAACACAAAGATCGTATTACAAATAAAAATGTAACCAGCATTAAAAAATCATTAAACAATCTTGAGAAAAAAGACCTAGAAGGAATTAATGTTATCTATCATTTTGCAAGCACCGTCGATAACTATAATGTACTCTCAGATCCGTATATAGACGTAGAAACAAACATACATGGCACAATTAGACTTCTTGAAATCTGTAAGGATCTTCCGATAAAACCACTCATTATTTATCCGTCAACTTTCTTTGTGTACGGTAATGAGTACGATAAGACAAAAACACCAATAAACGAAGAAAGCAAAACTAACCCACTTGCACTCTATCCAGCTACCAAACTTTGTACCGAGTCGGTCATCTCTCTTTACAATAAACTTTATGATATTCCTTACATTATCACGAGACTCACAAATGTGTATGGTGAAAAAGAAGAGTACAACAATAAGAAAAAGGGCGGACTCAACTATCTCATCATGCAGGCAGTCAAGGGAGAGGAAATTCATATATACAAAGGCGGAAATTTTATTCGCGACTATATACATGTAGATGATGTAGTTCGTGCGCTTCGATTCCTGGAACAGAAAAATCTACATGAAACATATCTCGTAGGATATGGAAAACCGGTATTATTTCGGTCCATAATCGACTATCTCTTAAAAATAACGGGAAATAAATCTAAGGTTGTAGAAATCGATCCGCCTCGCTTTCACACAATTGTTGGAATAAATAACTTTGAAGCAGATACTTCAAAAATTCAAAAACTTTGCTGGACAGCGTCTATAGACTACAAAGAAGGAATCGATCGAATAGTAAAAGCGTACTCTACTTTATAGTACATACTCTTACTCTACTTTATATATTCTAGAAGAATATTCCACAAAAACTTAACCCCAGATATCGTGCTCAGTTTCGATTCTCCCCATCCTCTAGCTTTTTCCCTGCTGGGTATTTCAGATACAAGAAAGCCTTTTTTGAGACAAGAAACCACCATCTCCTGTTCTATACCAAACCCATTATCTTTTAATTGAAGCGATCGAAAAATATCCTTCCTTGTGCCTCGAAAACTATATAACACATCTGTTAATTTTGTTTGAAATTTATGATTTATGAGCATCACGAGCAAATCACACCCCGCAGACCGTATAATGCCCTGAAACGACATGGAAACGTCAAAGCTGCCTCCAGTACGTCTACTTCCCATTACAAAATCAGCTTTCTTTGAAAGAAGGAGCGAGGCTATCTTTGATATATCCTTTTCATCGTGTGACCCATCTGCATCAAAATAAATCAAAATATCATATTTCGCTTTTTGCATCCCAACTTTCATCGCATCTCCCTTGCCCAGTCCGTGATCAAGATAAAATTTAGCACCTAATTTATGTGCTATCTCTTTGGTTTTATCCTTGGAATGACCGTCAACTACGATAATATCATCAGAATATCGCATAACGGATCGTATGATTCTCTCGATTCCTTCCCCTTCATTTCGAGTAGGAATGATGATGCTGAATTTTTTCATATGTGAAGGTTATTTTTTCTTATACGCTTTTACTACAACATATAGCCCGAGGCTATGGGGCAGAAAAGCAGGATAAGAAACTACGGTCATAGTATCAAAATATTTTCCAAGAGCCGCGAGTATTTCCTTGTGACCTGACGGATGTATATCGTCCGGTTTAAACTTTAATATGTATTCAATAATAAAATTTGAAACTATATTTTTAGTCGGAAATCCGATTACGACAAAACCTCCCGGCACGAGAAGTCTGTTAAATTCCTTACATGCTTGGTCAAGCTCTTTGTCTCGAAAGTGCTCCATGACAGATACGCAAACAATTTTGTCAAAAATCCCTGCACGAAATTTTGTCTTAAATATAGAATCCTTTGAAAGAGTTGCCTGGATACGCTCTTTTGAGAGTATCTTCTTCACAATATTCATTTTAGAATGCAGATCTATTCCATAAATTTTCTTTGAAATCTTCGCTAAAGACGGCATAAATGTTCCCCCGCCGTAGCCTACATCGAGCAATCGTTCAACTTTTTTATTTGGAGAAGAAGAAAGTAAATCTAAAGCAAGAGACAATCGCTTTCTCATAAAATACCCCTGAATAGGACGGTAATACTGATCGATAGTTCGATCTATATACTCAAAATTAAGTGGTAATAAATTCCGTTTATCTGGTATCTGCAATTTCATAAAATGGTTTCAACGACTTTGATAGAATTTGTATATTATATGGTCCTAGAGGCTCAATAGCAATATTTGTTATATTTTTTTTAAAAAAGTCTCCATTTCTACTAAATTGCTCCATTTCAGGGATACGAAACGAGTATTTCTCAGGCAACCCGTCTGCACGGATTGGAACAACAAATTCCTGTAATGGTGTTTCTACATACGTCTTATCCGTATTCCATCGAATCTTAATAAATGCATACATCGCATTGGGAGTTTTTAAAGCATTCGCAACTAACTCTTTTGGATTTTGATAATTTTTAGCTATTTCATATCCTGACTCGGGAATAACTTCAACCTCATCTAAGTACAAAAACGCACCTGTGGTCGTAGAGTCAACGGTCAATCGTACAAATGAAGACAATACCGGTTTGTCAAAATAATCAATTCTTTCAGAATCTGTATTATTTTTTCGATCTAACACTTTTTCCCATGTAGATCCATCCATCGAGTAATCGATATGATACGAGCTTGGAATCCTCGGACCCTTCTCAGATGAAAAAAACAAACCCCGAATATTCTCAGGCTTTTCCAAGCGAATAGTAATAACAGCTGGAATAGAATCTGCCATCCATCCTGATCGAACACCAAAATTCCCATCTATGAGATTTTGAGGCATGAAATGAAAAAATGGTTCCCCAGGCCGCTGAGAAGCAGTTGCTGACACTTCCATACGCGAATTTTTTATGTATTCTGCTCTTTTTTCAACATAATGCACATTGGCACTTCCAAAAACTTCATACTGATTTGCAGTAGAATTAGCTGAAATAGTCACATCAAGACGATAGGGGATTTCAACAGGATACGTTTTTTCGGGCAAAACTGACACTGCATCGTTAGACAAGCGTAATTCCTTTGCATTATGCAAAATACCCAACGCCTCTTTTGTTTTATCTTGTAATCCCTTTTCAATGCTGTAATCCAAAAAAATTACATCAGATAATCGATTCGATTTGTTAGAAACCTTTTCAAGAACTCTGGCAAACTGACTCTCGGTCGTATAAATTCTGTTTTTTAAATTTGGATACTCTTGATTTCGCACCACCGACCACTCACCGAGTAGATCATTTAGTCCATTTGCGTGAGGGAATTGATACACGAGAACTTCATCTGGAAGAGTGGGAAATTGTCTTTTAAAAGACTGATAAAACTGTTTTGTTCTTTTGTGCACAGTCGTCAGGAGTCCAAACTCAATTTTCCATAACCATAAAATATTTATTGCCACAAATCCCGCCACGATCATTGGCACTACTGCATTAACAAATTTTTTGTTCCTAAATACCTGCATCAAGTACTGATTGAATTCGAATAAAATCATTGCAACATAAAGACATACGCCAAAAAAAGAATAATACTCGTACCTCCTGGTGTTCCAAAAATATTCCTGTCGAAGTACAGAGTCTGTAGATGGAATCGCAAAAGATGTCATGAAAATCCATAAAACCGTCCAAGTAAGAGAAAAAAAGTACAATTTCCTAAAAGTTGATTTACTCCTGAAAAAAGTAATGAGAGAAACAAGGAGCACATTAAACCACCCTATGACAGAAAAAAAATAAAATCGAATTGTATCTCCATGACCTAATAGAACTACAAATTTTTCCCGAAAGGCATTGAGCACTTCGTAGGGCAACCAGAGGCTGGCATAATATCTTCCGAAAGCCAAGACGGTTCTCCAAGCGAGTAGAAAATATTGATGGTCGTTTTGTAAGCGAAGTCGAAGTTGTACCGAATCATCAGCATAATCACCGACCACGTCACCGAAAGCATTTCTGATGACTAGATATAAAAGTACCACCCCAATGTAGAGAGCGAAACGGAACAGAAGCGAGATGAAATATTTTTTCTCTTTTTTAAAATGAAACAAAAAATCATATAATAAAATAATTCCAACAAGCATTATCCCTGATTCTCTATTGTAAAAAGCAAGAAATGCAAAAAAGAGTGAAAGAATAAAGTTGAAAACTCTCTTTCTCAGACAATACATACGGTATGCGATTAATGAAGAAAAAACACAAATCATCATGAGCGCATAGTAAGAATTAAAACTCCCCCACGTTACAACATCGTGGTATGTAATACTCGCGACAAATAGTAATGATCCTATTGAAGCTATGGCAAATGTGTTTGTAAGAGACAATAAAACAAAAAAGGACAACAGTGAAGCTATTGTGTGAAGAAATATAGCAACCGCGTACCATCCTGCAGGGTTCCAACCAAAAAGAAGGTAATTGAAATAATAAATATATGCATGGGATCGAAATAATCCTTGCACCGTGTGAGGAACTCCCATAAGCCAAGATGACTCATATCCCATAAAAAACCAGAACTGCGTCGTGAGCCCCCATGCCAAAATTGAGACGAAACAAAGAAGGAGACAATGAAAAAACACCTTTCTCCTTGTGATGTATTTTAATAATCGTTTCATGAATTACGTCATTCCCTGAGTCCCAAATGAAAATATTTTATTTGATGCTTGAAACGCTCGGGTAAATACTCGTTTCCAGGAAAATTTTCTCGCGTAAACCACTGCATTTTTCCTATACAACCCCAGCAATAATTCGTCAGTTAAAAGAAAAATGATCGTTTTTGCGACAGAAGAAGGATTGGCTTCACACGCCTTTCCACACTTATTCTTTTCAATATCTTTCCACACATCAGGAACTTTTGTAATTACGATCGGAAGTCCAGCAGCAAGATACGCTTTTACCTTTCCTGGATCCGTATGACGGATAAAATTATCTTGCGTGTCAACGTAGGGAGCGATGCCAAGGCTGCATGTCGATAGTTTAATCTCAAGGCTGTGATGATCTTCTATATATCCATGAAACGTTACAAATGAATCTACGTTTAATCGAGCAGATAATTCTTTTAGTGTTTTTTCATATTCGCCTGCACCAAAAATATCGAAGTGAAACTCTGGTACTTTTGTGAGTACCTCAGGAATAGCTTCTATGACAAGCTGAACACCTTGTTTTTTAGTGAGATGACCCATGTGAGCTACATGAAATCTTTTACGTTCGCTCTCTTTAACTTCAGGGATATCTACATCAGTTCCCACGGGGACAAGAATTTGTTTAGCATCATACGAATGGGACAAGCCTTGTTCTGCTCTCATTGTCTTCATCGTATCTGAAAGATTCCAGACTACATCACTCCCCTCGACCGCTTTTTTGTCTATCCAAAGATAAATCGAATCTACAAATGCATTATTAAATCTATTTGGGACATAATCGATGGTGTAAAAAATTACCCGCTTTACAATGCCCAGCCGTTTGAGGAAAAGACCAGTGAATGCATTCATACCGTCTACTCCTATATATTGGTCAAACTGTCCAGCGCATACAACCCAATACACTGTCAGGACTATATCCTTCATTACGCTAATAAATTGATTCTGTATAAATTTTATAAAATGGACAGAATCCTGAACTTTTCCCTTAAAATCATACAAATTAAAATATGACCTGGTATCCGGAGCAAATATGAACGGATGTGATATGAACAATAATTTCGACACTTTCCCACTGCAATATTTCTCCAAAGAATGCGGCGGGCCAGTCGTATACTCATGGGTGACAATAACTATTGAATTATTTTTTAGAAGTTTTGATATATTCATTCTTATACCATTCTATCGATTTTTGTAAACCGTCCAAAAGCTTAGTTTTTGCATAAAATCTAGTTTTTTCTTTCGCTTTAGTATTATCGCTATTGCGTCTCAGACTTCCATCAGGTTTTGTCGTATCGAACTGAATCTTTGTATTTTTCCCTGAAAGAGAAATAATCATACCAATAAGATCTTTTATCGAGACTTCTTCATCTGTACCAAGATTCATTGGGTCAGGAACTGGGTATTTTTCAATTGCTTCTATCATTCCCTCTGCCAGATCTTCTACGTAGAGAAAGGCTCTGGTTTGCTTTCCACTTCCCCATACCACCACCGGATTTTCGCCGTCAAACACCCGCTTTATGAGTGCAGGAATTACATGCGAAGTCTTCGGATCAAAATGGTCACGGGGTCCATAGCAGTTGTACGGTCGTACAATTGCAACTTTCATTCCAAATTCTTCCGCATAATATTTGCCCAAAGACTCTGCCATACGCTTAGCCCATCCATATCCTCCATTTGTAGGTTCCGGTTCTGAGAGAAATCCTTCGCTTTCCGGGGTAGGCACTTTACAATCCCGCGGATATACACATGCGGAAGAAACAACCAGAAAACGCTCGACACCTTCAAGCCTAGCTGCTTCCATCATGGTGGTTACAATATTGAGATTATCACGAAGCATAGTCGCCTGATGCATGCGGTTATACTCTATGCCACCCACGCGAGCCGCAAGATTCATAACAACTTCCTGACCGAGACATGCACGCTTTGCATCTTCGAGATTCGTACAATCACCGTGGATAAATTTCACCTTTCCATCCAGATACTCAATATTTTTGACTTTGCCGTTTTGTAGATTATCGAGCACCGTCACCACCGCGCCACGATCCACCAATTTTTCCACCACATGACTACCGATAAACCCTGTCCCGCCTGTCACCAATACTTTTTTGTTTTTCCAAAAATTACTCTCCATACATTTTTAACTGAAAATATGTTCTATCTGTCTCAATTCTTTGTCTGTAAGTTCGGGATTATTTCCAAAGTATAAACCCTGTGTGTGTATGAGGCCTGCATTTGAAATTTGTTTTGAAAAAGTATTTTTTGAATACCGGGCAAAAAATGGCTGCATCGTCATGTCCCCTCCGACGATGGGTCGTATTTCTATAATTTTGGAACACCTTTCCACTAATTCATCGCGAATTTTCTGGGTGCGGCAGACAAGAGGGATCGCAAAATTCGAAACAAGATCCATATGCGAATAGTGAAGCGGAAAATAGCGCTTCGAATTTTTGTAAATAACCTGGGCTAATCTTAAAAAGTTTTTCTCTCTCTTTGCTACGATTTCATCGAAATAGGGTATCTGCGTATTTCCGATAAATCCGTTGATCTCTGTGGGTCTGAGGTTATACCCGAGGTCATAAAATGTATAACGAGAATAAAAAGTCGAATTTACCTTAAATTTATTGCGCATCTCCGTCTGTTTTGTGAAGCTTAAATTTCTGTCCCATCCGTGAGCGCGAACCAAACGCAGCATCGTCGCGAGCTCCTCATCGTCTGTCGCCACCGCACCACCTTCTATCGTCGAAATATGATGTCCGACATAAAATGAAAATGTTGAGGCTAAGCCCCAATTGCCCAATTTCGTCCCTTTGTACACCGTTCCGAGAGATTCGCAGTTGTCTTCTGTAAAAAGTATATTATTTTTTCTGCATATTGATGCGACTGCGTCGATGTCATCGCAAAACCCGAGTAGATTAGTGATCATCAGCATTGATACAGAGGTTTTTTTTAAAACTTCAAGAAATGTTTGGCTTGAGACATTGAGCGTATCAAGTTCGACATCTACGGGTACCGGCTCAAGACCTAGTTCAAGAAGAGGCATGACATTTGTGGACCAGGTGAGTGCTGAAAACGCCACTTTATCTCCACGTTTGATCCGACCAAGATTTAAAAGTGCCTGAATTATGGCAAGATTCGCACTGCTTCCGCTGTTGAGCATCACGCTATGCTCTCTGCCCTGCCACATAGCAAACCGCTTTTCAAACATCTCACACTCAGGTCCGAAACTGAGCTGTTTTGCACGTTTTATAAATGAAACGAGTTTATTTTTTGTTTCTATTTCTTTGTAAAAGGTAGATTTTATAAGCTTTATCATATGTAGTGTTTTTCTACAATATTGTTATACATCTTCATGTATATAAAATGCGATTGTTTTTGCTATTCCACTTTCGAATGTAGTTTTGGGTAACCACCCAAATTGCTTCTTGGCTTCAGTATTATCTAACAACCACTCATCAGCCTCAAGTACCCTATCTGGATACGCACCATATATGACTTTAGATAAACTTTTAGTCTCTCTCAACACACACTCCACGAGATATCGTAGTGTATACGATTGTCCTCCACCTAAATTGCATATACTTTTTTGTTTTTTGATGTTGACATCTGATGCCAAAATAAATGCATCAACAACGTCTTCTATAAAAATATAATCTCTTTTTTTCAATCCTGAATTTAGTAAAATATCTTTATTCTTAATAGCTTTTATCACGATCTGTGGTATCAATCGAAACTTGGGTAGAAAATTTCCATATGCTGTTCCAACTCGAAAGATGATACTTTTAAATCCCACCATCTGAGAATATATAGAAATAAGTTGTTCTGTCGCTACTTTGCTTACTGCATAAAACGAAGGAGGGTAAAGCAATTGAGACTCTTTAAAAGGTAATTCTCCATCTCCGTAAACCTCTTCTGTACTTGAATATATAAATCTATCAAATTTTGTATCCACAAGTGAATCTAATAAATTTAATGTTCCCCGAATATTTACATCTATACACGTCTTGGCAACTTCATATGTTCTATCAAGATTTACATAAGCACCAAGATGATACACAATATCAGGTTGAAATTTTCCCACCTCAAATCTAAGATCATGTTCATTCATTAGGTCGGCTTCAAGAACATGAACGATACATCTATCTCTTTGTAATCTTGCAAGTAAATTTTTACCAAAAAAACCAGTCCCACCGGTAACCAGATATTTTTTCTTATTCTCCATATTATTTACGATTTAATAAATTATCTACGCTTGCCTTTGCATACGAATACAAAAATACCCAACACATCAATGGATGTAAAAAGCTTGCAGGATCATGTTTTCGAACATATACTTTTATACTATCAAATAAAGGTTTTATCAATGTGATTGTATATAATACAAACAAAAATAAATTCACACGATCACGTAGACTTCTTGGATTATATATAAAATATCTTCGTTGTGGAGATTGGACATTTGATTTCAAAAAATATTTGTTCAAAAACGCAATTCTTTTTTTTATTAGCTGGGGAATACTAACTGCCGTATCATGAGCAACATCTGTTTTTACTACTGCAAATATATTAAATCCATGATCTATAAGATCAGCAAATACATCTATATGTAGAAAATCCCTTTCACTGCTATTGGCATATTTAAGTAATACATCCTTTCTATATGCTATGCCATTACATCCAACGGTCGTGAGTGTTTCTTTTGTGAATTTCAATATAAAATAATTCGATGTTTCTTTTACAATACGACCATATTTTGGAATACGATCATAATACGCATTTCGATCAGGTCTACCTATATAAAACACTACTGGATCTAACACTCCAAATAGCGCACAGTATCGATTGTAGATAGTATCTTTTTTATCATAATGAAAGTGAAGCGTACCAGAATGAACAACATCTGGATCATCAATAAAGGGCTGGACCATCTGCTGAAGCCAATGATCATGAGGAAGATAGTTATCTGCATCTATAGAGACGATCAAGTTGTTTTTTGCATTTTTTAGCCCAATAGCCCTTTGTGCCTCGGCGTTATTTGATATATGACTTTGAATCAACCGGAAACCATATTTTTTCAATATATGAACGGTTTGATCAGTAGACCCTCCATCTATATTTAAAAGCTCGATTTTTTCTTTTGGATAATCTTGAGTTGAAATGGTATCGACACATTTTTGAATCGTACGAATATTATTAAACGATACAATAATTATTGTGATAGGCGGTGTTTTACTCTCGATTGCTTTACTCATACAATTGTAAATATTTACCCTCGTAAAAGTGATAAAAACTTATTGTAACTTTTTTCCCAGGTAAATCCATTACTCCATTTTTTGGCTAAAATACCCATCTGTTTCCTCTTTTTTGCATTACGGATCAACCCTATCATTGCATCTCCAAGTTCTTTTTCATCCGGATACTTTGAAAGTATAATCCCTGTTTTATTCCTTAATACAGAATCTTTGAGACCGGACACGTTACTCACAATCGAGGGTGTACCACAGCTTGCAGCCTCTGTCACCACCATACCCCACCCTTCTTTTACTGAAGGAAGAAGCAATGCCCAAGCTTCTTGGAACATCTTTGTTTTCATATCACCCGCGTCTTTTTGAAAATAAAGATTATTTTTATTTATGATACGTACATTATCCAACAAACCCAAAGACAATATGAGCTGACTCAGCTGATATTCCTGGGGACCGTAGCCCACCACAGCGAGCTTTGCAGAGGGATATACGCTGGTAACATGTTTCATTGCACGAATACAAACATCTGCTCTTTTCATTTTTACAAGTCTCGCTGCAAAAACAAACAATGGTTGTTTGGATTTCCATCCTTGCGTATATCGCGCGTGATCAAGCCCCATGGGAAATAAAGAAACGTGACTTTCCTGCATACCGAATCGGACTATATCTTCTTTTACACTCTTCGAGTAACAGATAAAATCAGTATTTTTATATGTTTGGTATTGAAGCGGTTCGAGGACGTATGCTATATGCGACAATGGAGGCGGAAGCTCGTAGAGCAACACTACCTCTGCAAGTTGATTCACATAGGCTACGCGTTTATCTTTCGGAACATACAGAGGCGTCTGCCAACAAATGGTATTAATACAATCGAGCACTTTGTCAGGCTTCTTTTTTAAAGATTTATAATACAGAAATGCTTGAACATATACTGATAATTTTCCTCCCATGCGAACGACACTAATTCCATCAATATTTTCGTATCTTTTGCATCCGGAAAACGATCTTGTAAACCACGTCACGCGATGGTGCTCTGCAATCATCCGCTTTGCGAACTCAAAAAGTATAATTTCCGCGCCACCTACATCGGGATTACGCACATCTTTCCAGTTCAGTATGAGAATATCCATGGTGATTATGAGGAAAACAAATCTGAATTCTTCTGTACCCAATGAAAAAGATTTTCAACTCCACTTTGCACTGAAATTTTTGGCTCCCAGCTAAATTCCCTTTTGGCTTTGCGTATGTCTGCAACAAAAATCGGCTGATCCCCCGGGCGCCAATCGGCAAACGTCACATCGATCTTTCGTTGAAACAATTTCTCTAATAGAGGACAAAACTCGAGCCATACAGAAAGCGTGTTGTCTTTTCCGCCACCTATGTTATATACATTTCCCACTGTTTTAGCCTTATGAATTAAGGCACTATCATATGCGCGTATAAGATCATCAACATGCAGCAGATCCCGAACCTGTTTCCCATTTCCATAGATAGAAAGTGGCTTATTCAAAGTTTTTGCAATGATAAACCAGGCTACCCAGCCCTGATCCTCAACGCCAAACTGATGCGAACCATAAATACAAGACTGACGAAATACCACCGTGTTAAGACCATATATTCTATGATAATCATGCACATACTGATCTGCGGTACCCTTTGAACATCCATATGGAGAATGAAAATCAAGAGGCTGTTGTTCACTTACGCCGAAAGGCAGATTTTTGTACTCATACCTCGTCGCTCCTTCATCCACCCCAACGTCTTCCATTCCCCCGTAAACCTTATTTGTCGAAGAATAAATAAACAGAGCATTAGAGCTAACCTGACGCATTGCTTCTAACACATTAAACGTCCCGAGCGCATTGATATCAAAATCAGTCCGAGGATCTACAACAGATGTAGTAACGGCAACCTGCCCCGCAAGATGAATAACTGCTGCTGCATTATACAGGTGTTTTTGCAATTCGGATATATCTTTTTCATTTCTTACATCTCCTTCAAGAACCAAAAGTTTTCCCTGTTGTTCTTTAAGCCATACTAGATTTTTTCGACTGCCGCTACGAGATAAGTTATCAAACAATACCACCTCATCTCCTCGATCAAGGTAATACTTACAGGTATTGGTTCCAATAAATCCCGCCCCGCCGGTGATCACTATTTTCAT
>JACREM010000005.1 GCA_016218215.1 Candidatus Gottesmanbacteria bacterium | reverse complement strand
ATTAATAACTACTCCGCCAATCACATCCTGGTAAAAGCAAAGCACATTATTTATTATCTTTTTTCGTCATCCAAATTTTCTTATGCTTCTCGCTTACTCGATG
The DNA here is from genome assembly GCA_016218215.1 of Candidatus Gottesmanbacteria bacterium. Lineage (GTDB taxonomy): Bacteria > Patescibacteriota > Microgenomatia > UBA10105 > UBA927 > JACREM01. The sequence goes on along the minus strand of JACREM010000005.1, from coordinate 3,836 downwards.
CAGTAAATTTCCTGACTCGATTTTTAGCATCGTATCCGTATCAACTACATCTTTAAATGATCTCAAAAAGCGATCAAAATCAAACAATTCATTCCTGTAGTATGGATTGAGAGCAAAATCACCATCTCCCCATGTTTTTATATCTGCGACATTATGCTGTAAAAGCACTTCGACCTTATCCATTGCATTTGCGAATTTTGCTTCATTTGTTTCCCCTTTTTCAAACTCTTCCCACAATGCAACTATTTCCTGACCCACTAAATGATCGTCCAAAACTTCCGTTATCTGCCGCATGGCGAGGGCTTCATTTTCTTGTTTACTTACTTGCCTCTCAGATTTTTCAAACGCAGGGATATCCCCAATCACTGCCTCTCCCAGGTCGTGAATGATTATCATTTTCAGGCACTTCAGTTGATTCAGAGGTGTTTTAATTCGATCAAATATTGTTATAGCAAGCAAGCACATCATCCACGTATGTTCCGCGACACTTTCTTGTCTCTCGGGATTACTCGTCCAGGAATGCCGGAGTTCTGTTTTCAACTTTTCAGCTATAGCAATAAATTGGATGATCGAACGTATGGATTCTTTGAAGTCTAACTTTGCCATGAATTATTTATGATAGGAAACTTTTCGTTTCACAGTTTTTTGATTCCCTGCCTGATCAGTTGCTACTATCTCAAGTGTCGTATCTCCTTCTGAGAGCGAATATGCATAGGTAAATGAGTTATTTGTACCCATGGTAACCCAGCGACCATTTACTGTGATTCTCGCATTATCCTCAGTTTTTCCAGTTACAGTCACGGTATTTGGTTCACCGGTGATGGTCTTATTGTCTTCGGGACTAGAGAGTTCAAGTATCGGTGCCGTCTTTTTTATGAGAGTCACTACTTCATTAGAAAGCTCGCTTTTATTTCCTTTTGTGTCCTTTAATTGCGCTCTAAAAGTATTTGTTCCTTCCTTCACAGTGACGTTTTCAATAGAAAATAATCCTGAATCCGGAACTGTAATATTTTTTGCTTCAAAATCGTTTATAAATAATGTAAGTGACAGTTTTGGTTCCGCTTTTCCGGTGAGTGCCAATGTGCCGCTATAGGTTGCGACCGGAAGTTCATCTAGAGCCGGAGGGAGGATGACAGTGGATGTCTTTTCAACAGGTGTCCCACCTCGAGCGCGGTCTACAAGGACGCTAAATTGTACCAGCGTCTTCAAGCCAAAAATTGCAACAAAAAGGATAATAAACGCTATTCCGCCGAGAGCGAAATATAAAAGCTTTTTTTCCCGTTTTTCTTCCAGTCTATTGAGTCTTGAGGCAATCATACTTATATAATCCTATTACACGATAGTATATATCATGTTACCTAATTCTTGAATACGGTGCGATTGACCGTGCTTAAATGAGTATGCTACTATGACAGTCGAGGTCGCGTGGTGTAGCCTGGCCTAACACGTGTCCCTGTCAAGGACAAGATCGCCGGTCCAAATCCGGTCGCGACCGCAAGAAGCAAGAACAGGTATTCTTCATAATCCTCTGCCCGGACTGGAGGTGTATTACATGAAATTTTTTCGAGATCTATTTCAATCATCTGAATCTATCATTTCAACCATTCTTGGTATGGCTGTAGTTGTCATATTAGGCGTCATGATCTACTCATACGTCACAGGAAAACAATCAGGAGTAAATCCTGACGGCGGGTCTACGACAAAAAAAGAGGAGTCAACCACTCTTCCAACAACGCACACAGTCGTATCGGGAGAAACTCTCTGGTCCATAGCGGAAAAATACTACAACAGCGGATATAACTGGGTTACGATTTCTATCGCAAATGCATTGCAGGATCCTGACTTTATAGAGGTGGATCAGAAACTCGCATTACCAAAGGCAAATCCGATTCGTGTTGGGGAAACTTCTTCAACGTCAACGGATAAACCATCAATAGAGCCTAAAAAATACACAATTGCGGCAGGGGATACTCTCTGGGACATAGCTGTGAAGCAGTATAATGATGGGTATAGATGGCCGGAAATTGCAAAAGCAAACGCGCTTGCAAATCCGAACCTCATTTTTGCTGGCGACACGATCGTATTGCCATAAGAGTTGAGTTTGTTTATAGTTAAAGAGCATTGAATAGACGAGTCTGTAATGACTCGTGCGGGCGTAGTACACCGGTAGTATGTATCCTTCCCAAGGATAAGAAGAGGGTCCGATTCCCTTCGCCCGCTCATTGGATTTTCTCTCTATAACAAAGTTTTAGAAATTATGAATTCTCTTGAACAATTTTTTACAATCAGTTTACTTGTACAGATCGCACATTCTATCGAAGAGCTTTCAACTGGTTTCCACAAAAAATGGTATGTATTCAAAATGTCATTTTGGGTATTCCTTATGTATGAAATTGTTTTTGAGAGTTTTTGGATTGCCGTCTGGCTTTTCCAAAATTTCCCAATCAGGAACTACCTTCAGACATTCTTTCTCGCTCTAATGTTTGCCAATGGCGTACAACATATAGTATGGGCAGGAAATGTTAAAAAATATGTACCCGGTTTAATTACTGCACCAATTCATATAGTTGTTTTCCTGATGTTTTATTTCAAAGCAATATTGTAGATTTTTCCATTATTAGACTTCTGATATATGGATCCTTAGAGCTCAAGATGCGAATATGCTTAATATAATATAGATATTAACGAATTTCTTTCTTCTCATACGCCCCAACGAGTACGGCGAGGCAGATAAGCACCAGAGGATAGAAATAGGTGTTTACGGAAAAACCATGAACTCCTATCATAAGGATTGATACAGCAATAAGTCGAGACATATCTGAGTACGATTTTTCGCTATTTCTCATTATCTTTAATAATGAAAACAGTATATACCCATACGATATGAGCCCGACCACTCCTGTGGTTGAAAGAATAAATAATATACTCATATCAAACCCTGAGACTGCATGAGATTCTATGCCTGTATCTTCATCAGTAAGCTTAATATATCGTAACGTGTTAAACCCCACACCAAAGATAGGTGACGCGCGAAATACTTTAAGCGCGTCAGTCATATTTCCAACTCTCGCAACCACGGATGCCATCCGTTCAAGCTTCACTCCTTCTCCCCCTGGTCTTGGGAGGAATAAAATAAATCCCAACAGTGCAATCAGTATTCCACCGAAAAGCATTCTTTTCTCCTGACCAAAAAACCAAACTATGAGTCCTACGAAAAATGCCAGATAACTTGCTCTGGAATACGTAAAGAGAAGTGCTAAGAATAATATACCCCCGCCAGCCAAAAACATTTTTAGTTTTTTGGAGCGATAAAGATACAGAGATAAAAACACACCGAGCGCAAAGAGAACGCCGCAGAAATTTGGATCGAGGATTGTGGAAACGATTCTATAATAATGCGGATCCCACCCGAGATAATACAGATTTCGAAGGTCCGGATACAAAAAATACTGCACAAAACCAAGACCAGCAATGCCTACTAATGAAATCCAGAGTCTATATAGCCAAATATACCCATCTGTTTTTCCTTTTACGACGGCAAAATATAGCAGTGCATATAATGTCAATCGAACTAGATACAGACTACTCAACCCTAATTGTAGGAATGTGAAGCGTGTGCTATTGAGAATCAATGATGCAAGACATACAAGAAAAAAGATAGCTATAGGAAAAGTTAGCGTAGGGTAAATCCTTCTCTTCCATCCAGAAAAAATAGAAAAAATTATTACAGCGCCCACGGCCACATCATAGAGCCCTATCGCTATCCCATCTCCTAAAGTTACCCTGAGTAAATTCCCCCCCAGAAATCCTAAAATAAAAAGTATAGTTATAAACAT
>JACREM010000004.1 GCA_016218215.1 Candidatus Gottesmanbacteria bacterium | reverse complement strand
CAGGAGCTGCAGGCCCGAGCGGATCCACGGGAGCAACTGGCGCCAATGGTGTCGGGGGCCCTACGGGAGCATCCGGCGCAACAGGAGCAAATGGTGTTCAGGGAGTGACGGGTGCGTCCGGTGCGACAGGAACCCAGGGAGCTGCAGGTCCAAGTGGCGCCACAGGCGGGACAGGTGTAATTGGCGTTCAAGGAGTTACGGGCTCAACTGGTTCTACAGGAAGTGCTGGAGTCACCGGTCCATCTGGTGCTACTGGCTCAACAGGATCCACAGGTGGTGGAGGGCCAACTGGTACAACCGGCCAAACCGGAACTGCAGGTCCAACTGGTCCTACCGGTGCAACTGGTGGGAGCGCAGGTCCTACTGGTTCAACTGGAAATACTGGTGCAACCGGAGTTCTTGGTGCTGCAGGTCCTACTGGTGAAACTGGAGCCACAGGAGCAGCAGGAGCTGCAGGCCCGAGCGGATCCACGGGAGCAACTGGCGCCAATGGTGTCGGGGGCCCTACGGGAGCATCCGGAGCAACAGGAGCAAATGGCGTTCAGGGAGTGACGGGTGCGTCAGGAGCGACAGGAACAAATGGAGCTGGCGGTGTCACTGGAGCAACCGGAGCCACGGGAAATCAAGGATCAGGCGGAGTCCAGGGAGTTACCGGAGCTTCAGGTGCGACAGGCGCTCAGGGAGTTGGCGGTGTCACAGGTTCAACCGGAGCGACAGGAGCCAATGGTGTTGCCGGCGCCACCGGAGCCACCGGCGCCACCGGAGCTGCAGGCGCCAGTGGCCCTTCAGGAGCAACCGGGGGCACAGGGCAACTTGGAGGGAGCGGTGAAAATCTCTTTACTCAAACAAATAACCTCATTTACCCATATCCGGTGGTAGACAGAAGTATCGCGCTTGGTGATACCTCAGCAGCGAACCGTGCATCTACTGCCACATCATCCGCGCTTATTATTCTCGACGCTATTCAGGGTGATATTTTTGTAGGCGATTTAATCCTTGGATATAACGACAGAACAGTCAGCGCCGAGGGCGCGCTTGCAGCCATCACCACACAGGACACCGATCAAAATCTCTATATCAATCCAAATGGTACAGGTCAGGTACTGATAGGAAATGGCACAGCCGGGAGTACGCCGAATCTTTTTGTCCTTGATATCAAAAATGATGCTGAAGGAGCGCTAACAGGAACGGATGGCGCAATGTATTACAACTCAAGCACTGGTAAATTTCGCTGTTATCAAGCTGCTGCCTGGACTGACTGTATCGGTGCGGGAGGTTCTACGACACTGCAGCAAGCATATACAAACGACGTGGATGGAAGTAATGTCATTATTACCGAAACTACAGCCGACGGAAGTATTATTTTTCAGAATACCACGGGCACGCAGTTTCAGGTCACCATGGCCGCGACTACGGCGCAAACCGTCGATCTTGTCAATATACTCAATACCGGAGCGAGCCAGCCGACGTCTACGTCAGGCGCCGATGGATTACAGATAGACTTTGCAAACGCCGGGTCAAGCGCTATCAGTAATGCCGCGATACAGATAAATCTCACATCTTCAAATACAAATGCCGCGACCACTCTTGCTGGAGTAAATGTCGCTACTATTTCAGGGAGCGCAACTGCAGTGGAGACAGGTATCAGAATTGGGTCAGGCTTTGATTATGATATACATTTTCAGGATACGACTCCAGTGATAAAGCTTGCAGATGCTGCAAATCTGACCATAGAAGACGGCGCCGGAACTGTCCTCGCAAATTTCAGAGAGTACTTTTCTGCTGCCAATTATGGTGTCTGGGAGGCGAACGGGTTTATCAATATAGATGGCTCATTTTTTATGGATAATTTTGTCGTCCCCCGTACGGCTGCATCGGCAGACGTTACTGCCTCAAGCCGTTTTGGAGATACAGGAGCATGGGTACTTGATGTCCGTGGATCAGGAGGCACAGCGACGAATGCGACGATGGGTTGCACAGTGACAGAGGGTGATACGGTCACAAACGCAAACGTCAACGGTCAACTTCAAGTAGCCCTTATGACTTCCACAAATACAAATGGGACGAATTTATCCGCCCCGTGGTGTCATCTGGCTATCAGTAATGCGGTCGGTAACGCCGTCATCCCGATTCTTCAGGCGGCAAATAAATTTATTATGTATTACAAAGTGAAAATGTCCTCTGCCTATACCAATTCCGTCACGGCAAACATGATGTGGTTTGGGGCGGAAAATCAGACCAACGGCGGGTGGGTCGGAAAGCCCACTTTTACCGGTACAAGTACCGGTGGGGTTTTTATCACTAACGTTGACGGAACGCAAACGCAGACAGGAACCAATGCGACAGCCGGTACCCAATGGATTGGATGGGCAAGACTAAGTGGGGCTAATAGCACCGTTGCCTGCAGCGGTTCTACAGTATCAAATCAGACGAGTAATTATGCGCTTTTCCGTATCGAAGTACGTGCCACCAACGACGCGCACTTTTTCTACGATGACAATGCGTCAAACGGCATACAGATGATTGAATGTGGGTCGGGAATTACTAACAACATTCCGACCGCTCCAATCCGTCCGGTCATGAATTTTGGCAGATCCATACAAGCGACCGGGACACTTTGGACCGCATTTGTCGATCTGTTTGCCTATGTGCAGGATGACCCTCGGGTGACTGCCGGTACATCGGGAGCTTCACAGGTCGCAGCTCTGACCGGAGATACGCCAGCATTCGTCCCGCCGCCGCCACCGGATCCTGTGTTTGGCGCAGACATTGCGGAACAGTATGTGTTTGATGAGTCAGATGATGTCTCGGCTGGGGATATCGTATCGATTGGGGCAGTACCCGGAGCTGGTGACAAAGCAAAGATAGCCTATGACCGGAAGCTGTTGGGTGTGTACGCGGAATCTCCTGGTCTTGTCCTGGGTCAGAGTGCATATAATACTGTGCCTATCGCAGTGACAGGGCGAGTGCCTGTCAAAGTGAGTGCTAAAAACGGCCAGATCCGGATCGGCGATCCGATCACGAGTTCTGATACCCCCGGTGTGGGCATGAGAGCGCTCCTTCCAGGGAAAATATTAGGTACAGCTATGGAAAATTACACGAGTCCTGACGTCGGGAAGATTCTCGTTTCAGTCAATGTAGGCTATTATCTGGGTGATGAAGGCGATACCGCGCTTTTGTCTCAACCGGAGGTATCGGTGCTTGGCGGGGAAGCAGTTTCGACTCTTTCAAGTGCAAGTGCGATGCTGACTCTTTCCGCTTCCCAAAGCGCCGGATTATCGATTCTCGCGTCGGGAAGCGCAGACTTTGCTTCGGACAGTGCAACGCTTGTGTCAAACCTGTCAAAATCAGCCGAGGTCGTGGTAAACAAAGTCATCTCGTTTGTCAAAGCCGTGACATTTCAGGATATCGTGCGGTTTGTCGGTGGGGCGATATTTGAAAGCAATGTCCACTTTTCAGGACTCGTGAAATTTGATAATGTCGTTGAATTTATTTCGTCTGTCATATTCCGCGGCAAGACGACGTTTGTCGGGAAAGTCGAGTTTAATAAAGATACCGCAGGGTATGCACAGATAAAGAAAGGCGATAGATTTGTCGATGTCCGCTTTGAACATGAATATACGAGCGAGCCTGTAGTCAATGCCACGACACTCATGCCCCGACTTACAGATGCACAGTATCAGGAGTATGTGGCAAACGGCGTGTGTGCGACGTCCAAGACAAAAGAAGAATGTGCAGAACAGCTCACTGCGACGATCTTTTTAAGCAACATGAAATACGTCATCGCCGGGCGTACGACGCAAGGATTTATGATCATACTCGATAAACCCGCGCCTCTGGATATATCTTTCTCCTGGACAGCGTTTGCGATTACCGATGCCAACACCTTCCAAAGTGCATCCGGTGCACCGAATGCACCGGTGCCTGTGGCACCGACGGTATCGCCAACACCATCAGGTCCGAGCGGGTCTTCTGCTACTTCTCCACAGGTACAATCAACGCCAGCACCGACGAGCCCAGCAATTCCTGATGCGAGCGCTTCTGGTGTCATTCTTACGATAACACCGACGCCGACTCCTGGAAATACTCCGACGCCGACTCCTTCTCCAACTCTTTCACCAACACCGACAGTATTGCCTAGTGTCACACCGATTGAGACTCTGACCCCGACACCTACACCATAGATTATGGTTCCTGCTTGAGCGTGAGACCCACGATACCTAAGGAAGGCGGGACATCTTTGAGTGGAATTGGAGTGAAATTGAATAGTTTTGAAATTTTAGCGCATCGTAGGGGGTATACGTCGCAGACATCTATGGGCGAACTGTATACAGGGATGCCTTTTTCCATCTCACTTTTTATAAAAAGTGCGACTTTTTCATCATCCAGAAATGATCCGATGTATACAGCGGTTCTCCCTGACAGAAGTACTGGTGCAGTCAGATTTGTGAGAAGTATCCCGTTTTGCGGCAGGATCGGGAGTATGACGTCCGTGAGTACCTGGTGCACGGTCAACGGGCCCTGTTCTACCAGAGTATAAAAAGGGCTTTCCGTCACAAGTTTTTTGTATGACCGTATGGTGGGATAGAACGACAGAGCAAGAAGAATGACCATGCTCGCCCCATACATAATTTTTTTACCAAGCGGCAACTGAATCCAAAGTTTTAATAGATATGTTGCTCCAAAGCCAACATACAGGACCAGGGGAGGAATGAGCGAAAGAAAATATCGACCATACGACCCTGAGTATTCATACGAATAAAATCTCCCGGCATAATATGACGAATATGTCAGAAAAAAGGAGAGAAACCAGGTAAAAAGTCCGGATCCCATGTTCCATGGGGTGGTCATCATGCCTATGAGGGCGAGGATACTCAGGCTCCATGGGAATTCCGGTTGGTTAAAGAGACTAAGTATGTTCAAAAGCACGTGCCGGATGAAATATTGAGTACTAAATGCCTCCAATGGTAGACCGACTGCACAACACCATTTTTGGCCGAAAAGCGATGATGCAAGAATGATACGGAAAAATATAATCAAGCAAAATACTACAATCCAGTGAAATGTTTTTTTGGAAAACAGACTGTCGGATATGCTTTTTGCAGCATTCTTCCAAAAAAGCATGAAAAAGGGTATGGCAACGAGCGCCTCCATACGGACAAAAAGGAGGAGAAAAAAGGAGGAGAGAAGTCCCATACCTGCAGGGAATGATTTTTTGGCAGCAAACCATAAAAGGTATGTGGATGCTATGAGAAGAAACGTAGAAAAGTAGTTATCGAGCGCAAGAGAAGCAGACCAGTAGAGTGTGTTTGGGAGAAGTGTGTACAGGAGCATGCTTCCTAGTGCGAGCCATATATTTGATGTGAGGAGAAACGCAAACGCAAAAAGAAAGATGGTTTGAAGCGAATTAAAAGCTTTTGAGGCTATATAGAGATTAAATTCCGAATATCCGAATACTTTTAATATCCAAGAATGATATATTGGCACCGTCAGGCGAGCTACGCTATCTGGTATTCCAATGATCGATTCTGTAGGAGTTGCAAGCTCAATGCTTACTGCCTTGCCAAACCGGGCAAATGTGACAGCATAGGAAAGATATCGGTCTTCGTCGTATAAAATGCGGTGTGTATGATATCCCCACTGAAATCTGAGAAACAGACCGAGAATAAAAATGACGATAGCCAGAATACTTGCAATGCGGGATCGAGAGAACGCATAACGGAAAAATGAAATTAAAAATACAAAAATACACAAAAATAGAATTGCCCAGATGCCGCTTATGATCCACGGTAAAATGACTGAAAGGAAGAAAAATTGCATAAGAATTACTATTCATCGAGCACAATACCAAATTGTTCGCCAAGCGTACGAACCTCTTCCCGTTCTCCCGGGTGAATGATGAATGAATTGTACCTGTTGAACAAATGACGGGCTTTATTTTTGTCTCCGAGACACGAAGCATTGAGCACTGCAAGATCAAGGATAGCGCGGGAAAAACGAGTTTCCTTTCTCATGTTTATCGCTGTCTCGAATTCTTTTTCTGCGGATTTACACAGCCCCTGGGCGGCTTTGACTCTGCCCATCTCCGTATAGAGGATATATGTCCAGAGTGGTTTTGGGATGGTGTTTAGTATTTTCTCTGCTTCGTCTGATCTATTCATGATGCGATAGACGGTTGCAAGAAGACCGATGGCAGATTGATTGTCCGGATATCTTCTGACAAATGCACTGAGCTCTTTGGCGGTTTCAGTCGCGTCTTTCGGATCAAATCCGAGATTTCTGTTGAGAGACAGGTGCGTGAGAGTAGGAGGAGGATTTTCAAGCGTCGATGCGCTTGCGGTACTCGAGAATAAATAATTGTTCGTATCAAAATAGAGGAGATTCCATGCGGGATCTTTTGCAAGGCCGAGAGCAAATCCGCTCGCATCTTTGTTTACCAGTGCGGTTTGTATTTTATTTTCCATCGTGACTTTTTCAAGAGTTTTTGCGGATATTGCATTTACCAGGTATTGGATTGAGATGGTTTCGTGTTCGTCAAACAGATCATCCTGTGCATCCAGAATCATGCGGTTTGGGAAAAGTTGAAAGAGTAGGTATCCGGTGTATTCGCTTGTTGTGAGAAAATTCTGGTTTAAGTGTGACTTCAAAATGATATCGAGAGCCTGATCTGGCGGGGAAATCTGAATATTTTCAATAGGCTTTACAGTGAAAAAAAGGAGGACGCCAAGTGTGATGCCCATGCCTGCTATTCCCATGATTTTTTTCGTTTTTTGACTACACAAGTGACATATGTGTGAAACAAGAAGCGTAGAGAAAGGCACGAGGATGAGGGTAGACGTCGGAATAAATCGGATAAATATCCAGCCCAATGTGCCGTAGAGTATCGTCGGAAGAAGTAGGAGTAGCGATTTATTTTCTTTTATGTCAGTTCGTATGATGCTGTATCCGAGGCCGAGCAGGAGAAAGAGTGCAAAAAGTCCGTACGTGATGAGATACAGTGAAGCGGGAGACTCACGTAGCGTATTCTGATTGACCAAGAGGAGAAGCCCCGGGAGTGAAGTGTACCATTGTTTTATCTGGAGTACGCCTATCATCGTCAGTATATACGACCATATCCGTAGGCCGTACGGATTAAACAGTGTCGCGATCGCTGAGAGTATGCACGTACTTACAAATGTCATGGCATACGTTTTTTTCCAAAGACCCAAAAATAGTTCCACACAAAAAGTCAGACCGAGCCACAGAAGCGGTACGGCGATGATGCCCCCGGACATATTTGCCGTGAGGAGGAACAGCGGTGGTAGAAACCAGAGTGATTTTTTTTCCTGCAATACGCCGTGCGTGTATGACAGTATCATGCCAAGTAGTAGCGTTGGGAGGATTATATATGGGTGAACGTGCCAAAAGCTGCCCATCATAAAGGCAGAAAAGCAGATCGATACAGAGAGGAGACTTTTTGGTGTACCGAGGAGCGCAAGTATTTTATAGAGGAGAAAGAGCGTGAAGATGCTGACAGGGAGAGAAAAAAGAAACGCGCCTTTCCTCGGGGAATCGACCGCGGAAAGATACAAAAGTGCGTCTGTGAGCCAACTGTGGCTCAGCCACTCTAGGGATGGCTCTGTTTGTTTTATGCTTAAATTTTCGTGGGTGGGAATTGTTTTTTGTGTGACGACCCATTTACCTATCGTCAGATGCGTCCAGGTATCTGCGGTCGCAGGTGATACCCAGGCGAGCTTTACAAAATAGATGAGTATAAGTGAGCACAGGAAGATAGGGATAAATACTCGGATGCTTTTATACTTTTGCGCCGGCGATGTATTCATAGATGATACGTGAAATTTGTTGCATCGTAGTCTTTGCAGTAGATTCATCTGATTTCATCATGACGCAGAGTATGTATGGACGATTCGGAATATATATGATCCCGCAGTCCGTGTATATTTCTTTATTTTTTTCGCCGCCCAGATGGACGCCTATTTTGTGAGCAACGGTGACGTTTGCAGGTATCCCGGCTGCGATTTTATCGTTAAACGGAGACTGAGAAAGCAGAGATAGTATTTCCTGAGAATTTTTTTCCTGGAGAAACGAAGAGAGATAGAGGCTTCGAAGGACAGAAGAGTAATTTTTTGGCGATACGACCGGTAAGGTGCCGTTTAGTTCTTTGGGGATATCCAGCGAATCAAAAACATCTTCCATGTTTTTGTCAGAAAGTGCAGCAAAGAGAGTCCTCTGGGCAGTGTTGTCAGAGAGAGTCAGAGTATATTTTATGAGTTCTTCAACTGATAGTTTTGTTCCCGGTCCTTTTTTCCACAAAGTGCCGAAATACGGATCAAGAAATTTTTCTTCAATCCTTAATACATCGGATTTTTTTATTTTTCCGTCTTCTATGTTTTTGTAGATGCCCATGACGAGAGGAACTTTGAGGAGACTTGCGAGCACATATGATTCTTTTTCGTTTATGCCGATAGAGATACCGGAAGGGAGGTATTCAAAATAAACGCCGAGCGGGATCTTTATGGAATCTGTGTACTGGCGGAGAGATGTGCGAAGATTCATAAAATTGATAAGGATATCATTTGGGTTTTCGATAAAGACGCGGGGAGATAAAAGAGAATAAGTGCTTCGAAGAACTGCGGTGGTATTTGCGGTATTTTTATCCTGCGGGGTGAAGATGTATGAGAGAACAATAATATTCAAAACGACACTTACAAGTAAGACTACCAGGCCGATTTTCTTCATGTAAAGTATTGTATGCTACTCTCTGAAGCTCCTGCAAGAGTATTGTGCATTGATGCCTTTGCGTCTACTATTAGTATATATTCATATGAAGCGGATTATTGCCCGTATCTTCTTTGTTTTTTTTCTTCTCGTTTTGAGTCGTCCTGGTGTGGCATATGCTGATAATAGTTGTTCTGTCAGCGTTAGTCCTCAGATCGTTCGTGCGAGCAGCAGCTCGACGCTCACCTTTTCCGTCAGTAATTCAAGTTCTGTCGCTTCGCATGTCCAGTACCGGGTGGTCGGACCGAATTCCGGAAATTTTACCATTACATCCGGATCGGCTAGTGGATGGACGATCTCCCTCACGTCTTCAACAGAAATTGCATTTAGCGGTGGATCGACAGGAGCCGGTTCTACGGGTACGATATCCGTGATCGTTTCCGCAGCTGACACAGAGACGAACGGAGAATCCTGGGAGGTACTAGCCACAAGTAACGAGGAGAGCGGAGCGACCGAAGCATCGTGCGGATTGGTGAGTGTTGGTATTTTTAATCAAACAGCATCAGGATCCGGTCTTTCGCTTTCTGCAATCGGTGTTCGGAGTAGCTCGACCACTGAGGCGAAGATCGAGTGGACGAGTAGTGTCGCGGCAGACAGCACGCTTGACTACGGTACATCTGATTCCTACGGATCGACAAAAACTGACGGGACGCTTGCGACGAGTCATAGTTTTACGCTCACGGGACTGACGGCAGCAACAACGTATCATTATCGGGTAAAAAGTACGGATGCTTTGGGCAATCAGAGTCAATCCGGGGACGGGACGTTTAAGACCAATAGCAATACCACCTATATAAATGTAGCGACGCCGACTCCAACGCCAACGCCGGTACCGGACAGAGAAGGGCCGGTGATAAAAATAGCAACCAACCTGACAAAACCGTTTTCGGTAGCGCCGGAGATTTCAGGGTCAGCGACAGATAGAACAGGCATTTCAAGCATTGAATACTCGATCGATGGAGGGAAAAATTTTACACCGGTGGATGATCTTTCTTCCCCGGGTAAAAAGTCATCCGCGTTTTCGTTTACCCCCGGGGGACTCATCGATGATGATTATGCCCTCGTCATACGCGGGACAGACACCTTAGGAAACGTGAGCAAAAGCCGTGAAACGAAATTTGTCTTTGATCGTCTCCCGCCGCAGGCAGGTGGAAGTGTCCTGACCCTGGGGTCGCAGGTCATCGAGCCAGTCGATGATGGGACGCTTATACTTGTATCAGGGTTGTCGTATAAACTCACGCTCTCGTCCATCGGCGGGGCGACAGCGAGCGAAATCCGTATAAAAGATCATGCGGCAATACCGCTTACCAAAAATATCGAGAATGGCCTCTGGTCTACGGCTCTTTTATTTGATAATGCAGGGGAATACACGCTTTCGGTGTATTCTAAAGACGGGGCAGGGAATGAAACCACGAGGGATCTTATGTCACTTCGTGTCATACCGGGAGGGAGTGTCAGCGCTTCTGGGGTAAAGAATACTCCCATTCAGGACGCAAAAGTATCCGTGTATGTACGAGATACTGAGACGAATCAATTTTCACTCTGGGACGCACCATCGTATGGACAATCTAATCCGGCGAAGACGGATGCCGCGGGACAGTATCATCTGTCTCTGCCTCCCGGGACATACTATCTCTCTCTCGATGCCACGGGATACAAAACGGTACTGAGTGAAATATTTACTCTCAGCAATTTTTCTCCTGTCACGACACCGTTTTTTCTGTCCCCCAGGATGGGGATTGCCATCGGTCCATTCGTCTTTGCGTTTCCTGATTTTCCGGGGAGGCCAGTGCCGGTTCTTTTTAATTCTTCCCTTTCTGATGCTCCAAATAGAAGTTCAATACCTAGTGAGAAGACACTCATCGGTCAGGAATTCCCGTATTTTGACTTTCCGCTCAAAGAATCCCGGGTGACGAGTCTTTCTATTCGTGGAAAGCCCATGATCGTCTCGCTCGTCAATTCCTGGATGCCGCAGACAGCAGGCCAGCTTTCTGTCCTTGAGTCACTCGCAAAGAAAAAAGAGCTTGGAGTGCTTGTTATGATTCCACAGGAATCAGCAAGTAAAGTGTCTTTGTTCGGCAAGCGCGCAGCGTATTCGTTTCCTATCGTCGCTGACCCGGATGGGACATTGGTAGAAAAATTGTCAATACAATCTCTTCCGTTGAATCTATTTGTTGATCGTAAAGGTGTGATACGATCAGTAGTAAGCGGTGTGAGAAACAGAGAACAGCTCTTGGACATGATCATACAGTAGTTCTGCCTATGTGGGTTCAATTTATTTTACAAAACACACATTTTGCGATCAATCTCGCCATGGCCCTCGTCGCATTTGCTGTGGCGTGGCTCTACCTCGACGCGTGGAGCGAAAAGAAAAAAACAAAGGAACTGGTAAAAATCGTAGGATTTATTCTTCTTTCTTTGTCATTTTTATTTCATGCCGCAAAAATCGAAACTGGTATCCTTTCTTCATCGCTTTTTGGCGGCGGCGGCTTAGACTCTCTGGTCAATGCAGTGCGAAGCCTTTCGTATCTTACTCTTATTGTCAGTCTTGTCATGGATCCGCCGGAGCCGCACCCGAAAAATAATAAATCCACTCGCGGTTCAAGCGATTCACGCGTCTCAAGCGTTGTTCTTCCTGCTCTCGGATTTTCAGTTCTATCGCTTTCCTCTGTCAGTCTTCCGATTCTGGCTGTCATCGTCGGGTTTTTGTACTTACGGCGTGCAACAGTAGGCCTCGAGGATCATCTCAAACCCGTGGCGCTTGGGTTTTTTCTTCTCGCGTTTTCCGAGCTTGTGGGTTTGCAGGCGCTCTTTTCCGGGACGACAGACATACGTTTGGTGCCGTACGTGTCCTCTTTTGGTGTGTTGTGGATGCTTGAACATGGCGTCCTGACTCTCGGCGTCCTGATTTTTGGCCGGTGGGTGTTTGGGTATCTCCTGCGGCAATTTGAAACACAGCTGTTTATGTTTTTTACCAGTGGGGCTATCATTATATTTCTTGTGACGACGGTAGTATTTACCGGACTTTTGGTAAAAAATATTGAGGATGAGACGCTTTCTCAACTTGGTATAGATGTCTCTGTCCTTTCGTACGCGCTTGACAGCAAAAAACAGGAATCTCTATCCGCATCAGAAAGTTTTTCAAAAAGTTCTGATCTGGCCGCTCTTATTGAAGCGGGCGATAAACGCAAGCTCGTAGATGTTGTCAGCAGCGCACTCCTCGATACAAAACAGAATTCACTCATCGTGACAAATGATGCCGGCTTAGTGCTTGCCCGTGGTGAGGAGAGCGAGCGCATCGGAGATTCTCTCTCTTCTGATCCTCTCGTGAAACGTGCGCTGTTAGGTGAAAAAGGGACATCTGTCATCACTCGGGAGGGGGTAGTCGCCCCGGATGTACTCGTGAGGGCTGCGGTGCCGGTGAATAAAGGGACGACGGTTGTCGGTACAGTTGTCGCGTCATCACGGATAGATGCTGCATTTGTCGATGGATTAAAAAGTGCGACTGCTTTGGATTCTGCAGTGTATGGAGACAATACAATCTCGGCGACGACGTTTGTCGGTTCTGATGCAGTGACGAGGCTTACTGGCATAAAAGAAGAGAGAAAAGAAGTGAAGGAGACGGTCCTATCTAAAGGGAAACAATTTACCAGTGCAGTATCGCTTGTTTCAGTACCATACTTTGCCTCGTATATGCCGCTTTTGGACATAGACAATACACCGGTCGGGATGCTTTTTATCGGAAAACCCCAGTCCCGCGTCCTTGCCGCGGCAGGACGGTCCATTGAGCTTACATTTCTTTCGACCATCGTCCTCATTCTTTTTACCGTCATACCGTCGTATCTGATTGCCAAATACATCGCCTATCAGGTAGAGTGAGAGAGAGCCAATATGGAAAAGCCTGCCAAACCACTGGTACAAAATTTCTTGCTGTCCTTTATTGTGTTTGTTTTTTTCCTGTCTATTCCAATCGCGTTTACTCTGATTGCCTGGAAAATGAGTGTTCAAACAATCGAATCCCAGAGGAATGAGAAATTTCTTCACGCCATAGATTTTTCGCGCATCAATATCCAGGACAGAGTAAAAGCCTATCAGAATATTTTCAGTGGATTTTCTGCTCTTCATGCAGCGCACGGGGATTTTTCGTATACCGAGTGGAGCGGGTATGCGAAGCATATCAGGGATCTCACTTCTTCAACGGGCGTCTCTGTCGTGGCCTATGATGAAGTTGTTTTGGCTGAAGAAAAAAACCAATTTATAACGAAGCTTCAGACAGAGCTACCCGGAGGGACGAAGATTGCAAAAACAATTTTTCCTGAGTCTGTAAAAAATGAGTATACGGTTTCAAAGTATATAGAGCCGCTCGAAGGGAATGAGATAGGCATCGGATATGATTTTTCATCTGAAAAAGAACGCTATTCGGCAATGATTAAAGCACGTGACAGTGGTCAATTAGCACTCACGGGACGGATCGCATCTATCTTGGATAAACAAGGTGTCTATAGTATCGTCCCGGTGTATCCGATCTATAGCCACAAAATGGCTCTAGATACGAGGGAAGACCGACGATCTTCTGTCATTGGATATATCGTGGGCAAGGTGAATGTTGATGATTTTTTTCGTCGTATTTTTGAGGCAGATTTTGCAGAGATGTTTCATTTTGATGTCGAAGATGTGACGGAAAATAATGCTCCAGTGACACTTTTTAGCGATGATAAAGAGAATAAAAACCGTACGCAGTCAGATCTAAAAAAATATACGTTGACCGTTGATGCCGGGGGCAGAGTCTGGAATTTCCGGTTTATACCGAAAGATTCGGCATTCGTTCTGACGCCGTCGCAAAAGCTTCTTATGATTGCGATATTTACAGGAGGAGCCGTGGGAACGATTCTCATGGCAACAGTTGGGATATTTATCATCATTGGAAACCAACGGGTCGAGCGACGTGTGCTTTCTATGACCGAGGAACTGCGAACGTTTAAGCTTGCGGTAGAAAATACGAACGACTACGTGATTATTACGGACAAGGAGGGTGTGATCAAATACATGAACCGGATGGCTGAAGTACTCACCGGATATACATTTGCTGAATCGCACGGACAAACGCCGAGACTCTGGGGCAGGCAGATGGGGCAGAAATTTTATGAACACTTATGGCACACCATAAAGACAGAGCAAAAATCTTTTATCGGCGAATTGGTAAATAAACGGAAAGACGGAGAACTGTTCCATGTGCTTGCAACAATTTCCCCGCTTATCGATGAGGAAAAAGCGCTTGTCGGGTTTGTCGGGATAGGGAAAGACATCACAGAAAGCAAAAAAATCGCGCTGAAGCTTGCCCGTCAGGAGGAGTATTACCGGGCGCTTTTGGATAGTTGCATTGACCTTATTACAGTTCTGGATGATACCGGGGTCATACAGTACGAAAACGCCGCATCACTTCCCGCGCTTGGGTATGCACCGGAGGAGCTTGTCGGGAAAAATGTGTTTTCTCTTGACCTGTATGAAGAAAAAGAGAA
The DNA here is from genome assembly GCA_016218215.1 of Candidatus Gottesmanbacteria bacterium. GTDB lineage: Bacteria > Patescibacteriota > Microgenomatia > UBA10105 > UBA927 > JACREM01. The sequence continues at coordinate 2,877 of JACREM010000004.1, read as the reverse complement.
GGTGAAAGGAGCGTTTGAGAGCATGAGTAAAGGTGCAGACTCACATGAAACGATGCTTGTCAAAATCAAGCAGAAAGATGGAAGCTCCAGAATCCTCGAATCTGTCGGAAGGATGGTGATGGTGGACGGGAAGTCTCTTCTCATCTCAAGCTCTCGGGACGTGACAAAGCGGATAAACGGCGAAGATGCTCTCCGGCGTAAGACACAGGAGCTTGAGACGGTTAACATGGCGATGCTAGGACGGGAGCTCAAGCTTTCCCAGGCGACGAAAAAAATTGCAGAGCTTGAAGAAAAACTTGGCTTAGCGCATGATAGAGGAGAGGAGAAAAAAGATGGAAATTGAACAAATGGTAAACTTCAGTATCTTAGCGCTTCTCATATCGTCACTCGGTGTGTTATTTCACTGCATCCTTTCATTCAGGCGTTCTTTCTTGGGTAGTTTTTCATTTTTATTCTTCATCGTCGTCCTGCTTTTGGTTGCAATTCGAGGATACTTTCTCTTAGAAGCACTTGGATGGGTAGATATCTCCGAGGTTACGCTCATGTCTTCATGGCATGTAGCGTTTTATATCGTGCTGTTACTACTCATGCATCTCTCGAGTGTCATGTTGTCTCTTGTTGATCCGAAATATCAGAAAGAGAGCGTCGTTACTACAGTCATGTGGTCGCTGGTGTCGCTTTTTTCAGTTCTTTTTATATTTATCTTTTCTTCGTATGCCAATGCAAGCATAACGACTGTTCTTGAAAATTCATTTGTCGACCGTTCAGGCGCATTTCATTTATTGGCTCTCGCACTTGGATCAATTCTCACTCTGTATTTTGTGTACGTGGCCCGGCTGTTTTCGTTTTCCCGTGTCCAGACGTTCATAGTCTTTGTGACCCCAATATTTTTCTTGGCTCTGATTCATCTCTGGGAACTTCTGACGGAGAGTTGGAAAGTCATAGCAGTATCAGGAAAAATGGGAGAGATGATCGAATCTGTTTTTTGGATTCCCGTATGCCTCAGCATGCTCTTCGGAGCAGTACTGTTTCGGATCGCTGGATTAAAGAGTTTACCAGTATACGTTGATACAAAGGAGGGTGTATGAATAAGCTGTGGATCATCATAGGGGGAGCGACACTTGTAGGCGTATTAGTTTCGGTAATATTTTATCTTAATCGTCCGGGAGGGTCAAAAAATACCCCTTCGTCTGAAAAAAGAACACCATTAGTCATAGCCGTAGATCCGACGTATCCTCCCATGGAGAATTTGGATGAAAAGGGTGAGTTTGTGGGGTTTGATATCGATCTCGGGAAAGCAATAGGCAGAAAACTCGGTCGTCCTGTCACCTTTATGAAGGTTCTGTGGGATGACTTGCTTCCTAAAGTTGAGAAAGGCGAAGCTGATATAGGTATGTCAGCTATCACCATAACGCCGGAGCGGGCAAAGACAGTATTGTTTTCTATCCCGTATTTTAACTCCGGAGAGTCTATCGTCGTATCCCGGAGCAATACTGCGGTATTATCGCCGGAGCAATTGAAGGGCAAAAAGATTGCGGCACAAAAGAATACCACGAGCGAAAATGAGGCACTAAAGATTACGGCAAAGGAAAATATATTTCTTTACCAGGGTGAATATGCGGAGGCAGTATCTAATATCGAACGAGGCAGTGTTGATGCGCTTATCATAGATTATCCTGCAGGCATCTATCTTGCACGGTTAAATCCGAAGATGAAGGTCATCGGTCGGCCCATCACGTCTGAATTTTACGGGATAGCAACCCGCATCGGAAATGATGAGCTTATGTCTCGGATAAATGCTGCTATCGGAGACCTGAAGAGTTCCGGTGAGTATGCAAAAATAGAGAACACCTGGCTTTCACAGTAAGTCAGTCATTGATCGCAGAATCATGCGCCTGAGTATTCTTGTAAAAATATCCATTATCATTGCCTTGGTGGCAAGCGTGGCTATTTCCATAACTGCGTATGTAAATGTCAGATCCCAAAAAAATTTATTGGAATCAATTTATAGGGAAAAAGGAGAATCTTTCGCCAATTCACTGAACGCTGCCATAAGCGATACAGACCTTGCCAACCCAGCGTTACTTCAAAACACAATATATAAATTTATTCTTTTAAATCCTGATGTTGTTAACGTGTCATTGTCATTTATTGACAGTCAAAAACAATTGAAAATTGGAGCCTCTAGTGATGTGTCGCGCATTGGTTTACCCTCAAATGTCGAGTCAGAACATGTGTTTACTACTCATGAAGCGGCGAGTGAACATGTGCATAAATACAATGATCATCGGATCGTCGTATTCGCGCCTATAGACTTAAACGGAGAGCATGTAGGCGTCAACGAGACGCATATCAGGATAGATCAGGCCGAAATGGATGTGAATCAACTGACATGGATACTTTCTGGTATGTTTACTCTTTCTTTTCTTGTTATCATCGGCGCAACTCTTTTTTTGGTTTATTTTTCAATTTCTCGAAATGTCCGGTTGCTTACGAGCGCAGTCGCGCGTGTCGGAAAAGGAGATCTCTCACAAGAAGTAAGCATTCGTGCAAACGATGAAATAGGCGACATGGCTCAAGGGTTCAATGCTATGTTGGTCCAACTCCGATCCTATCGGGATGATATGGAGAAAAAAATTACAGATCGGACGAATGATCTGGAAAAACGGACGCGCGAGGTAGAGGATATAAATAAGCTCATGGTAGGGAGAGAAATCAAGATGATTGAACTCAAGAAAAAACTTTCAGAATTCGAAGCAAAGCTTAAGATCTAATATTTGCAGAGCATTTTCCATAGTGATATTTTGAACATAGGAGGTGTGATGTATGTCGTTTGATACAGTATTTGAAATAGGAAGTATAATTATTATTCTTTAT
>JACREM010000003.1 GCA_016218215.1 Candidatus Gottesmanbacteria bacterium | reverse complement strand
TAAGGTGGCCCCATTTGTCTAGACAGTAAAACGGTAAGATTAAGAGCTAATTTTCACCTCCCTCCATAATAGATTTCCGCCGGTGTTTTGTATCCATGTGACTGGTGTCCCCGGTGGTTGTTGTAAAAATCAAAGTACGCACTCATACTTTGTTTTGCCTCTCGTACTGATTCGTACTCTTTTAAATAAACCTCCTCATATTTTACTGTTCTCCATAATCGTTCGGTAAATATATTGTCCAATGCTCTGCCTCTCCCATCCATACTGATTTTCGTTGTCTCCGGATTCCATATATTTCCATAAGCCTGACTGGTGTATTGTACTCCCTGATCGCTGTTGATAATTTCCGGTGTGCCGATCGTTAATGCCTGTAGCCCAGCTTTGAGTACAAACTCCATATCGAGCGATATGGATATCTCAAAGGACACGACGTACCGCGAAAACCAATCCATAAATGCGGTGAGATAAACAAATCCCTGCCGCATACGGATATACGTAATATCTGTTCCCCATATATGGTTTGGGTGCATCGCGTTGACTCCTTTGAGTAAATACGGATAGCGATAATTGTCGCTCGTATTCTTACTCAGATTTGGTTTTGGATAGAGCGCTGCAATACCCAGAATACCCATCAGTGTTCCGGCATGCTTTCTCCCGACAATGATTCCCGACTGCGTCGTTAATTCATGCCCCATTCTTCTGGCCCCAAAATAGGGGCGCTTGGTATATATTTCATCCAGATGCCGCAGGAGCACAAGATTCGTATCCGATACCGGAGTAGGATCGTAATACACGCTGCTTCGGGAGATCCCCAAAAGCTCGCATTGTCTGACGATCGGTATATCCGTATGATCTTTTTCAACGTGCGATAGGACAATATCCCGTACCTGTTCGTTAGCGTTCAATGATCCTAATCTTTTTTTTTAACCAGTCTGCCTCGACCTTTAATTTCCCAATTTGCTCATAGAGCGATGTGAGTAATTCCTGTTGTTCTTTGTCTCGGGATTTGTGTTTCCCGGAGAACAAATCGTTGACATTTTGTACCAGTATATCTTTCCATTGTTTAATTTGTGTTGGATGTACCTGAAATGTACTGGCCAACTCTGCAATTGTTTTTTCTTCCTTAACTGCCTCAATTGCTACCTTTGCCTTAAAGGCTGGCGGATGCTGTCGACGTATAGTTTGATCCATAGTTTTTGGATCTTACCATACTGTCTAAATTCCTGGGACCATTATAAGTCTTAGCCTCTGTGAGATTCGTAAGACATGAGTATCAACCGCTATTCCTTCTACAATCCCGTATGCATTTCCCAAGACGACATTTGCCGTCTTTCGCGCAACACCGGGGATACAAAGGATCTCCTTCATGGTTCGCGGAATCTTACCGTCAAATTTTTCTAAAATCATTCGAGCAGCTCCTTGGATACTTCTGGCTTTATTCTTATAAAACCCTGTTAAATGAATATCGTGCTCGAGCTCTTCAAGCGCACATACTGCATACTGCTCTATCGTCGTATATTTTTTGAACAATTTTTCCGTTACCTCATTTACTTTTTTATCAGTACATTGGGCAGAAAGGATGACGCTCACCAAAAGCTCCCAAGAATTTGAATAGTTAAGCACCATCTTTGCATGAGGATAATACTCCTTAAGTACCTTAAGTATCTTAAGGTACTTAAGTGACTTAAAAGATGTTGATATTGCTTTGTTCACCATAGCTTCCTACAATATAACATGCACGAGAATATAGAATATAGTATTTAGAATATAGGGAATATTTTTGTTAATAAATTCCCTAAATTCTAGATTCTAAATACTAAATTCTAATTATGAAATATCATTTTCAACTATTTCCGCATATTTCCCGATTATTCCCCGTATGGCTCTTGTCCCTTGGTGAACAATTCTTACTCGTAGCGCTCATCGTATCCTTCTTTTTGGCCCATATTTACGCCTCAAATACCATAAAAAACCCATGCTGCACACCTCCTGTCTTTGGAGTTCTCAAAAACCCCTACGACCTGGAAGCCAAACTCGCTTTGGCACGCTTCTATTGGCAACATGGCCAAAAAACAGAAGCTAAAAAGGAAATTGAAATTGTGAAAGATATGCTGCATATCAAAGACATGCAAGAGACTAATTCCAACAGTCTCGTATTGGGCGCTATGGCCTCAAAACTGGAAGACACGCTCCGGGCCTTTCACCCCGAGTCTCAAAAAATAAATTCAGAAGAATCATTCTGGAAAAAAATTATCGAAGAACGTCCGGACTATCGGGATGGATATGTCATTCTTGCTCTTCTTTCGTATAAAAAGAAATCAACAGACATGGCGGCGTTTTACAAAAACAAAGCCCTTTCTCTTGACCCAAACTATCCCCTCCCAAAAGAACTTTTCTCACTAAAATAGTATTACATTTTGCTCTTTGGATATTGTGTATTGGAAATTGTGTATTGAATATTACTTGCTCTCCGGGATTTCTTCCTTCTTCACTTCTGCGGCGCTTGGAGCTCCTTCGGTCGCTGGTGCTTCTGCGCCTTCTACGGTTGCTTGAGCTGCCGCCTTTGCGGCTTCTTCTGCTTCTGCCTCAGCCTGAGCCTCACGGGTAACAAGCGCACCGACTTTTACCACACCTTGTTCTCCATCTGAAAGGATTGTGACTTCTGAAGGAACTTTCAGATCAGACACTCGGATCTCCTGGTCTACACGAGCCAGAGTCGATACGTCAACCTCTATCTTTTCCGGTAGATCTGTCGGAAGTGCTTCTACTTCTATCTCATCCAAAAGAGTCAGCAAAACTCCAAGCTTTTCTGTCATTGCAGGAGACACTCCGGTCTGTACGACCGGAACTTTCGCTTTCACTTTTTCTTTGAGGTTTACCTGATAAAATTCAACATGGAGTATTGCATCTGATACAGGATCTATCTGCACAGTATGTACAAGCACGGGTTTTACTTCGCTCCCGACCTTAAGTTCTATAAGTCCTGTCTCTCCTGCTTTGTCATACACCTCGGTAAACAATTCTTCGGATACAGCCAAAGATTGGCTTTTGATATGTTTTCCGTACAAAGACGCAGGCAGATTCCCTTCTTTGCGAAGATTTTTTACTTTCCGGCCTACGAGTGTTCTTTCCTTTGCTGTCAGCGTATATTTTTTCATGACGTTCTATTTTGAAAAAGAAACTGCGACAATTGCATCCTGGGACAGAACTGTATTGTACACAAGCTGACTATTCTTTGCAAGAAATTCGCTCTTCCCCACAATCGATCGCAACCGTACGCTTTTGACAGGACGTGCATTCCAATACAATGGATACGTCAGGCGAATCTCTGTATTCATGTCATCTACGCCCGGCTGTTTTGTCAGTAAAAACCCATACGTCGATACCCCGGGGCGGACGATACTCAGCCGATTGTACGTTACTATCAATCGTTTGACTTCCTGTACGGGAACCGTAAGCGATACGCCAAATGTTTTTGCCCCAGAAGACCCATGTACTTCCTCAACATACGGACCAATCGGTTTTGACCTATCTTTTTCTTCCCGTGCCGCGAGCGGAATACCATCAAGAGAAAACGTCAATTGAGACACATCCTTTGGCAGGATTACTTGGAGGTATACACCGTACGCTTCCGCTCCTGCCGTATTTTTTATCGTGTAGGTCATGGTCTCAGATATACTTCCTTCCTCACTAAACGATATGTCATGCACAAGATCGCGCTTTACCGAATAATTGACTTTATTTACCCCGACATTTGCTTCAACCACCATGGCACCATCAGAGATGCATTCATTGTCGCTAGTAATGACAACAAACGTACACGCATCTCCTCTCGGCGCACTCCCCGACCAACCCATCTGGTCTACAAATCGCGTGAGAAGAGGATCCGAAAAGTATAGTAATATACTTTTCATGTCAAGCGCCGACCCAAGAGTTGACAGAAGCGTTGTTGTCGGGATAGATCGCGCATGCAACAGCTTGTCTATGAGGCTTCGCGAAAGACTTCCCAAAAAATCTTTTTTCTGGGTAGACCCGGGGAAAAATGTATCCTTCGTATAATACAAAGATTTTGCAAAAAAATTGTCTTTCGTTATTCTGTCGTTTCCATCGGGTAAATCGATCGGTCCCACGAGCCCCAGCAGATCCGAAACAAACGGAAGGCTGATGCCGATGACGCCGTTTACAGGAATTCCCATCTCCTTTTCATAAAACCACCCTGCTTTTTCGCCGCTTATGCGAAAATCCGGATTCCAGTTGCTGTCCCGTAGATACCAATGCTCCTGCCCCAGAAGAAGTGAAATTGGCGGCGGCGGATCGACATGACCTTTGAGTTGCCCGTCTGCTGTATAGACATCTTCTACCGAAAAATCAAGAAGCCTGCCGTCTGCAAATGTTACGAGTGCAAGGCTTCCGATAAATCCTCCGGTAGGACGAAGTTCCATACTGTTTTGAAACAACAAAAGATACACCTTTTTTTCGCGAAATCCACCGATCTGCGGATAGAGGGACAAAAGCGAAGACGCCTCAGATATCCGGGATCGAAGACTCGAGATTCGCTCGGTCAGACTCTCCCCCATCCTTTGCACTGCCGGTAAATAAAAAATGCCGCAATGACAGGTCGTCAGGCGGACAAAATCCGCTTCTACCCGCCCTAACGTTCCATACAAAGAGACCAGTTCATTTTTTAGTTTCATCATAGTCGCAAGCGGCGCTTTGTCATTCGTAGTGTTTTCACTCCCAAGTGCCGACGTAACGGAGGCAAAAAACTGCTTCCCAAGATCGGAAGACGTGTACGCTTCTTCAAGTCCGTCATTCACGCTTCGAAGAAGACTCACCATTCGTTCAGGAAAGACTATGTGAGATTCAAGACCCAAAAGGTAGACAGGCGCAAGGACTACTGTCAGTGCACTGTCAGATTGTCGGATACTCCAGGAGGATATTCTTGACACCTCTTTCGCCCGTTCAATGTCTCCCTGTTTGAGAAGCGTACTTGAAGTAAAAACTCCGAAAATCGAACCAAAAAAAACTACGAGAAACCAAAGAATTGGTACGATAAAAAGAGCAACGGAAATAAAAATGCCTGCCATCCAGGGATTCAGAGTAATTTTTTTTGGTGTATATTTTTTTCCTTTTCCTCCATGATGTGCAGTCGGCGGCGAAAAAAGTTCTTCCATTGTTTTTCTTATTCGCAGCACATCGTCAACTGTTTGGGTCCGTGAAACTGAAGATTCTTTTTTTTCAAAAACTTCGTTACGATATATTTTTTTCGGAGGAATCATCCAAAGAACAGGGAGTGCCCCGGTGAAAAAAAAGGTGCATATTTTTTTGGTGGCGCTTCCGTCTATACATTCTTCCGAACAGACGACGACCTTGACGTCGGCAATATATGAAAACGACGCTACTTCTTCTTTTGAACCGTTCACGAGGAGTATAAGAATTTTTAGCCTCGAATAATCGAGGTTTGCAAGAGAAGATTTCACAAAATCATAGTCACCGTGGACGACGAGGTATGAACCGCTCTCAAGCAGCTGGGGCTTGGTAAAAATTCTGCACCCATTCGTGACAAGAAATTCCCGTATGGCATTTACCGAAGGCAGATCATCGCTTAAAATAAGCGCATCCTGATAAGCCGAAGAAGATTTTTCTAAAATACTCAGAGATACAGACATGAAAATAGCAATACATTGCTGTTTGTATTATTACAAAAGGACTAACCGAACACAATCGATAAGACTACTAACGAGTGGTACAAAATAGGGGCATTCTCACATGGCACCATCCAGCGCCTTGTTCACAAACGCATCGGCCCGAGCATTTTCTTCCCGGGGAATATGAGTATAAGTTATCTCTCCGCCTATTTCCTGTTCCAAAGATTTTATTTTAAATAAGAGGTCTCGAAGTCGTGCATCTTTTATTTTAAAAATTCCGTTGAGTTGCTGCACGACAAGTAACGAATCCAAATAACATTGGATAATAAATTTTTCATCACTTTTGATTTTTGATATTTGATATTTGATATTTCGCAGTCCCTCAAGGACTGCTGTGTACTCTGCAACATTATTAGTCGTCTCCCCTATCCTTTTCCCAAATTCAGTAACTAGTTGGTAGTTTGTAGTGGGTAGTGGGTAGTCATATTTTTCTGTGTTTTCAATCTTTGATCTTTGATCTTTGATCTTTGATCTTTCGATGACCACTCCTATCGCTGCTTCGCCCGGGTTTCCCCTACTCCCCCCGTCTGTATGGACTATGAATTTCATGTTCATGATTATATCCTAAATTCTTATAAAAGGTCAGACTTAAAAAGAAATTTCTAGTATACTATGCATATGAAGGCCTCTCCCAAAAAACTCGTCCTGACGAATACCATACACCAGATCATTGGAAAAATCGTAGGATCCCTCACTGTAGGACTTGTGAGCTTTATCATTGGCCATCTCTTCGGCCCATCTGGATATGGGGATTTTACGAAAATTGCAACATACGTTTCTTTCTATTTTCTCTTTGCAGACTTTGGATTAAATGCTGTGTATTTACAAAAACGTTCGGCGAAAATTACCTGGCAGGTGCTTTTAGCAACACGCATACTTCTCATATCACTGTGTATTGCTATTGCTCTTTTGTTCCTTACGCTCCTCCCGTCTTCGGAAACTAACGGGTACACACTCTTTGTTAAGCTTGGCATTATCCTTTTTCTTCCGTCTATCATCTCACAGTCCCTCATAACAACAGCCAATGCCGTATTTCAAGAAACGCTTTCATATATATATGCGACCGCGGCAAACATCGTCGGATCTCTTGCAACACTTGCGGTTCTTGTGCTTTTGTATATTCAGGTGTTTCCAACATCCGTATACACGGGAATCATCGCAGTCCTTATAGGAAGCGTCGTTACAGCCCTCGTGTCGCTCTTATTTATTTTCCGCCGAAGATACTCGCTTATTCCCACATTTCATTGGAATGCTATAGCACTATTGACGAGGGGATCAGTGCCACTGGCTCTGACACTTCTCGTGAACCTCGTCTACTTTCGCATCGATAGTATTATCCTGACTCTCACGCGAACAACCGAAGAAGTGGGCCTCTACGGACTCGCATATAAAATTTTTGAACTGCCGCTTGTCTTCCCAACATTTTTTATGAACGCAGTCTACCCGTTTCTTCTGACATCGGTAAAAGAGGAGAGAACGGAACAAAAATATTTTCTGCGTCTTATATTTCGAGCGAGTATGGTACTACTTCTTATTGCCATACCCTCAGGTATAGCTCTTTGGGTCTTGGCTCCATTTGTTGTCTATGTCCGGTCGGATTTCTCTGGAAGTATTGCAGCTTTACGAATCTTATCTCTCTCGCTTCCATTCTTTTTTCTTTCAAGTTCAACTATGTGGGGACTTATTAGTCTTCGCTTAAATCGCGAGCTATTGACGACGTACACATGCGGATTACTATTAAATCTTACACTCAATCTCGCCTTCATCCCGCGCTACGGCATCATTGCTGCTGCAATATCTACCGGTGTGACCGAGGGGGTAGTGCTCGCACTAAGCGTCTACTTTCTTTGGAAAAACTTTCAAAATAAATAAGGGGGTTGGGGGTTGGTATTAAGTATTAAGCGAAAAACCCCTAATACCTAATACTAAACCCTGGATACTAAGTGCCGATCCCCTAATACTTAATACCTTTCCCCTAATACTTGATCCTTCATACTCACCAAAACGTATCCCAAAATAACCGTGAGCAAGAGCTGTCCCTGTTGAAGCGTCAACCAATAATGATCAACAAGACCCAATACAAGAATAGTGAGTAGGGGGTAACATACAGACTGTAGTTTAATTCCCTTAATACTTAATACTAACCCCTTAATACTTTTTGCAAAAAGTAAAACAAACACAACAAATCCGGCTACCCCGACAACTCCCACTTCAGTTAGCAATAGAATGTAGATATTATGCACCGGCTGCAAAAAATATACCGCGTGCGCAGTGAGTACATCCGGGAGCCGGACGATAAAATTCCCAAGCCCAATGCCAAAGAGGGGAGCGCTTTGAAATAATTTCAATGCTGAAGCCACTAATTCCTCTCGAACGACCACGGATTCATCGAAAGGACTTACACTTCGTAAGACATATAGTCCAACAATGCATAATGGAATAACAAATAACAGCGTACAAATGCCTAATAGCGAATTGCGAATAGTGCCAAAAACTTTTTGATATTTTATCTGTATTTTTGATCTTTGATTTTTGAGATTTGATATTTTTTCAGTATTCATGTGTCTAAATCTGTCGAAGTAAAAAACCTTTACAACACTGAACAATCCAAATATGACCACCATCAGGATCGCGCTTCTGCTAAATGTCACAAGAAGTGCCACAAGACCCAGAACTATTGCAATTTTTTGTAAACCATTCAACCATGCATCGATTTTTTCATTTTGAAATTTGTATATTTGATTTTTGATTTTTGATTTTTGATATTGCAAAGCTATTGGTATCCCCACCGCAAGATACCCAGCCAGTACATTCGGATGGGGAAATGTTGCATAACTTCGAAGTAATTCTATGCACCCCAAAAAAGAGGGGAGACAAAGGGGGAATCGCGCAATGCCTGGCGTATCAACCGTAAATGTTCTCTCTCCCAAATACCAAAATATTCCGCCGAGAGAGTGCTGCAGTAAAAACTGCCCAATCGCGATACCGGAAGAATACAAGACTCCGATAGTAAGTCCGATAGACAAAAGATGTATCGAAGGTTTTGTTTTGACAATGTAAAAAAATAGGAGCAGATACTCAAAAAACTTCACCCATGAGTAGACTGCCACTGATCGAGACGAAGCGTTTACGCAATTAAAATAAATAAATATGAAAAAAAGAAAAAATGATGATATAAAAAGATATAAATTTTTTTTCTTCCATGTTGGATATTGGTGATTGGATATTGTGTATTGTGACCTAATCCACGATATGCTCCAAGACACACAGGTTAACAATAAAAATATATCAGAGAGAAACAGGGTAGGGGACAAAAAATCTATCCGTCGCCCCAACACGTACGACCACTCAGGCCAAAAGTGAAGACCCAATTGCGTCGGAAGAAAAACAATCAGAAGAAAAAAGAAAATTCTATGAATCATTGATTCATAGTATGGCGAGAATCGCGGAGACAGTCAAATCATACCCGAACCGTACGTGAGCAAAATATCTCCCTTAATACTTACTACCAACCCCGTCATGCTTAAAAATATATATTCCCTTAATACTAAATACTAACCCCTAAATACTTGAGAATAACTTTTAGAATTGAAGAAATCTGGGAATTAAATAAAAATTTGAGATGTCAAACTCTCAGCCTCACGACCAACCGTCTATCTTCTCCCTCGCCGATGGATTCCGTCATGACCCGCTCATCTCCGGAAAGGGTCAGATGGATGACGCGGCGTTCAGATGGAGAGAGTCGAGCAAGTTCTACAGATCTGCCTGTTTCAAGCACCCTGTCTGCCGCTCGCTGCGCCATGTGCATGAGCGCTTCTTCGCGTTTCTCACGGTAATCATTGACATTGACATATACGTGTACCCACTCTCCGACGGATTTTGAAATCATAATACCAAGGATGATCTGAAAACTTTCCAGAGTCTTACCATGAAAGCCGATGAGAAGTCCCGTTTCTTCTGTCGCGATATGCACACGGTACGCGCCGGTCTCGTCTATATCCACAGACACTGTGCCGGCTATTTCAAGTCGGCTGAGTAATTCTTCAGTTATCTTTGTGACTTGCTCTGTATGTTCGACTGCTTGTTCCATATTAAATTAGTATGTAGGGGTTAGTATTTAGTATTAAGGGAATTTTTTTCTTAATACGTAATACCTAATACTTTTCCCTATTTATTTTCCTTATTCACCTTGAGTTGCTGAATAATACCAAAAAGTCCGAAGATATTCCAGTAAAGTGCAAGACCCAGAGGAAACTGTAGCGCAAAATAGCCAAACATGATGGGAGTTATCATCGCCATCTGTTTTTGCATCTCCATAGATTGATCTACAGCATCTGGCTCAGCTTTCAGCTTTCCGTCTTCAGCTTTCAGCGTATTTTTTTCTTGTCTGATGACTGATCGCTGATTTTTCTTGTCTGATGACTGATCGCTGATAGCTGACGGCTTTACAGGAAGCATGAGTTTACTCTGATACCACTGAAGTAATCCGGTAACAACCGGTATCGCAAGAAGCCAATATCCATACTGCTGATACTGATTGGGTTTTATTCCGAGATTGATGCCGAAAAATGTAAAATCAAACGTTGTGAGACGAAGCGCTGGGTGATAGACGACCTTATTAATCGTTTCAATCATCTTTTCCAGATTTCCGTTATTGAGTACCTGATAAAATACATTGTACAGTGCGATCAAAATCGGAAGCTGGACCAACATCGGCAAACACCCTGCCGCAGGATTGACCCCATGTTCTTTATAAAGAGCAAGCTGTGCCTGTTGAAGTGCAGTCTTGTCGTCTTTGTGCTTTGCATTGAGCGCATCCAGGTGTGGCTTTAAATTCTGCATTTTTTTAGCGGAAGCGAGTTGAACTTTTGTGAGTGGGTAGAGGACAAGGCGGAATACGACAGTCAGAAGAATAATTGCAAACCCCAAAGGACCCGGCACATGCAGCCACTCAAAGAGTTTGTAAAACGCGATCAGAACATTGACGATCGGCCAGATAAGTAGTTGATTCCAAAGATTAATGTTTTCCATATTGTTTTTCTTAGTCACTTAGGTCACTTAAGAAACCTAAGTAACCTATGCTCTTGGTACTTCGTCCCTTCCGCCTTCACTCCAGGGGTGGCAGCGTACAATTCTTTTCACCCCAAGTAACGATCCATAGAGTATACCATACCTCTCGATCGCCTGATATGTGTATCTGCTACACGTCGGGGTAAACCTGCATATCCTAATCCACGGAAATAACAAGTGCGGTATCCC
>JACREM010000041.1 GCA_016218215.1 Candidatus Gottesmanbacteria bacterium | reverse complement strand
GCGGGGATATCGAATTCGTCCTCTTCTGGAGGTACCTCGTCTGAGGGCGCAATCGGCTGAACTGTCTGCTGTATCACTGATGGAGAGCTTGAGCTACGAAATGTTGCCCCCTGAGACACTCCGCCTTGACGTGTAGTAGACTCCTGCATCGTCCCATAGATAGTTCGACCAGTTAATTCACGAAGACGTTTTTTCGCTTCATCAAATCCCGTCGCAATCACGGTTATACGAATCTGATCTACAAGTGACTCGTCTATACTTGCGCCAAAGATAATATTTGCATCAGGATCCACTGCAGAGGCGATCATCTTTGCCGCTTCATCTACCTCTGACATGGTCATGTCAGACCCGCCGGTGATACTAAAAAGCACGCCTTTTGCCCCCTCTATAGATACCTCCAGAAGCGCAGAGCCTATCGCGGTTCTAGCCGCCGTGGCGGCCCGATTTTCGCCAACGCCTGTACCTATGCCCATAAGCGCCGATCCGGCGTTCGTCATAATCGCCCGAACATCTGCAAAATCTACATTTATTAGTCCAGGAAGAGTTATAAGATTGGAAATTCCTTGCACTCCCTGGCTTAACACTGAATCTGCAACCCGAAAAGCTTCAAGAAGAGTCATTTTTTTGTCTATCACTTCCAAAAGTCGTTGATTTGGAATCACAATAAGGGTATCAACCTTATCTTTTAGATTCATGATCCCCTCATCAGCATTTACCATCCGCCTTGCCCCTTCAAATTGAAATGGTTTAGTTACGACCGCGACAGTCAGCGCACCGAGGTCTTTGGCAATTTTCGCGATAATAGGAGTAGCGCCGGTCCCAGTCCCTCCACCTTCGCCGCAGGTCAGAAACACCATGTCCGCATCTCGCAGATACTCTTTTATTTTTTCCTGGGATTCTTCCGCCGCCTGAGCTCCAATCTCCGGGTTTCCGCCAGCACCAAGTCCTCTTGTGAGCGTCTCACCAATCTGGATTTTAGTTTGAGCAAGACACGCAAGAAGTGCCTGAGCATCTGTGTTTACTCCAAGAAAATCTACTCCCGCTATCTGGTTAAGCGTCACCATGGAGTTTATTGCATTACACCCGCCACCGCCTATACCAACTACTTTTATTTTTGCAAATCTCGCAACGTCAGGTTTTATAAGCATAACACTCTTCTCTCAGGGGCGGATCGATGCAAGTTTCTTGCAGCGATATCTGAAGAAAATAACACACTAGGGCAATAATGACTTTACCAAATCCACTACCTTCCCTGCAAGTCCTTTTATTTGAATACCTCCGAATTTTTTAAATCCTCCAAATCGGGATTCAGATTCACTCTCTTTGTCTTTTACGCTATACAAAAGCAACCCAACGCTTGTACAAAATGCAGGAGTCAGAATCTCATCTATAAGTCCAGTAATGTGAAGCGGGGTCCCAATCCGAACCGGCATGACAAGGTTCTTTTTTGCACAGTCTACGGCTCCTACTGTCATCGCGCCGCCTCCGGTTATCACAACACCCGATGGTGTCAACCCGCCAAAACCACTTCGCTTTATCTCAAGACCTACCATGGTAAATATTTCGTTAAGTCTTGGTTTTATGATCCCTTCTACCAATGTTTTTTGCGATACGCTTCGTATCTCTTCTGGAAGCATGAGGCTTGAAATATCAAGATCATCCAGCAGTAAATTTCTTCTTCTGCTTTTTTCGTCATGATCAGGTGACATTACCGGAAGCTTTGGCGTACGCCCTAGGAAAAGCTTAATTTTCTCGGCACTCTCAAGAGACACACGTAATCCCGCGGCCAGATCTTTTGAAATATTTATCGCTCCGACAGGTATCACCGAAGAATATGAGAGCGCGCCTTCTACAAAAATAGCGACATCTGTCGTCCCTCCGCCTATGTCTACAAGTACCACTCCAAGCTCTTTTTCTGTATCCGAAAGACATGCAAATGACGACGCATAACCGCTAAACGCAACGGACACGATCTCAACCCCGAGCTCCTCAACACATTTATACAAATTTCGTATAGCAGTCGCACCACCAGTGACGAGGTGTGTATCCACCTCAAGTCTGACCCCAGTCATACTGATAGGGTCAACAATGCCCTCTTGCCCATCCACGATATACCCACGCGGAAGAACATGCAGTATCTCTCGGGAAGATGGCAAAGATACGGCTTTGGCCGCATCTATGACCCTATGAAGATCGCTCTCCGTTATCTCTTTTTCAGGATCAGATACAGCCACCACGCCGTGAGAGTTAAGTGACGCTATATGGCTTCCGCCTATAGAGATCACCGCTCGCCCCACAGACGATCCGCTCATTCGCTCAGCTGCGTCTATAGAACTTGAAATTGCAGACGTCGCTTCGTCAATATTGACAACCTGACCTTTTCTCAGTCCCCTGCTTGGTACGGTAGATACCCCAAGAATATGTGCAATCCCTTCTTCGTCAATAGACGCAACAAGTGTCGTAATTTTGGACGTTCCGATATCAATACTCGAGATGATATTGTCGCGGGCCATATGATACTAAAATTACCGCACGATTGGTTTTCCAAACCGAAGATCTATATGCGCGGGCATTGCTCCTTTTATTCTAAACCCCGCTAACAAAGTTTGTAAAGTACGTATATGCTCTACAACATCCCCTTCTTGAGGAAAAAATATATCTGATTGTGAGATAACTACGCGTATAGACTGCTTTTCTATAGATTCTATTTTTATAATCGGGTACTCTTTCGGAAATTCCCGAAAAATATGAAGAGCCCTTTGTACCGGGTCACTTTTCACTTTTTCACCCACTTCTTGCATAGGTACGTCAAAATAGAGCGGAACAAGCGTTTTCGTTTTTTCATCCGGCGTCCCGATTGCATACCCATCTTCATCAAGAACAAAAGACTGATCATGCGTTACGAGTCGGGCGAGTGGCAGACGCTGGGTCACTATAAATTTGAGCGTAGACGGATACATTTTTTGAATCTCGATATCTTTCACGATCGGAAATGCGAGAAGAAGCGACTGCCTCACTTTTTCACTTGGAAAAAATAATAAATTCCGTGTAACCTTGGACTGATCTATGTCAAACGTGACATGGTCGCCTTCTATATAAATGTTTTGAATCCTAAATCCGTAAAAAAGAGCACATGTCCCGCCTATAGAGAAAAGTATCGCAATGATACAAAAAAGCACTGACTTTACCACTCCATGGACTCGTGTTGTACGCATAAGAATGAATTCATTTTGTACTTACTGCTCCATCAATCACATCGGCAAGTCTTATGGCCCCATCTACGGGAAACATGAGACGTACATTTTTCATCTTTTCTTTCCATTGAGAAATTTTCGTATAAAATGTACGAACTATTTTGGGAATCTCTAAAGACTCAAGAGACTGCTGTTCTAACACAAGCGCACCGCCGTGTAATGCAAGAAACTCGGCGTTTGCCTGCTGTTCACCCCCAGAAGACCAGGGAAGAGGGATAAAAATCGATGGCTTTCCAAATACCGCAAGCTCGTATACTGTATTTGCACCTGATCTTCCAATGTAAAGAGAACTCTCTACATATACCGACTTCAGCACTTCGGGACCAAGATATTTTAGGGGGATATACGAATCTTTATCTACCGTAGATAGCGTGTTTTTAAGTCCCATTGCAGATTCGTATGATTGGCTTCCTGTCTGATGCACAATCTGAAAATCTTTCAGAAGAAGTGTAAGACAGCTAAAAAATAATGCATTCATGCTTACCGATCCGGTCGTCCCGCCTCCTATATACAAAAGCGGCTTTTTGTTCCGCGAAAATGGCAGCATCTTATTGTTTTTGACAAATAACTCTTTTCGAAGCGGTAATCCAGTACATATCACTTTCTTTTTCCAAAAATCTTGTGTCATTTCGGGGAAACTTACGCAGATTGTATCTGCAAAGACGGCGATAATTTTATTTGCTAGTCCAGGTACTCTCGTTTGTTCGTGCGTCACGACTGGTATGCGGCAAATACCACCGGCGACAACAACCGGAAGCGCGAGATATCCTCCGAAGGAAACGATTATCGACGGAGACTCCCGTAAGACCAATCGCAAAGCTTCAAAAAACCCGAGTGGAATATACAAAACCGAGAGCAGGGTCTCAAGAGAAAACGTACGGTTTAATCTTCCTGTCGTAAGAGGAAAAAATGGAATTCCTAGTTCCTTTACTTTAAGCGACTCGGTTGAAACCTCGCGATCGCCGGCAAGGGCCTTTGTTCTCCCTATCCAGATAATCTTCCAATCTGGATGCCGTATTTGTAGCTCTGCTGCTGTCGCGAGTGCAGGAGAGAGATGTCCGCCAGTAATACATACCTTCATACTCTATATTTTACGATATCTACTGATATTTAACAGAATGCCAATCCCAGAGAGCAATACTATCAGGCTTGAGCCCCCGTATGACACAAGGGGAAGCGGTATGCCTGTCAGCGGCACCAAGGCAACTAATGCTGAAAAATTAAGCGATGTCTGTATCCCAATCCAAGAAGCGATGCCAACTGCTACAAGCCTACTAAATGCATCCGGTGCCCTACGGGCTAGAGCAAATGCCCGCCACAGGAGCAAGAGATAAAAACATACCACAGAAGATGTACCGATAAATCCGAGCTCCTCACCAATGATTGCAAATATTGAGTCGGTATTTGCCTCCGGTAGATATTCATATTTTTGCCGAGATTTTCCAAGTCCAATGCCAGTTAAACCCCCGCTTCCAAACGCGATAAGTGATTGGCGCATCTGATACGAAGAACCGAGAGGATCTTTTTCCGGATGAAGAAATGAAGTAAGGCGCTCAAACCTGTATGGAGAAATGACCGCAAGAATCAAAATTCCCGCAATCAGGCTTGGCACTAAAATTGCAAAATGTTTTAGTGGGGAACCGGAGAGAAAATACATACATACCCCGACAGAGGTGATAATCATGGCTGTACCTAAATCCGGCTCCAAAACGACGAGACCCACTACGAGTCCCAGAAGAGTCAAAAAAGACGTGAGCCTGCTATTTTCCCTCGAGGTAAACCACGCTGAGAGATAAAAAATGAGTGATAATTTCGCCAGTTCCGCCGGCTGAAATACCGTAAATCCAAGCCGTATCCACCTATGCGCACCTAAAGCACTCACGCCAATTCCCGGAAGAAACACAGCAAATAAAAGCGCAAGAGTGATCAAAAGCATCGGCACTGCTATTTCCCGCCAGAGAGTATAGCGGACGAGCGAACATACATATAAACTCATAAATCCCAACACGAGCCATTTCACCTGTTCCTTTACGTAGTAAAGCGGATCAGAAAAATCCCGGATCGCGAGAGCCACTGAAGAGTTATACACCATGAGCACTCCAAAGAGTGAAAGCGCGATAACCATGACAAGAAATGGCACATCAACAGACGCTTTCGTGTTTCCTCTGCCAAAATTCAATCTGTGAGGTAAAGATATGTGTAACCTAAAGAAGAGAAACTTCATTTTTAAAAAGAATTCCCCGCTGTTTATAATTCTTAAACATATCAAATGAAGCACATGCCGGAGAGAGCAACACCACATCACCATTCTGAGCAAGCGTTGATGCACGATTCACTATCTCATGCATTGTGGCTAATCCTGTAACGAGCGACCCCTCGTATCCAGATTTTTTAAATACTGTGCAAATTTTTTTGGTGATTGCCCCGATAACGATAATACCTCGAATAGATCGATTCATGAGTATTTGGCCTAGTGTAGTAAAATCTGAGCCTTTATCTGTTCCGCCTATGATAAGGACTATCGGCTCTTGAAAAGACTGAAGCGCTGCGATTGTTGGTTCGGGCACTGTGGAAAATGAATCATTATAATACGTCACTCCATGTAC
This sequence comes from Candidatus Gottesmanbacteria bacterium, assembly GCA_016218215.1. GTDB lineage: Bacteria > Patescibacteriota > Microgenomatia > UBA10105 > UBA927 > JACREM01. Next base: position 56,945 of record JACREM010000041.1, on the reverse strand, counting down.
CTTTCGTACAAACTCAAGTCGATGTTCAAGAGGCTTAAACTTTTTAACAGCACGAATAATTACATCAACAGTTACATGCGCTACGTACCCAGCGAGTGTTGCGGCTGCGATATTTTCTAAATTATGAGCTCCCCGTAGGTGTATCGCGTCCAGTGTGCAAATATCAATTTCTCTATTTTCCGTTTGCAACACAACAGTAGACTCATCACGAACATACGAATCTGCTCGAGTGAGTCTTCCATAATGCAAAACTTTTCCAGAGGTAAAAGATGCAAACGAAGCACTCGTTTTGTCGTCTTTACAAAAAATCGCGAAATCATCTTTTTTCTGAAATCTCACAATTTGTGTCTTTGCTTGAACATACGCATCTCGCGTTTCATGAAAGTTTGACGCATTAGGGTCTGTATTTTGGAGATGATCCTGAGTAACACGGAGCACGACCGCAATATGGGGGCTTTTGTGAAGATCTTCAAGTTGAAATGAAGACATTTCAAGCACTACCCAGTCTGTTGACTTCATCTCTTGCACTCGGGATAAAAGCGGCGTCCCGACGTTACCTCCAAGGTATACATTTTTCCCGTCCTCTTTTAATATTGATGCAATAAGTGTGCTTGTTGTTCCTTTTCCTTTTGTTCCAGTGACACCAATGGTAGAAGCCGGGCATATATCGAGAAAAAGTTTTGTCATGCTTGTTATTTGACACCCACTATTTTTTGCCTTTTCAAGCTCCAAAGCTCTCAGAAGCATTCCCGGAGTCCGAACGATAATGTCGTATGAAGAAAGATTTTTTAGATATGACTCCCCAAAGCGAAACGAATCTACGTTCTTAAGGTTTTTTATAACATCAAGCGTATCTTTTAATGAATCTTCATTTCTTCTGTCTAGACAATCTACGTGAATCCCGATTGAAGCAAAATATTTTACCGCATCTATTCCTTCTACAGAAATTCCGATAATTGCGATCTTTTTATTTTTATACATTGACATAATTAAAATGTATCTCTTTCTTCAAAAGAAAAGATGATACCTTAGAAATTGTTTCCGCTTCTCCGGTTGTAAAAAACTCACTCGTACCATGCTGAGTCTTTGCTTCTATGCCGTTATGAAACAACACTCGTTTCAACTGACGCATTACTGCCCCGCTTGAATCTAATACCAGTACATCTTTCTTTTTAAGAATATCACGTATCGTGGGCAAGAGAAATGGATAATGAGTACATCCGAGAACAATGACATCTGCTCCTTTTTCTAAGTACGGTTCTATCGTATTTTGTAATGCCAATTTAACCTCATGCCCAGATATTATACCTTTTTCAATGAGAGGAACGAGCTCTGGACAACCGACAGAATATACCTGTTTATCTGTTGCAAAAGACGCTATTAATTTTTTTTGATATTCACTTGCAGTCGTAAATGGAGTAGACAATACTAATATCTTATTCGATTTAGTCACTTCTGCTGCTGTTTTTACTACAGGAACAACACCCAGAATGGGAACTCGTGGAAAACGAGACCGATAAAGCTCAATGCCTGCAACAGTGGCGGTATTGCATGCTATAACAATTGCTTTTACGTTTCGCGCAAGAAAAAACTCTATTAAACGAAATACGCGACTATGAATCTCTTCTGCTTTTTTATTTGCGTACGGAAGATTTGCATGATCACCGATATATATATACGACTCGTTTGACAGCTCCCGCTCTAAAGTTTCATATATAGATAGGCCCCCAGATCCAGAGTCAAAAATTCCTATGGGCGCATCAGTCATAGAAGATTACAAAGTTGTCTGCTTGGTTAGAAGCGCTAACCATAGTCCAAAAATTGCCAGAATAATTCCGATAATCCAAAATCGCATGACAATTTTTGTTTCCGGCCATCCTTTATACTGAAGCCAGAGATGAAATGGTGCAACCACAAATAGTTTTCTTCCCAGATATTTTTTAGACAACAGCTGAAGAAGAGATGATAAAACTTCAACGACAAAAATTCCGCCGATGACAACAAGAGCAGGGGCTTTCCCAAGCATAAGGCCCACCACTGCAAAGGTCGCTCCGAACGATAGTGCCCCCACGTCACCTAAAAATATACGAGCCGGGGCCACATTAAAATACAAAAAAGAAACAAGGCCACCTATCCAAATTGCTAAGAATATAGAGAGCGGAGTATCGAGAATGGTAGCTGAGATAAACCAGAATGCAACCAATGCAACCGTAAGCACTCCCGATGATAACCCATCCAAACCATCTGTAATGTTAAACGCATTGGCAAACGCTATAATTACAAATGCAGCAAACGGGATATAAAACCACCCCATCCGAAATACACCAAAAAACGGAAGATAAAAGATATCAATTTTTAACTCATATACCATCCAAAATGAGAGAACGACAGCAAGAATGATCTCTAAAATCAGTTTATGCCGGAGTCGAAGTCCAAAGATCCCTGATGCCCCGTTCCAGGCGAACGTTTTTTTCATATCATCTACGAGGCCTAATAATCCAAACGAGAGAAAAGCAAAAAGCACTACTTTTATCTCCGAAAAAAGAGGAAATACCGAAGTGATCGGAAACCAAAAATACTTCATAAGAAGGAGAATGAATGGGACGAGAACAGTTGTCACAAGGATAATAAGTAACCCTCCGCCTACAGGGGTACCAGCTTTGTGTTGATGAAGTTTGTCAAAAATCGGCGTACGCTTGTCAAACGCATCGCGTGTCTTTTGCTCTAATCTCTGAAGCTTGAGAGAATATAAGGTTCGGATAAATGGGACATAGAGGATGCTATGAATAAGCCAAGAAAATAATAATATCCCAAGAAGTTCCGTCATACAGTCTAGATAAAAAGTTTCGCAATATATGGATAAAAAATAATGACTGCTATGGCAGCGGTTCCAAACGCCGTAAAAAGCATCATGCCCGCAGCAACGTCTTTTGCTATTTTTGCTTCTTTTTTCCACTCAGTCGATATGAGATCTGTCATGGATTCAACTGAAGTATTGAGCATCTCGCTCGTAAACCCAAGGACGATTGCAAAGAGTAATACTACGTACTCTATTTTTTCAATTTGGAAAAAACTTGCCGCAAAAAGCACAAAGGCAGATAAAAGTGCATGAATCCGAAAATTTGGCTGAGTCCTAAATGACCACAAGACACCGGCAAACGCATTTTTAAACGAAATATGATGCGTACGTAATAGTTCTTTCATGCGTACCATTGATTATACCACTAACTCTTAATATCCTTTTTTTATACGCCTTACTGTTTCAATAAGATATGAAATTGAGTACCGAATATCCAACGGGAAATCATGAGCGTGCATGTACGATTCAGGAACTCCGCCAAATCCGTATTTAAACCCAGTAATTCCTCTCCATGGATGATTTTTTTTATCTTCCGGTGCTATACCCCAAAAATTATACCGAGTACATTCTCTTTTTTTTGCTTCTCTTATCGCGGCCCATTGTATGGCGTAGGCAGCAGGAATTTTAGAGGGAATTGATGCTCCATGGTGATAAATCGCCTGTCCCATATAAAAAAGGATAATCGCTCCGGCAAGAATTTCACTTCCGTACTGCGCTTCTATATACACCGCCTTCCCGTCTCTCACAAAAACATCAAATTCTTCGCGTATACCGCTATGAGGTACAAACTCATGGCGAAGCGCAGTTTTTTTGTACAGATCAAAAAAATGATCTAAGTGTCTTTTATCTACATAGTGAGATACTTTGACGCCAAGAGAGTCTGCTTTTCGGATTTCATATCGTGTGGTTTTTCTCATAGAGGAGAGCAATTCTTCCTCGCTTTTCGTGATATCAAGGACCAAACAATACTCTGCGTCCATGGCATGTATGGGTGACGGACGAAACCCTAGATCTCTGAGCATTTTCCTCTGTTCCTCCGAATCAAAAATCATTGGGTTTACCCGGAAAAAGTAAGCATTCTCTCTTTTTCCCATATCCTTCATATACGATATAAATGTGTCCCAGTAATCCTCAGATTGACTGGATAAAACAGGCCCATGCCGGACATGGAGGAATATGCCTCGGCGGGATTTCATAACTGCGATCTGAAATACCCCTACAAGAGTATTTCCCTCGAATAATCCATGACGAGATAATGGAATACCCATACGTGCCTCTACTTCGCCCCATTCAAAACTTTGGAAAAGCGATGCTTTTCCAAATCGCATCATAAATTCATCCCACGTTGATTTATCTATTATTGATTGAATATGTATTTTTTTCATTGTTGTAAAGATGCAACTACTTTCTTTGCATCAGCAAGTGATATTCGCGTCGGAAGATTAAGGATAAGGGATGCACACCTCTCTGATTTTGGACATGAACCCTTTGTATAATACAAATTGTGGAAATTCGTACCCTTGGGATCAAGAATATTACTGTACCACGTCCCAAGGAGTATCCCTTGTGATTTTGCTTTTGAAATAATCTCATCCCTTTTTTGAGAAAGAACCGGATACCGTAAAAATACTGAACCAGTCACGAGATCCATCGGAGAAAATGAGGAGCCTAATGATTTTTTATAATACCCAGAGATTACAGTTCTTTGGGCAGTATATCTCTCTAATTTTTTAAGTTGAGGAATAAGCATTTGAGCCAGCGCGTTTGGATATTTTTTAGGAAAATCAGTCGGTCTTTTTCCCTCCTTTTCCTCTTTATATACAGGAAACGAAAGCAATTTCAATTTTTGAAGGAGAAAAAGCAATGCTTTTCCAATTCCCAATGAATACAAAGGCAATATGAACGAAAACGCAATTGGATGAAAAATTTGCTGAAATACCCAGATTGGGTTTGGAAATTGTAGTTTACTATGTAACGATATAAATCTTGCCACCGCTTTTGTATGTTTTTTGTGTATGCTTCCGACCCCGCCAAAAACACTTGAAATAATCTTATCTCTCCCAAAACTAAAAAAACTTGCATCCCCAACCCCGCCTATTAAAGCACCAGATTCATATCGACCACCCAGGCTATGAGCACAATCTTCTATACAGAGAATGTTCTGTTTCTTTGCAATCTCTGCAATTTTTTCATACTGTGCTGGTATGCCAAACGTATTCTGAATGATGATCGCCTTTGTTTGCGGATGAATATGTTTTTCAATCGACAAAGGATCTATATTAAACCGTGTATCAATATCCGCATATACAGGAGTCGCTCCGGTCCAAAGCACTGCATTTGGCAAAGCGACGCAGGTAAAAGATTGAACGATAACCTCATCTCCCTCTCCTATTCCAAATGATTGTAAAAGTAGGTACAGAGCACTTCTTCCGCTGTTAGTGGAAAGGCTAACATATAATGGGTATCTTGTATGAAACCAAGACTCAACTTTCGTAATCTCGCCACCTGTCATCCATTTCCACGGCATAAAAAGCGTCTTACACGCTGTCCATACGTCTGATATCTCAGTATTTGGCGACAGAGAACACGTGATTGGTGAAAATATCATAAAGATTTTTCTTCAAGTAGCGTAATCACTGATTGGGCTTCTTTGCCTTTAAATAACACCATGTCTCCCGCGTGCAGATAATTTCTCAAGAATTTTTGAGCTTTATTTGAATCTAATACAAAAACGCGTGCATTGCCTCCGCTCAATTTGACGCCTTGTAAAAACGGTGTACGAAAATTTGTATTTGTCAGAAGTATTTCATCACACACTTCTCCTGCAAGTTTTCCGACCCGCTCATGTGCGACTTGCGAAAACGATCCTAGCTCAATCATCGGCTGAAAGACGAGAATTTTACGTTCTTCTCCTATCCGTAAATATTCAAGAGCGGCACATGCCGCATCGGGATTATTGTTAAATGTATCATTTATATATATAGACCCATGTATACCGTCCAGCTTCTGCATCATCTTTGGCACAGACTGAAGACTGTTGCACGCCTCTACAGCATCAATTATTTCCATTCCACCTGCGATACTTCCAGCAATTGCAGCGGTAATATTTTGTGCCTGAAATGCACCAATCACGGGTGCTGACACATCGTATGATTTTTTCTTGTATAGAATCGTAAATCGTAATTTATCAACACTCTCATGAATATTGCGAATATAAAACACATGCCCGAAGGAAAATTTTTTCTTCACATCCTTCGTATAACACCACACATCTACTCCATCTTTTTTTGCCTGCTCTGCCATCGCAAATACATACGGGTTATCCGCATTCATGATGGCAATTTTTTTACCAGAGAGTGATGAAATGAGTTCATATTTTGCCTTCATGGTTGTCTCTATATTTCCAAACAAATCCTGATGCTGCTCATTTATCGCAGTAACAATACCTATTTCAGGAAGCACCATACGGCACATTTGTGCAATTTCTCCTTCTTTGTACGCTCCCATTTCTACTATAAAAATTCTATGAGATGGTTTCAAATTGTGTAAAACGAGCTCTGCTATTGCAATCGGAGAATTTTTACTTGCCGCGGTTTTGAGTACGGTATCGGACTGTTCCAAAATTGTAGCGAGATACTCTTTTGTCGAAGTTTTTCCATAACTTCCGGTGATACCGATACAGACCATTTTTCCGTGTGATCGTAATTTTGATACCGCAAGAGAAATAAGGAGTGAATGATACATAAACGTTGGCATATTGAGGATGAACACAAAAAAACCCATACATGGAAAAAGCAATAAATCGGTTATTAATAAAGACAAAAAAATCGGCGCAGAAAATGAATACACAAAAACACTAAAAGCAATAAAAGTCACACCAACAAGTACAACTGACTTAGGTGAAATTGGAGGTCTCCTGAAACTTGGATTAAATATCCGCTTCCCTTGATCAGTACGAAGATGAATAAGCATCCGATCCAGCCGATACTCTTTTACATACCAAAGTTGTGCATAAGAAAGAATATTTCTTAAAATTCGAAGCGCCCAGAAGAAAGCGACGATAGTAATAGCAATATTCATATAAAATTATGTTGCTTCATGAGCCTCACAAAATCATACGGACTTGTATATGGCACTGAGTGGCCAAATCCACGAATAATAGATACAGTAGAATTTGGTATAGCGTTATGCATTCTCACCGCTATTTGGGTTGGAACGAGGGTGTCAAGTTCACCCCAAAGAAGTAAACACGGGACTGAAAGCGATTTCATATATGATTCAAGTGGCTCAGAAACAATATATTTAAATGTGTCTTTCATTGTCCCTTGAGCACGACCATACCCTTGAACACCTATAAAAGAATAATAGCTCTGAGTTATTGAGTTCTTAAAGTTTTTCATGAGAGGTAATGAAACAAAATATTTACCCAATTTTACAATTGCAATACCCAAACTCACCTTAAGCGATGAAGACGATCGAAACCCTGGTGTACCAGTGAGCACTATCCAACGCACGCTTTTTGGAAAGAGAAAATCATACTTGAGTGCTACTCTTCCTCCAAAGGAATGGCCGATAAAACCGGGATTTTGTATCTTATATTTTTTCATAAAATCTCGTAAAAACATCGCATACTCAAAAAGATGATAGGGTGCTTGTGGATTTTTTGCCGAACCAAAGCCAGGAAAATCCGGTGCCCATACTCTCGCTCCACGTTTTTCAAGTTCTGTTTTTAACGGAGTGAAACGGGAACCATCAAGCCCCCACCCATGGAGAATAATAATATCTCTCTTCATAATAATTACAGTTTCTTTTTAAATTCATCCCGGGAGAGAGGATGAACGGCGTCTTTATTCGATACGATTGTATAGTTGGTGATTCCTTTTACAAACGACCCGTCAGGGATATCACGATCTATAACAAGTCCAGAAGAAATAAGCGTGCCCTTGCCGATTTTTATCCCCGGCATAATCGTTGTATTTGCGCCGATCCGAACTCCTCTTCCAATGATGCTTCCAAGTTTATTTTTTTGTGTCTTTTTCATTTCACCTTTTACTTCCGATCGAATCTCTCCGTCATCAAGACGTAAATTAGCAAGCATCGCACCTCCACCGAGCGTTATCTCACTTTCAAGGACACTGTCCCCTATGTAATTCATGTGAAACCAGCAGGAATCTCCTACATAACTTCGGGTTATATCCGTATTAAATCCGGTCACGCATCCAGCTCCAATGTGACTGTGACGGATCATATTGTTGTTTCCGACAATCGTCCCTCGACCAATGTATGCCGGACCTACAATTTTCGTATTTTCATAAATCTTCACGTCATCGTCTATGTAAACTTCTCCCTCAATGACTACGTTTGATTTAATAACAACGTTTTTCCCTCTATGAGATTTTACGCGTAAAAATAACTGGTCCATGACATCAAGCACATGCCAAGGAAGCTTAAGCGTCGCATCGCTACCTGAATATGGATGCATGACAAACAAATTTTTCTCCATGAGGCGAGAAACTGCCTTCTCAAAAACATCATCCTTTTCACTAGAAATTTTTTCAATTTGATCAAATAATATGGTGCAGTCAGATATATACTGTCCGGAAATATACACATACGAGCTTGGTTCATTCCCTTCACTGGGTTTTTCCACTATCGATGTGACACGCTCTCCGTCCAAAACGAGATATCCTAAATCATGATATGTTTCGACTTTCCACCCGGGAATTACGCCAAATGCATTTTTTTTCGCAGCTGTCTTTAACAGTTCAGAGAAAAGCAAAGGATCAGCGACGTCGTCTGCTATGGCTATCAAAATTGGTGTGTGTTTTGGGAGAAACTCTTTTGACTGGAGAAGCGCATCTGCCATGCCGAGAGGCTGTTCTTGTACGACTACTGAATGTTTCACGGGCAACGTCAGAGACTCATATACAACTTTTGTTGAGGGACGTGCTACGATGACAACATTGTCTACTTCTTTTGGCAAAACATCTCTTACGGAATAATCAAACAAAGGTTTCCCAAAAAAGGGAAATAGCACTTTATTTGTTAAAAGCGGCCAAAACCGTTTTCCCTCTCCACCAGCAAGAACAACACATGTAACATTATTTTTCATACTATTACTCCTCCTCGATGCGTTTAATGTGGGCACCGACACGAGACAATCTTTTTTCAATTTTTTCATATCCGCGATCAACCTGCTCCACACCATGCACATAGCTCTGACCGTTTGCAGAAAGTGCCGCCAACACAAGCGTGGCACCCGCGCGCAAATCGTCAATGGAAAGTACTGCATTATGAAGAGCTGTAGGACCTGTTATACGTATGCCCTGAAAATATCCTTCTACTTTATCATCCCAGTTAAAATTATAAAACTTTTCAGGATCTGCGACCTTCGGGGTATAAAATTCTATCACTGCACCCATCTTTTTTAATTCTGATACGTATGAAAATCTACTTTCAAACACTGTTTCATGGAGTGTTGAAACGCCTTCTGACTGGGTCATGAGAAGAGCCCAGGGTGCTTGCCAATCGGTCATGAATCCCGGATACCTCTGGGTCATTATGTCACTTGCCTTTAGGGGTTCTTTATAGTAATACCGTGTCGTTTTATCATCTATTTCTTCGATACCGCCACCAACCTGAGAAAATTTCTGAATAAATGATTCTAAATTATTCCTCTGAGAATTTTTTATAGTAAGATCTCCTTTTGTCACAACTGCAGCAATTGCAAACGTAACTTCTTCGTTTCTATCTGGCATCACTGTATATTCCGATCCATGCAGGGATTCGACGCCATCGATAGTAATCTCATTCTCTGCTGTTCTTTGTATTCTTGCGCCCATGGAATTCAAAAATCCTATGAGATCGTCTACCTCTACTTCACTCGCTGCGTTACGAAGAATAGTTTTCCCTGAAGCAAGAACTGCAGCCAGAATTAATGTTTCTGTGCCCGTATGAGTGTTCTTTTCAAACGTAATGTCTGCGCCAGTAAGTTTTTTTGCAACACCGTAAAAATAACCGTCATCAGAGTGATAAGAAATAGTAGCACCCATCTTCTTTAAGCCCTCAATATGCCGGTCTATAGGCCTCGCGCCGATACGACAACCCCCGGGGTTTGGAAGCTTTGCTTCGCCAAAACGGGCAAGCATAGGGCCGAGTACCATAGAAGATGTCCGAAGGCGAGCCCCAACCTCTAGGGGCACTGTGGTGGCTACATTTGCCCCTCCCTGAATTCTCACGGTATTTCCAACAAAAGACTCTTTAACACCAAGACTTTTTAGCACATCAAGCATAAAAAGGACATCGCGTAGCTTGGGCACATTGTGGATAATAAGCTCGTCATCAGTAAGCAAGCTTGCAACCAAAAGCTTCAATGCGACATTCTTTGCACCACCAACCTCTATCGTCCCCAATAGTGGCGTACCCCCAGTAATTTCAAACGTTTGCATAAATTAAAATTCCCCCATATGTTGAATTTCCTCTTTTAGTGTCACTCCAAATTGCGAGTGTACCTTCTCTTTTATCATGGAAATTAATTGTAGCACGTCAGATGCGCTGGCTTTGCCCATATTCACGATGAAATTTGCATGGACGCTTGATACCACTGCGCCGCCTATCTGTTTTCCTTTAAATCCCGCCGAGTCTATGAGGTACCCCGCAGATCGACTGTGGCCTGGTGTTGCAAATGTGAGTGCGTCAGACTCCGAGAGGTTTTGAAATATGCACCCTGCTGTGAATACTCCTTGCGGCTGAGTCGCTCGCCTATGGGCTATACTTTCATTTGCTTGTTTCCAAAGCAATTCTTTCGATTCTTTTTTTAACGTAAATACGACACTAAGCACCAATTCATGTGTTTTTTGAAGAATACTCATGTCATACGCAAACTGAAAATACCGTTTTGGGACTGTCTTTACTTCACCTGAATTCGTTAATATGCTCGCTTGATACACCGCATCACCAACGTACCCGACAGGATTCGTCCATTTTGAATTCATATAGACTGCCCCGCCCACACTACCCGGAAGCCCAAGATGCATTTCAAGTCCGGACAATCCCTCTTCGACGGTATATCGGACAAATTTATTTATCGGAACCCCGCTATCTGCCTCTACATACACCGTACCCGATGTTTTGAGTTCATTCATTGCACCTTTCATGCCCATAATTACAATCTTCTGAGTCAAATTCCGTACAACAAGACCTCGTATCCCTCTGTCTCCAATGAGAAGATTTGATCCGCCGCCAAGAAATGTGATTGGAATATTCATATCTCTTGCGCTTAAAACAAAGGCGACAAGTTCCTCTCTGTTTCTCGCTTCGACAAGTAAGTCAGCCGGTCCGCCGATCTTAAAGGTCGTATATGGCGCCAGCAAAACATCTTTTTTCACTAAGCCTGGAAATTTCTCAACAAAGGTCTGGTATGCTTCAGCCATCATAATATTTATTTCACTTGGTCTTTTAATGCATCGAGTATACGACGTCCCCAAAGATATATATCTCCAGCTCCCATAAAAATAAAAACAGCTTTTTCATCTGAAATCGTAGAAAGAAATGAAAGCACCCCGTTTTCATTTCGCACAAAATGCACATCTTTATGATGTTTCTTGCATTCTCTTGCTAATATTTCTCCTGTCATACCATCGTTTTGTATTTCTCGTGCTGATGCGTAAATATCGACCAAAACGAGTGAATCCGCATCAGAAAAAGCCCTCGCAAATTGAGAAAGCAATGCTTTTGTTCTTGTATAAGTATGAGCTTGAAAAATACAATAGATCTTTCTATCAGGGTACCACTTCCGAGCACCGGAAAGAGTCGCAAGTATCTCGTTTGGGTGATGGGCATAATCATCGTAAAAAATACATTTTCCAATGCTTCCAATATATTCAAAACGCCGTTTTGTTCCATGAAACTTCAATAATCCTTGATAGATCTCTTTCCAGGTTAGGCCGCATAGACGCAATACTGCAACCGCACATACTGCATTGAGTACATTGTGAATTCCGGGAATCTTTAATCGAAACATGTGCTTCGTTCCCTCGGGGCATAGGAGCATAAACTCTGTCTCACCCTCTAAAAATGTTGTGTCCAGAATTTGATAGTCACTTCCAACACCTGTTCCAAAGGTAACGATTGTTCCATTTTGATCCTGCCGTAGACATACGCTTTTGGGATCATCTGCGTTTACAACAAGAGTAGAGAGACCGCGAAGATTTGATTTCATCGACACGAATGCCTTCTGTACCGAAGCTATATCGGCGTATATATCAGGGTGGTCGTAATCGATATTTGTCACAGCAAATATATCAGGGTGCTGAAAAAGAAAACGCGGTGTTTTATCGTATTTAGGATCAGTCGCATATTCATCTGCTTCGGCAACGAACCATTCCCCTTTTCCGTATGTTCCCGGAGCATTCAGTGGAAATATCTCCCCGCACCCAATCGCATATGATGGACTTTTTTTAGCCAACGAAAGAACAGTCGCAATCATGGCACTCGTCGTTGTCTTGCCGTGAGATCCCCCGACAGATATCTGCTTTGAAGATTCCATGCATAAACCGAGTGCTTTTCCGTGCGGGAGAATAGGAATACCAAGTCTTTGTGCTTCCAAAACTTCCGAGTTATTTTGACCATCATGAGCTCCTGTATAAATCAAAAGATCTATTTTTTTTAATGAATCAATGTGTTCGGACGTAAAACCCTCAAGAACCGGTATGTGAAATTTTAAAAGCATCTCATCCGTCGGAAATCGGTCTTTCACATCCGATCCGGACACACGAACACCCTTAGCTCGAAGATATAAAGCAAGTGCTGTCATTGCAACACCTTTTATTCCAACAAAATATACGTCTTGAGCCTTTTCGATATCGATCATTTTAATGAATACCAATAAAACTTATCATCTCATGCATTTCTTCACCGATTCGTCTTCTATACGAATAAAACATTTCGCTATCGCAATAAGTGCACGGTGAGCAGTCATGATCTATATGCCGAGGATTCACGCCGCTTGCTTTTAGATCAAGGGAAATTGCTTCTGAAAGATTTATAAAATGCTTTGAGTCATGCACCGCGACAACACCTGAATCTTTTCCATACGTCTCCTCAAACAGTCTTGCTCGTTCTATGGCAACAGAGTAACTGCACGAACGTATGTGAGGACCCAAGCAAACCCGAAGATTGCCCGGGTTGCTGCCGCATTTTATACATTGTTTTACCATGTTCTTCACGATTTTTCCGATAACCCCTTTCCATCCTGCATGACAGATACCAACGAGAGAATTCTTTGGATCGTAGAAAAAAACAGGGACACAATCCGCTGTAAATACACCTATAAACAATTTTTTTGACTGACTCTTATCATTTACATGCAATACTAATCCGTCAGTGGATGGCGCCACAACTCCTCTATGCGTTGAATTCACTTCCAATACCGTATTTCCATGTGTTTGTTGTCCGGTAATAAAGTCTTGTTTTTTGCGACCAAAAACACCGCAAAGATATTCTATTGTGGATGCATCTCTCTTTATTGGACCATACTGCTTCGTTGTTGTCCCATGAAAAACCTCGTTATATTGTGCAAATAACGGCGAAGTATAATAGTATTTTTTTTGTATATCATTCATGAATATTGACCCCAATGTTTCAAATCTTTTTCAATATCTGTTGTATTGTTTCCTGATCGCTCCATGGAATCTCAACTGTTCCGCGGCAAAGACTTTTCTCATGTCCTTTCCCTGTTACAAGCACTGTGTCCCCGGGCTTTGCGATAGACAGCGCGAATTCGATAGCATCGTACCTATTTTCATACTGGTATGTTGGGGTATCAATCGAAATCCCCTTTCGAATAGAAGTCATGATATCTTGTACATTCTCTGTACGATAATCTTCTTCTGTTAAAACAATAACATCAGCAAATTGGGACGAATTTTTTCCCATCATAGGGCGTTTAGACGCGTCCCGAAGGCCTGCTGAACCAAATACATGGATAAGTTTTCCTTTTGTTTGCGCCCGTACGGTTTTCCCTACCTGCTCTATAGCATTTGGGGTATGAGCAAAATCTACGATGATACGAAACGGGCGAACTTTCAGTACTTCCATTCTTCCTACAACTCCCTGAAATGTTGAAACAGCTCGGACAATCTTTTTCATAGGAAAACCCAGAGCATATAGTGCTGAAATTGCAGCTAAGCTATTGTATTGATTGAATTCTCCCGGAAGTAACGTTTGAAACGGCGTGTTATTCGTTGTCATCATTGCATCTCTTCGTATGGCATACGTTACTATTTTCTTGTTTCCCATACTTGCTACTGCTTTTGTATATACATCTGTTTCATCTCGATTTAATACTGCTATGGCTGATCGTCGTAAAAGAGTAAATTTTGTTCTCATATACTCATCAAACGACCTATGCCAATCGAGATGTTCGTGAGTAATATTTGTCAGTACGCCGACAGAAAATCGAACACCGAAAAATCTGTGCTGAGCCAATCCATGAGATGTGACCTCAAGGACAAAATGCGTATCACCGTGATCAATTGCCTCTCGAAGATATTTTTGAATGTAGTACGAATCCGGAGATGTCACATGAAACCCCGTGTCATACTCCTTTCCGGCAATGACCGCATGAACAGATGTTATCATCGAGGTTTTCACCCCTAAGGATCGCAATATGTGATAAATAAGGGTTGTGGTTGTCGTTTTCCCGTCTGTACCAGTAACTCCAATGACAACGAGATTCCTGTCTGGAAACCGAAAATACAGTATCGAAGCTACAGCCCGCATGAAATGATACCAATTTTTGATCATCCGTATCATCCCTGTATTATACCATGAAAACGATCTACCAGAGCGCTACTAGAAGCCGATTGGCGCTATATTGTAGTGCAAAAACAACTCTTTTGCTATCGAAAAAAACAACGGTGCTGCGGTCTCAGATCCCCACTGTGATGAAGAAGGTTCACTCAAGAGCACAAGCATCACAAATTTTGGATCATCTGCTGGAGCATATCCAACAAACGATGCAATGGTCTTCGTTGCATCATAGTGGCCCGCAACAGGAATCTGAGCAGTACCGGTTTTTCCTGCTATCCTATATCCTTTTGGCTTTGCCCATTTAGCTTCCCCATTGTCTACAGATGACACCAACATCTCTGTCACCTGTTTAGCCGTGCGCTCGCTTACTACTCTTCGAATCTTGTTTACAGGGACAGGAAACACATTCCCGCGTAAGTCTCTCATTTCACGTACAACATGAGGCTCCATAAGCATACCTCCATTAGCGAGTGCAGCCACTGCTCGAACCATCTGTAGAGGTGTGACAGCGATTCCCTGACCAAATGATGCTGTAGCAAGATCAATATCTCCCCACTTTGATGACTCGCGAAGTTCAGGGCTACTTTCATCTTCCAGATCCACTCCTGTTGCCTGTCCGAATCCAAAATCGTGTATATATTGTAAAAGTTTATCTTTTCCAAGTTTTTCCCCAACATACACCATCCCAACATTTGAGGATCGTTCTAATATCTGTGTCATGGTAATTTTCCCGTGATATTCGTTGTTCCATGTCCGAATAGCATACTCACCTACCCGCACAGGGCCACTTTCATCCATCGTTGTCATAGGGGTTACCGCACCTTCCTCTATACCAGCTGCCATAACAAGCGACTTAAACGTTGATCCAGGCTCATAACTACTTCCGACGACAGGATTTTTGTATACCCCCTTATCAAATGCTGTATAGTTCGATGGGTCGTATGACGGAAACGATGCAGATGCGATTATGCCACCAATTTTTGGATCCATAATGACAATAGAGCCTTCTTTTGCTCCATATTTTTCTATTCCATCGAGTAATTTTTTCTCAATTATATGTTGAACAATACGATCTAGATACAGCACAAGCGTTCGGCCATTTTCTGGATCAATTCTTGTTACATCTCCAACTAATATTGGAGCACCACGAACGTCTTTTTCTTGAAGTAAACTCCCGTTTTTACCACGAAGCTCTCGATTATAATACCCCTCAAGTCCAAAATACCCTTTATCATTCCCATTTTCGTCTGAACCGACAAACCCCAAAATATGGGCAGACATTGATGACTCAGGATAGTACCGATGAGACTCACGTTCATACCCTAAGCCTTTCATCTTTAATGTTTTAAGTTTTGATACTATGTCTTCACCCACTTTATGCTTCAAGGGAACCCAAAGTGTTTTATTATCTGATATTTTAGTCAGAAGAGTTGCCATGTCTACGGACAATATTTCCGATATGCTTTTTGCAAAAAAGCCTAAATTTTCAATATTTTTTGGCTCTGCATAGACCAGATACACCTGATCATTCATTACGAGTGGAGTCGCATCCCACGAACGAATTTCACCACGAACAGCTGGGAGGGAAAATTTAAAATAATGCTGTGAGTCTGCCTCTGCCTGAAGTGCGTCACGAGCTACAATCTGCCAGTAATATAATCGAGATAAAACGAGTACAAAAATAAAACAAAAAAAGAGGAAAACCGTTGAAATTCGACTCATAGACTATCGAATACCGGGAAGTTTTGCGGTAAGTGATTGTTGTCCGATATGTACAGTTTTAATCCGTTCTGCAAATCCAAACTCCCGTGCACGAACCTCAATTGATGCTATAGATGAAGCAGAAGCTATTTTTTTCTCAAGTGCTTCATTTTCATACAAAACCACATCAAGCTTGTCATTTATTGACTTTACTTCTTTTCCAAGTGTAACCATCGAGTTCGCGGCGACAATCTCGATTACCACAAGAAAAAACACAAAAAAACATGACACAAAAAATGCTGGTTTTACTATGTATGCGAATCGATTCATAGTTTTTCTGCGATCCTCATCTTCACGCTTCTTGCTCGAGAGTTTTCATAAAGCTCATGTTTCGACGGCATTATTGGTTTTTTTGTCAAAACAGTAAAAGCGTGAGAAAGCATAAATCGCTTTACCACCCTATCCTCAATAGAATGAAACGTTAACACTATTAACTTTCCTCCCGAACCTAGTGCTTTTTCGGCCTCCAGTAATCCATTCTGCAACTGCCTCATTTCATCGTTTACCACAATGCGTAACGCCTGATACACTCGTGACAACATTCGAAAATGATCATGTCCGGTTCCTCCAATAGTGATTAAGGCACTATTTAAGTCTGAAACACTGACAATCTTTTTTATCTTACGGGCGCGGACAAGAGCATGAGCAATTGACCGAGCACGCTCTTCTTCACCATACGTTGCAATAATTTCATATAACTCCTCTTCATTTGCCTGCGACAATACTTCTTCTGCTGTCTTCTTTTTGATATCTCCAAATCTCATGTCTAAAGGCGCGTCCTCAAATCGATAACTAAACCCTCTCGCAGGAGTATCCAATTGAAAACTTGACACTCCAAGATCAAAAACTATACCATCTACTCGCTCTATCCCGGCCTCCTTTACCGCCCTTTCCAATTCTGCATATGAACGATGTTGCAATATGACCCCCTCCATACCGGCTAATCTCTTTTTCGCGTATTCAATTGCATCAGGGTCGACATCAAGTCCCAACACCCTCCCGCCGGATCGTGCAATCGCCTCGGTATGTCCCCCACTTCCTACAGTCGCATCGACGTACCATCTATCTTTTACAATACAAAGCGCAGCTACGATCTCCTCCGACATGATGGAAATATGGAACTTATCCATGCGCATCCATCTCCATCGAGTACTTCTCCCACTTCTCTTTATCCCAAATTTCAAAATGGTCCCCTGCTCCGATGATGATTACCTCTTTTTCAATTGAAGCGTATTCCTTAAGGTGGGTAGGCATCAATATTCGACCAAGCTTATCAATCTCTACCTTTTCCGCAGCAGAAAACATGTATCGGCGTAAACTTCTTCCCTTTTCTTCTGTAATAGGCGTTTCGAGTTGTTTTTCTGACTCCCTCTCCCATCGCTCTCGGTCAAACCCAAAGATGCAGCTATCAAACCCGCGAGAAAGTATTAATTCATGGTCGTTTATTTCAAATCGAATCTTGCGCGGCAATGTTATGCGGCCGCGCTCATCGATGCTATGGTCATATTCCCCAAGGAACACCTTCATGATTCATTTTTACCACTTCTTCCCATTAATATCCATAATTAACCATTTTTTGGTATGTGTCAAGAGGGAGCAAGACAATATTGAGGGCTTAGCCATCAATACGAGAATAATGCGCGAAAAATCACATCAGACAAAAAGAATATATAAAAATCAGAGGAGGTCAACCAACGACCCAATACCTAGAGAGGAAAATCTTTTGAAAATTGGCTCTTTTTTCCATTCCCGTCAGTAAATTCCATAACAACTGAAATTTTGTTTACTCCGCCGTCCGGCTTGCAGACATTTTTGGAACACGTGCCAAGATACACCTCACGCTCAAAACTATCTTTTCCCATGGTTTCAATTGGCTTACTGCCGGAATTTACTCCCTTCACAAGCCCGCCGCTTTCGTACGTCATTTCATAGGCAACCAGACTCACTTTACCTGCAAGTCCGCTTGCGGTCAATACGACAGTATTATCTTTGGTTTTACTCGAAGTAGCATTTACGAGTATTGACGAATCAGCCGTGGGTAACGTCAGATCGATCTCATCCTGACTTGCTGCCTGCTTTGACGGTTTTACGCTCATGCTCTTTGCAATATTCACAACTAAAATAACAACAAAAATTACAAGGGCGAGTGCCGCGCCAACTATAATCATCATTTTTTTATTCATAATTATGTCCTCCTTTGTACCTAAACCTGCATACGTGTAAATACATATTCACGAATTTTATCTATAGGCAAACGAATCTGAGTTGCCGTATCGCGATCTCGTAGTGTAACCGTATTATCTTCAAGCGTTGTATAGTCTATTGTAATACACCAGGGTGTTCCTATCTCATCCTGGGCATAATATCTCTTCCCAATATTCCCTCGGTCATCCCACGCGGTGGACATTTTCAAATCTAACTTCAAATGTTTATACACGTCTTTCGCCTTTACAGTGATATCCGGCTTGTTTCGAACCAATGGAAATACAGCCACAGTATATGGTGACAATTTGGGATGAAGTTTTAGAAAAACACGATCTCCATCCTCTTTGTATGCATCGAGCAATAAAAATAGAAATGTGCGATCTACTCCCCCCGAAGTTTCCACGATCCAGGGAATAAACTTTTCTCCAGTCTCTGCATCTGTATACGTAAAATCATGACCACTGTATTTCCCGTGACGCGACAGGTCCCAATCCCCCCTCCAATGTATTCCTTCTCCTTCTTTCCATCCTGACGGTGTCTTATACTCTATGTCAAAAGCCTTTTTGGCATAATGAGCCAATTCATCATCTCTATGCTGTCTAAATCTCAAGTTCTCTTTATCGTTAAATATGGATTTATACCAATTCATTCTCTGCTCTTTCCAATATTCATACCATGTATCCATTTCTTTTGGATTGACAAAAAACTGCATATCCCACTGCTCAAACTCTTTGAGTCTTAACATAAACTGAGGGTTCGCCACTTCATTGCGAAATGCTTTTCCTATCTGAGCAATCCCGAATGGTATCTTTGGATGCATGCTGTCGAGCACATTCTGATAATCAAGATAAATAGTCTGGCATGCCTCTCCTTTGAGATATGCACTTTTTTTATCGCCCTCCACAACACCGAGCGAAGTCTCAACCATGAGGCTGAATTTTTTGACTTCCCCCAAAATTCCTCCATCTGGTGCTTTTTTCCCTTTTAATAATATTGAATAAGCCTCAATGCTACTCATTCCTTCTTTTTTTGCAGCTAAATCAGCAGACCTTAGCTCAGCTTCGGAGTACATTTCTTCTATCAGATGGTCAGCGCGATATCTTTTGTTGCCTGCATGTCCGCCAGTAGATTCAACCATTGCATCTGCAAAGCTCCCTACATGCCCGGATGCCTCCCACACCTTTGGATGTGTAATAATTGTCCCATCGATCGGAAAAATATTTTCATGATCAACCAGCATGAACTCCCAAAAGAGTTTTTTCATATTCTGACGCAAAAGATGTCCCATCGGGCCCATGTCGTAAAACCCGGCTATCCCACCATAAATTTCTGAATTGGGATATACAAACCCCCGTCTCTTACATAAACTGACGATTGTATCAAGTGTTGTCATAAATAAAAAATCCTACAAAAAATCCCCTCCACAATAATTGTGTCAGGGATCCTATATTCGTAGGACGGTTCCACCCTTCTTCTTCTTTCTTTAAGAAGCACCTCAATTTTTCATTTTGGCTCCCTCGTGCCATGAGATCTTCGCCTTCTTTCTCTAGTGTACCCTCAGTTTGCAAAACTTGTCAAGAGTCGTACGGTCTTAAGCCTTCGCTCGATAATTGACTCTATGAACTGATTTATCGTCTCTTTTTGAACCTCAGACGATCCCGGCAAAAACCCAAGGGCTATGAGAAGTGACAGCGCGAACTCATACACAATTTGATATAATTCACTTCGAGAAGTAGCACGCTCTATTTTTTGAAGAGTACGAACAAACATAAAATATTGATTTTCATTTGCAATATTTAATGCTGTAAGTGCATCAACAAGCTCACACACATAATAGGAAAAACTTACTTTAACCAGATCGTCTGAAAATGAAAACTGCTTCCCAAATCGAGCACATTCTCCAACAATATCAACGCTTTTCCCGGCATACACAATCATAGATACAATGCTTAGTGTATCCAGATGTGGAGCACGTTTACTGGTAATTTTTCGGATTCCTTTTGCCAGGACTCGAATCTTCCCCTGATGTTTTGTGAATATAGTCAGAAATCTATCAGCTTCACCGTAAATCTTCCGATGAATTATCACGCCTTCAGCCCTATACATTCGCTGTGATCTCATGATGCTTTAAAGTTGAACTTCAGTATCAGAGAGAAGCTCAAATTTCTTCCGATCTTTTCCGTTAAGCTTGAGAATATATTCCTGTTTATCAGTGCCAGGTTGTTTTTGAATGAGAAGTTTATACCCGTTTACTGAGTCTTTAACCGTTGATGTGTACGTCACATCAAGCCGAGCCGTACCCAGGGGATTGACGACCAAAAATCCTTCAAATACAGTTTTATCAAGACTATCATACGTATCCATCAAAACAGGTTTTCCATCTTTGGGTGATTGCGTCCCTTTACTCTCGACGAGTTTACTTCCCCTTGGAACATACACCCTCACCCAATTTCGAAGCGGCGCATTGAGACAGAGTCCTCCGCTTTCAAGGCCGCAATCCGATCCTTTGAAGGGATTTTTGTATTCGACTGTCAATCTCGTTGTCAAAGCACCATTAGATTCAACAGTCGTATCCTTCGTGATTTTTTCAGAAACGAATAAATTAGACTTAGCACCAGCCATATTGCTGTTATTTACATGCAAATAGTCCCATGTTCCTTCCTGATATTTTAATAGCGCTGCACTTTCTGTAGAAGTCATAATCCGACCGGCGAGATTAAAACTTTCAACGGATTTCTGAACTGCCGAATCCTTAAAATACGCAAGTACATGTTTTTGATTTATCTCTGAAAAGAGCATCTGAAACAGCCTCCCCCAGTATTGTGAAGGTGAAACTCCAAGAGCTTTTTGTAAAAGATCTCGTAGAAGTATTCCTATAACGTCCTTTCTATCTTCTCGCACATATCCAACTGGACGGGTTGAATAGTCTTCCAATTCGTATACTGCTTTCGGACAATCGCATCGTTTGTCATTATCAGCGCTAAACTCTTTTCCACTCAAGTACATAGGACCTAAAATTTTCAATGCTTCTACAAGTACGTGCGTATCGACAGCCCAAATTCCATCAATTTTTTCTTTTCCTGAGGCGGTATTATACATTTCCTCAAACTGCTGCATAGAAAGCTTAAAGTCAGGAGAAAGATTACTGTCTCGTATATGAAGTGTATACACGCCTTTGTGAAACGTGAGAATCTCACGCGGCGCTTTAAACTCTTTTTTTAAGGAAGCATCAAGTTTGTATATATCATCCGCTTTTTCTAGTATCATTTTCCCGTGAACCAGACGAAACTGCGCATATGCGGTTAAGAAACCGCCTGTAGGTCGCAGCTCCTTGTCATTTTGAAATAATACTAAATATCGTTTTTCAGTTGGTTCTCCGAGCAGCTTTGGCAAATTCATGAGAAAAGGCTGAGCGTTGACAAAAAGTGTCGCCGCATTATCGATGACATCCTTTGTTGACTGAATCTGACTTTGAACCGCAAGGCCTTTTACATTTTCCGGGTACCTTGACGGGTCAATTGCAACAAGTTCTTTTTGAAGCACTTTTACGTTTTCTGCAATTGCGGTTACTTTTGGAAGCAGTGCGTTCATGGTTTTTACGGCTGTCTGAATGCGATCGTCAGCTGTCCCTTGTACAAATTTGCTTTTCCCTTTCAAACCCAATAAATCTGCATGAGGCTCAAGCGCCAATACTGCATTTTCTAAAGCATCCAGACCGGCAAATCCAGCTTTTATAGCATGTGATCCATCTTGGATATACAGTCCAAGAAAAGGCACACTCGAAAGACCCGTGACTCGGCCATACGTAGTCTCGAGCTCTTTCATCTTGACACGGGTGGCAGCAAGTTTTTCTTTCATCTGGTCGAGATTTTGAGATTTTAGCGCCACCCCGACTTCCTTTCCGACGACCATAACCTCCTGGGTTTTTGCATAGACATCTTTTAATGGCATGAGCGTCACTGCAAAAATACCAAAAACTATAAGAATAATTACTAAAAGAATTAGAGATATGACACCAATACGGCGCAAAATGAGGTTCTTAGGTTTATTTGGAATAGCAGAAGGCGTGTGTTCCTGCATAGGGACTTGTGTTACCTGCATAGTATCTGGCATGACTAGTATTGTCTCGAAAGAAGAGAGCATTGTCAAACAGCGCCCTTACCGGAAATCATTGCCCACGGACTTTTAAATAAAATGGTAATATCTAAAACAATCGAACGCTTCTTTACATAGTCCGCGTCCATTTTTATACGCTTGTCAAAATTTACTTCGCTTCGTCCAGACACCTGCCAATGACCTGTAATCCCCGGTTTTGCAGACAATACGACTTTCACAAGTTCCTGCGTATGAGGATACTTTCTTTGTTGATCAACAAGCTCATCAGGATAATACGGACGCGGGCCAACCAGACTCATCTCTCCACGAAGCACATTTAACAACTGTGGTATCTCATCAATGGAATGTTTTCTAATAAACCGTCCTATGCGGGTCACGCGAGGATCCTCTTTTAATTTATAACTATTTTTCTTGTATTCACTATAAAGTTTTGAAAATTTTGGGTTCGTCCGAAGAGTTTCGTGTGCATTTACAATCATTGATCGAAACTTAAACAGCTTAAACAGTCTCCCTTCTTTCCCAACCCTATCCGGAGTATCTGCTAAAATTGGACCTGGGCTATCGAGCTTTATGGCTACAGCAGTAACCAAACAAACCGGGAAAAAAATAATCCAGAGAATAAGGCTACCACAGATATCAATTGCCCGCTTAAGTAATATATATACCATAATCGGAATTTATGTCAGATGTTCGTGTTCGGTGCCCGAAAGAGATTCAACAAATTTTTTAATCTTTGGAACAGACGATTTTTTACACACTAAAACAACGTCACCGGTATTGACAACGAGCATCTGGTCAAGATCAATGCCAACAACCATCTGATCCGTGTAGTTATACACGAGCGAATCATTCGTTGTCTCTAAAAGTACGTTCCCGTTCGTTACATTTTTATCACTCGCTTCCTGTAGCGCTTCCTTTAGCGCTTCCCATGCTCCTATATCACTCCACTCTATATTTTCAGATACAACCAGAGCCTGAGACGGATCAAGTTTTTCAAGAATCGCGTTGTCAAAATGAATTTTTTCAAACGTCGGATAAACACTGTTTAGTACTTCCTCATACTTATCCGTCCTCCACGCGTCACGAATACGAGATAATCCCTCGTAAACATTTGGAACGAATCGTTTATACTGCTCCCACAGAAATCCTGGCGTTGTAACAAAATATCCCAAATTCCATGCATGATGACCGCTCGCAAAATACGCTTCTGCCGTTTTTTTATCCGGGCGATATTGAAAGTCTACAAATGAATGGAATGATATACCTTCATGATTCGCAATTTCTTTCCCGTACTCGATCCAGCCTAGATTTTCACTGGCAAATCTGGGCTTTTGAGATACAAAGATAATTTTTTTTGGATCTTTTTTTACCAGATCGCCTGCTGATTGCAGTATAGAGCGAAACAATGCCTCTTTTTTTACCAGATGATCGCTCCATAAAATAACCATTGGCTCATGTGGAGATTCTTTTGTCAAAATTGCTGTCACAAGTCCGACCGCTGGGCCTACATCTCTCATCTGAGGTTCTCCGATGACATGGTCGGGAGGGAGTAAGTCAAGTTGTTTTTGTACGAGCGGAACATAGCTCGTACCAGTAGACACATAGACATCTTTCCAAGAAAAATCAGGCTGTAGCCTATTTGCTGCTAATTGAAGCGTGGAGTGCTCACCGATAATTTTTTCAAATTGCTTTGGTGATTTTTTGCGGGATAATGGCCAAAGTCTGCTTCCGACTCCTCCTGCAAATATTACTGCTTTCATAGAGTATTCCCTTCTCTTATGTTCTTCATATAAGTATTATATACGTCTTTCACCGTAGAAAGAAATTTTTTCTTAAATATCATGCTTCTAAATGCTAGAACCTGGGCCCGACAATCCTTTGATGAAAAATTCATTGTATCAAATTGCCGCATCGCGTCAACAAGACTTTGCACGGATTGTTCATGAAACAATATTCCAGTTTTACGATCGTCTATAATTTCCGAAATGCCGCTTTTACTATATGCAATCACCGGTTTGCCTACCGCCTGAGCCTCTGCCGCAACAAGACCAAAATCCTCTACTCCTGCAAATAGAAAAGCCGAACAGGCTCTATAATATGAAAGTAACTCTACATCTGTCAGATATCTATCAATAAATTGCACTGTTCTTCCTGCAAGCTTTTTTAGGTATCGTTTCTCCCTGCCGTCTCCCACAACAATAAGCTTTTTCCGAAGCACATTACAGGCTTTGATAACAATATCAATTCGCTTGTATGAAACGAGTCTAGATACAATAAGAAAATATTCTCCTTTTGCCATCGGCAGTGGACTCTGGAAAAACATGTCATCAACAGGAGGATAGACAATAGAAAAAACATGCTTTGAATAATATGATTCAATTCTTTTTTTTACAAGAGCAGATATTGCAATCCACGCGTCAGGACGAAATGATGCTCTTTTATCCCACATTCGAAGCGATCTAAGAAAAACTCTCAAAAACCATGACGCAATGCGGGCTAGACCGCCAGAAGATGAATGAGTTGCATACTCTTTGACCCCGCTCCAAAGATA
The DNA here is from genome assembly GCA_016218215.1 of Candidatus Gottesmanbacteria bacterium. GTDB lineage: Bacteria > Patescibacteriota > Microgenomatia > UBA10105 > UBA927 > JACREM01. The sequence continues at coordinate 31,641 of JACREM010000041.1, read as the reverse complement.
CCTCGTTGGTGTCAGGCAATAACAAATATGAAGCGTTTCTGGTTTTGTAATGACTGATTTTGCCTCCGCAGACGTCACACTTATAACAACATCAAATGAGTTAAAAGAGAAATTTTCAAACGCCAGAGGAGTCACCCACGGAAAAAATTCATGATTTTTCCTAGCAAACGAAATCTTTTGAAGAAAACTTGGAATTACTCGAAAACCTGCTGACCACGCCGCGCCCGACGGGTCAAATACCGAGGTGTAAAATGGAGCATCGGGAAAGATGGCATGAAGATTTACTAAAATCCTCTCCGCTCCCCCGACTTTATTCATTCGATCATACACAATCGCGACTTTCATACGATTTCGTTACGCAAGACCATACGCGATTTTTGTTTGAGAAGCAGCATCCTTCCATTTATACGACTTTACAAGGAGAGAAATATCAGATTCTGAAGGAACCTTATACACGGTGTCTCTCATACATGTCATCATTTCTTGGGCAATCATGCCGATGTTTTTTGGATCAACATATATAGGTAACGACCCCGCCACTTCATGAAAAACAGCTATATCAGAACAGAGTATTCGAGACCCCATAACCAAAGCTTCAAGAACCGGAAAACCAAAGCCTTCGGAAAGCGACAAAGAAGCTGTAACGACTGCATGCTCATAAAGTATCGAGAGGTCTTCATCTGAAGCGTCATGAAATATCTTCACCCGGTCAGATAGCCCTCGATCATCAATGCTTTTTTGAAGATGACTATAAAAATAGTCATTCTTTCCAACAAGTGCTAAATATACAGTTTTGTGTTGTCTTTTTACCACTTCAGAAAAACTTTGTAAAAGAATTTCAAGATTTTTATGGGGGTAAGCATTTCCAACATAGAGAATATACGGAGACTTAATAAAATTCTTTATTGTATGACTTGCGATATTTTTGATGTTCGGCAGTTCGAACTTAAGCCTTGTCATATGATCTATTCCTTCAGGAATGGTAAGAATTTTATGTGAATACCCGTATGTTTTTTCAATATCCCGTGCAGTAGAATGAGAAACTGCGATAATTTTCGACGCTCTAAACAAACCGAATCTCATAAGCGCTTCATACCCGATTCTTTTTAACGCGTAATAATAAAATGGCAGAGTAGACGCTTTTCCGGTAGTAAAATGAGAAAGTATCAGGTCATGAACCGTAACTATGATTTTTTTGGGAAAAAATATAGGAATTGTAAAATACGGCGCATGGACAAGATCAACTCCATCCCGAATAAAATACCAGGGCATAATGATCTGTTCCCGTATGGTATGCCAGGGAACTTCAATCTGATGAATAATAAATTTTTCGTTTACGATTTTACAAAGGACCGCTTCACGTCGTCCCATATACACGACGTATTCATTCTCATGATCAATCTGCTGTAATTGCGATATAATATTTGCAATATATCGTCCAACTCCCGTTTCACTATAAAGCCGTGCATCGATGCCAATTTTCATATATCACCATCCGATCGTTTTTATAATCCAGATCCTAAAAGATAAAATCATAAAGATAAATCGTGTAACAAAAAAGGGGTATGCCTTCATAAAATACTTTTTATAAAAAATTTTCATAGTATCATAAAAATAGATATCAGTACGCTTTTTAATTTCTCCATTTTTTCCACTTCTCCCGCTTTGTTTTTTCCTGTGCAATATCGACACTTTTGGATAATATACAATTGGCCAACCAGCCTTCTTAATTCGATAGGCAAGGTCTAAATCTTCTCCATACATAAAATATTCCTCATCAAAACCATGCAGCGTATGAAGGATTTCGCTTCGAGTCAGAAAAAAAGCTCCAGTTGGTGCATCTATTTCATGAATGGTTTGCATATCTTTGTACCCAAGATGATACGAAGAAAAATAAATCGAACGGGGAAAAAGCCGTTCTAAGCCAAAAAAATATGTGAAGGCTGCCCACGGAGTCGGAAAACCTCTATGACATGCAGGATCTATGGCACCGTTTGCTAGTTCCACGCGACACGTTACAACGCCCACGCGACGATATGTATCCATATAGGCCAAAAGTACCTGAAGGCTATTTGGCAAAAGTTCTGTATCAGAATTCAAAAACAACACATATCTGCCGTGCGCTTTCGAAATTCCCTGATTATTCGCCCGGGAAAATCCTACGTTTGTATCATTAAATACAGAAACAACGTGATTCTTTTTTTTGAGATACTGTGCCGATCCATCAGTTGATGCATTATCGACAACAATAATTTCCCATGCATCAGTCGGACACTGTGACGCTTCAATAGAATGAAGACAGCCCTTCAGCAATTCCTTCGTATTAAAACTCACAATAATGATAGAAACTTGTATATCTTTCATCGCGTATTTTTCCAGGCAAAGTCCAAATCTTTTGCAATCATCTCCCAGGAATACCGTGATTCGATAAGTTTTCGAGCCTGTTTTCTTATCGTATTATATACGCGGGTACTTCCAAGAAGTGCATGTATGGCAAACAATGTTTCATCAAGACTGTCTGCGCAATACAAATGCACTCCGTGACGGGCATGTATCCCTTCAGAACCAAGCGTTGTTGTTACAACCGGAAGTCCGCAAGCCATAGATTCAAGTATTTTATATTTTGTTCCGCCACCAATTCTTATAGGCGCAAGCATAATTGTCGCAGTATCCAATTCCTCTTGAATATTTTCAACATCAGAGAGAATCTTAACATTCGTGCCTTTTATCTTTTGAGACAAAGCGTTTGACATAGATTTGCCAACAATTCGAAGAGTGGCTCCGGGATAGTGAGCAAGTATATGAGGCCAAAGCTTTGACACTAAATATGAAACCGCATCCTGATTTTCCATCCATGCAAAATTACCAACATATAAAAATACAGGTTGAACCTGTTTCTTTTTTTCGTCCTGATATAAAAATTTTTGCAGATCTACCCCATTTCGCACAAGATATACCGGTGTTCCCAAAGCTTTTCTCTCAATATAGGATTTGTTATCCTCCGAAACCGCAACTACGCCAGCAACGGATTTCCAGGTTGTCTCTTCAGCATGAATCATTTTCTTAATATCAAATTTCAAAAGCCAACGAAGCCAAGGGAATCGTACCTTATGTACGAATTGCATATATATTTCATGCTCAATATTATGTTCTACTGCTATAACTGGTAGCGTAGTCTTTGGAATCCCGAGACCGACATACGAAGGCTCTATGTGAATTAAGTCAATATGATTTGTATTCAATACTTCCTGAATCTGACCGTAAGCTTCTCTTGCAGTATATGTCTCGTAAAGAAACGGATATTGACTAAAACACGTTTTTAGTACGTACGATCCTTGCCATGCCCTGCCGCGTTTTATCGTTCGAACCGATGCACAAAAAGAAAGCTCGGAAAGATATGCTTTTTCGCTCTCATCCCGAATATACGAGACCAGATGAATAGTATGTTCAGAAGAAAGAATCCGGAGTAAATTATACAATCGAATCTGTCCTCCGGAATATAACGGAAACGGCAATACTGCACTGACTACCAATATATTCATGGCGCCTTTCGAGGTTTAGTAAGATCAATAATGGCAAACTGCTCATTTCGCTCAACTACTGTATACATATTGGTAAGATCGCGAGTCTCAAGATCCAAATCCGTCGGAGAAACAGTCACGTAATGAGTGGCTCCGAATTTTATTTTTTGGGCAATATCAAATCCGAGTGGCCAGCCTGGTCTGTTTGTCTGATACAAAAACGTCGTATCTCCGTTGTACGGCGCTATAACTTTCGCGTCTTTTGGCAACACCCTATCGGCAAACGATCCAGCGTCAACGATCGCCTGACGATTTATCCAATAATACGTCTTCATGGTATACCAGGGTATGGTAACCATAAGCACATATACGCACCCTATTATAATAACCCCTGCAATACGCTCCTTTTCTGCAACTCTCCACAAAATAAGCATCCCTCTTCCAACAAGATAACTTATGACTGGTATCAAAGGCACCTGATAATAATCATGCTGGACGTTGCCGGTAGCGACAATCGCTACGTATCCGAGTACACCCGCTATCCAAAGAAAGATAAACCACGCCTCTCTCCTGTTTTTACTGCCAAGCATTCCAAGGCAAAGAAATACCAAGCCCCAAGAGCCAAGTATAAGTTGAGCAATTCTTTCAGAAAATATCCATCGTAACCACGCCGGGGTAAATCGAATCCCATTTCCGTTAAAAAGCCACTCAAAAACGGGAATACCTTCAGGAAATTGAAGTATCCATTTTCTCCAAAGGAGAAGTGGAACGATCGAAACAGTTATATACAAAAGCGCAAGTACGATACTTTCAAAAGAAACTCCGAATCCGGCTATAAATATGGGGAGAAGCGGTAAAAGAAAAAAACCGGCAGTCGGCTTTACCAAAAATGCCAAGGCAGAACAGAGCGCTGAGACGAAAAACAAAACATATTTTGCACTGCCACGAGATATTGATGCATATAAACCAACAGCGATGGATACAAGAACAAGTGAAACCATAAATGATTCAGGCAAAATCACCCTCCCGAAGTACACATTGTATGGCAGGAGTGCAAAAGTCAGAGCAGAAAAAAATCCAACTACGGGAGAACGGATAACGGATGCAATATAAAATAACGTTACCACACTCACTACTGAAGAAAAAATACTCACTATCCTAAGAGATTCTTCAATCGACAATTTGGGGAAAATTTTCCACAGTCCAAAACCTATTGTCTGGTACAGCGGGAATTCCACCATGCGATACCCTTGTGGATTATCTTTTCCTGATTGTATGTTTGATAGATCATCATAGCGTGGCCGAAACGGATCAAATCCCCGTTTGATAAAATTTCTGGCGACTGCCGCAGTGTCTGATTGCCGCCAACTATGCCAGTCTGCGACAGGGCTTGTTACATGATACAAACGAACCCCAATATCAAGGATCACGAGAGCTAAAAGTAAAAACACCGTTAACTTTTTCATTGTATCGTCTGCGGTTTTATGCGTTCAACCACACTTCCTTTTTCCTCAAATTCAAATACCTTTTGGGTATCAGAGCCTGCCATCACAGCGTCAAAAGCCTGTGATAAAGACGGCCAGGCAAATATCCGTAGTTTTGGATTTCGATACAAAAGCCACAATGCATCAGGCATGCCTACAGGAAACACCCATGCACCGCCATGCCGTATCGGAACATTCACAAAATGAAGCTCCATAGGCATGCTTGCCCATCCGTTTTCATACGATCCTCCCATGGAAACGATAAATGCATGCGTTCTTTTTCCCGCCTCATACCAGTCCGACGTTATCTGCTGCTGCTGGATGATCTGAAAAAGCACAAATGCAGATATTGCTACCGCCGTACCAAAGCCTGCAATCATTTTTCCGTTATATAGTAAAGACTTAAAGAGATATTTAGCAATTATTATGAGTATAAAAATCACGCCGATAGTCGAGAGATAACTATACCGGGATGACATATTTCCAAGACCTAAAAACGGCAGGAGCGAAACTACAAAAAAGAGTATGCCAAAATGTATGGTGAGCCTGTCCTGTTTTTCTAAAATGTGACTGTATTTCCGGACAAACCATACACCGACGACAGATGCCGATACTATGATAATCGCGGCAATGATGACATGCGCTTTTAACCCTGTCCGGATAATCTGATACAAAGGCTCAGAGATAGGACCAAAAACAGTGAGCATCAGATATCCAAAACTATTTCCGGCGACGTTTAGAGGCAGCCGCAACAGATTATAGCTATAGTCACCAGAAAGCCAATGACTCTGGGATATGTAGCGCATAGACAAATATACCGGAACCGGCAAAAACAACAACTTTGATATTTTATCAGTCCAAAGTCTACGCATAGATTCACCCGGACTATATATACTCCGGTAAAGCAGTATGAGAATTGGAGTCACTATACCGACTTCGTGAAAAAACGTAGAGAGCAATATAAACATCACTGAAAATACGACAAACCTACGTTCTTTATTTTCTTCAAACGATATAAAACTTAAAAGTCCCAAGAGCGAAAAGACAGCACTAAATAGAAACCCGGTCGCACTGACCCAGTACACCGCCTCTGCATTTCCGTTAAGTAGTAAAAATAATATACCTGCTGAGAGGGCAAAATATATATTTTTCAATAATTTTTTAGAAAGAAAAAATACAAGTATGGCCACTACCCCATGCAGCATGAGAGAGACTATATGATATGCAGATTGATTGAGCCAAAAAAGAGAATACATGAGAAGAAAATACACCTTCGATCCCGGTCTGTAGAAAAATCCATTCGACTCGGTAAAATACCGCACAATCGTCTTTGCATCAACCGGACATGATCCTGATGCGGTTTTTACACTACAGTCGGAAGCCCACCGAAACCAGGTAAAATCATCTCCCACAAAATAATTATGTGTCATAGGAGAGTAAAGAAGAAATGCGGTAAGTGCGATATATACGACTATCGCTGGAGTCGAGACCAATACATGTAAAAACTCTTTAGAGATATGTACCGGTTTTCGCTCATAGAGTCTTAGTAAACCCAAGATAAATCCAAGGAATATCCATGTGACAAATGCGACCTTAGACGCCTCAAATACGTCTATAAATAGCGCATTGATTGCAAGGCCAACGAGCCCTGCGGTAAAACCGATGACAACACTTCGAAGAAGTCTGGAATCAACATCAGGCAAAATCTTTTTTATGTAGACTCCGACTATGATAAAAATTGAGAAAAACGAGAAAAAACCCAGAAGCCCAACCTCGGCTAACATCCGAAGATAGCTATTGTCTACCGCAAGTCCTATCGACCCATACCCGCTCCCGAAAAGAATATTTTTAGAAAATGCTTCCATTGCCTTCGGCCATTCGCCCTGAAACCGGGTGGTAAACGAGAGATCATACGTAAATACTTTCTTCACAAGAAAATTTCCATTTATGACAAATACCTCTGCCGACGTAGTCGCTACTCTTGGCTTTGGTTCATACAAAAACGTATCGAGCTTTTGAAGTATTGGTGAAAGCGACAGATTTATATAGCCCGTACCCTGGGGCAAATCTTCTCCGGTCGGTGAACTGGGTTCAAGAAGTAACGTTACCTTCTCGGGTAATTCAGCTTCGTGTACTATGAGCATTGCAGACGCGCTTGCATACCCGTAGATATTTTTTATTGATTGAGTGTATTGTTGCTTAACGGTTTTATCGACAAAGTAGCTTCTTGGTACGGTTTTGGTATGTCCGATAGGATCCCCGGTTTTCGCGTCGACTACGACATCTATCGCTTTTATCGTATTGCTAAACCGCTCAAACACCTTCGGAGAAAGACTTAAAAATAAAAGAGCAAGCACCACCACCACCGGGATAGAATATAATACGAATTTTTTCTTGTGCATAAAAAGTACCAAGCCAAACGACACAAATAGCGCAAAAAACGATATCCGGGATACGGTCATAAAAAGTGCGATAAACCCGAGTACCGCACTGAAGACCAAAAACACCCGTACAAATAAATTCCGGAAACCAAAAATCATGCTCGCGATAATAGGCAGTATGAGTACAAGATATGCAGCAAGATCATAATGCCCGCTAAACGTCGAAGATATCCGGGATAACCTCGACAGATGGATAGCAAGTCCTTTGGCATACTCTTCGTTCATGGTCAGAAATGCCGGGAAACCCACATATATTTGTCCGATGCCATAGAGAGAGACTGAGAGAAGCGTAAAAACTATCGCGAGAACCAACACACCCAGATACTTCTTTTCCTTGACTGAAGCGTATGCCACAAAAAACATGGAAATATACTCCATACGACGGAGAAAGCTTAAAAACGCTACGTTCGGATAGGCCACCTGGAGTGTTGGAAATATAAGTAATATCCCATGCAGTGTCGCTATGGCACCGGAGAGCCAAAAGAGAAATATAGGAATCGTGATCGGAGTTTTGAGGCTAATACGATGTTTGAGGGCAAGTAGACCCCATATGAAAAGTACTGCCAGCACCAGAAAATCTTCTATCCGCACATACACCCATGTATTTTTTATATCCAGTAAAGGAAACTTCGGATACAACGGAATGAAAATAAGCAAAACAATACTGCTTATAAACAAAATATTTTCTTTACACCAGAGCCAGAGCTTTTTCATATATTGAAACTATTTCCTTTCGGCCAATGAGATTACAAATCACTATTACCATCCGAGCTTTTATACGCAACAACACCTTTAAAACACTAAGCTCTGATTGAGAACGGTGTTTTGAGTAAAAATATAAAAGTCCCGTATAGATATTGAGAATCGGCGTTTTTTTTGTCCCGCTGCTCGCAGCTCCCACATGGATAAATCGGGCATCTGGATTATATACTATCGTATACCCTTTTTGCTTTGCCCGATAGAGAAAATCAATCTCGTCCATATACATAAAAATCTTTTCATCAAAAAGACCAATCTGTATAAAATCTGTCTTTCGGCCCATAAGACATGCTCCGGATATCCAATCGACTTTTGAAATTCTCGAAGGAGAGCCCCGAGTAATTCCAAGCACATCTCCCTTAAGGAATAGCATCGTGAAAACGACGGGAAGTGTATACATGGGTCCACAGGATGACTGAGGAGAATAATCAGGATTTAACAACCGTCCACCTAAAAAAATGTCCTTCGACGTTTGTATAGAAGAGTATAGGGTTTTTATAGCTGAGTCCAACACTTCAATATCCGAATTTAAAAGCAATACACACTCACCTTTTGCTCTTTTTATGCCTACATTATTTGACTTTCCGTACCCCACATTCGTTTTATTCTGTATTAAAACGACATGAGGAAAGCTTCTTTTTATCAGTGCAATAGACCCATCCTTCGACCCATTATCAATAACAATAATTTCATACCGTATTAAAGCCGCAGAAAGCGAAGTTTCGATAGATGTAAGACACTTTGTGAGAAGATTTTTTGTATTAAAATTCGGAATAATAATGCTTAGATCCATGATAAATACGTATTTACTGGAATAAACGGGAAAATTTGAGCGTATACCGAAGATCCTTAAATCGTGTTTTTATCAATTTTGCCGGAACTCCCCCGACCACGGCATATGGTTCTACGTCTTTTGTGACGACTGCTCCGGAGGCAATCACAGCACCTTTTCCTACATGCACACCGGGAAGAATTATAACTCTCGTCCCGATAACGACGTAGTCATCTATTATGACTTCTCCCGCCTGTTCTTTAAAATCAGAACTATCTATATCATGTTCCATGGTAAATATCCGTACCTCTCCTGCTATTGAGACATTATTTCCGATCCGAAGCGGACGACACTTCGGATGTAAAAAGTCTCTAATATATCCCGAAATCTTCGACTCACCGGAAGCCCACTCTCGGACAAACCGGCCATCAAGAAATGCATCGTTGCCGATGATGGTATTGCGTCCGATCGCGATCCCAGATGGAAGATTAAACCGCGCGCGCCAGTGTACGGACGAATCTTTTCCTATTTTGATACGGAAAAAATTCTGATACAAAAAAAGCCGTATCGTATGACTTGGGATATACCCCGTGAGAGTGGCCAGATACACCCAGAAATCTATAATCCATCTATTCATGTGTCTTCCCTTTCTGACCGACTTTTTCGAGTATTTCAAGAGTTTTTTTGGCTGCATTCTCCCAGGAAAATTTCTTCACTTGTGCAAGACCAGTCTTGATACGTTTTTTCCCTTCATCGAACTGTTTCTCAACTATAGCTTTGTGTATGCCATCGACAATACTCTGAATGTTTTCAGGCTCTACATACACACCCGCGCCTAGGGCTATCTCAGGCAGACTCGATACGTTACTTACCACCACGGGACATGCATACGCCATAGCCTCAAGTATGGGAAGACCAAACCCTTCATACAGACTTGGAAGCACGAAACAGAGAGCCTTTTTATAAAGAGATGGAAGATCAGAGTCTTCCACAAAATCCAAAAAGCGGACAGACGACTCTACTCCGTACTTTTTGGGACTATGAAGTATCTCGTCATACAGCCATCCTTTTTTCCCGACTATCAGCAGAGAAACGTCGGAATATTCTTTCACATGAGATGTTTTTAGTCGCGAAAAAGCGTCAATGAGACGTACATAATTTTTCCGTGGCTGAAGCGTGCCTACGCTCAGTATATATTTCTTTGGAAGAGCAATCACATCGATATCTGAAGACTTTGTATCCATATTTTTTGTGCTTGAAAATGATATACCGGGATACGTTACGACTACCGCAGCAGGATCAACCCGGTACTCATGCAGTATATCATGACGGCTAAATTCACTGATGGTGCATATCGCTTTTGCGCTTACTGCACTATATTTTGTCCACTGGGTAAGTTTAAATAAGTCTCTTGGACGAAAAAGTTCCGGATACCGGAGATACGACAGATCCATGATGGAGATGACTCTCGGAAGAGTTACAAATCGCGGGGCATAATGCGTCGGAGAAAAGACGACGTGAGCCCTTGGCATATCAGAAGTGAGTGCCAGAGGAAAAGCTATGAATGTCCAAAATTTTCGCGGATGTATGACGCGGTATTTCCACCACGATGTTTCCTTGGGTAGATCCGAAAGTGGAACAGAAGGGAGGTAGATGCGATACTCATTTCTCTCTAACCGTTTCTCTTCTATCTCATACAGATGCTTTAAAATTTCAAACGCATACCGCCCTATTCCGACCCTATTTAGATGGTTAGCTTCATATCCGTCTATGGCGATGATCATACTGTTGTTATCCCCGGATATATCACCTGCAACCGGTCTTGAGCGAGCGAAAAAAATGAGCTCACGTCATCTTTTGTCGCCAGAGAATCACACAATATCGTCTGACATTCACGTATCGCATGTCTTAGTCGCCTCTTTTGTACTGAGACAATATTCTCAGAAAAACTTTCAGGATACCGCAAGAAAGACACGTCGTGTATGGTCGTAATACCTCTCGCTCTCAAGAGCGGCGGCTGTGTCCAGTCGCTACTCCAGAATATGTCGACTTTTCCAATAAAAAATTCTATAGGAAGAATATGCAATACATTCCAAAGAAAATCTAAAAGCGTCGGCGGCAAAGGGATAACGACGAGCCGGATTCGTGCATTCGTTCCAAGGGTTCTAAAAAAGGCATGCAAGGATTCTCTTTTCCGAAGTGACGAGCCAAAAAGAACATACTCATTTTTCGTATCCATGGCAAGGAGTGATCTGACTAATTCTCTCACGTATCGTGAAACTCCTGTGCCTTCATGAACTATCTGACTTATGTCTATGCCGATTTTCATGATCCTTCCTTCCGTAAGAAGGAATGCCATTTCCATGCTGAAGAAATGATCGTTTCCAGATCCGAATATTTTGGCGTCCATCCAAGAAACTCTTTCGCCTTTGTATTATCGGCAAAAATCTTTGCCGGGTCACCGGCACGCCGGGGAAGTATCTTGTATGGAATATTTTTAAGGGTGACTTTTTCTATCATGGATAATATTTCAAGATTCGAATATCCCCTGCCGACTCCTAAGTTCACGGTAAATGATGCTCCTCCGGACCGAAGATGCGAAGCCGCGAGTATATGCGCGTCTGCGAGATCCAAGACATGGATATAATCCCGCACACATGTACCATCCTTTGTTTCATAATCATTGCCATAGAGAGAAAATTCTTTCTGTTTCCCAAGTGCCACGTCAAGCGCGATCGGGATTATGTGCGTCTCCGGGACATGAAGTTCACCGAGTGATCCGTCAAGTGCTGCGCCCGATGCATTAAAGTACCTCAGGATTCCTATCTTGATGCCATACAACGTTTCATACCACGCCAATATCTCCTCAAACATCCTCTTGGACGCTCCGTACACTGACACAGGCTTTATCGTTTCATCTTCCGTCACGGGAGTCTTTGTCGGATATCCATAGACAGCACAGGTCGATGAAAATATAAAATTTTTACATGCACTATCCTTCATGGCCTCCAGAAGATTTAATCCGCCGAGAATATTGTTTTCAAAATACTCGTGTGGACGAAGCATAGATTCACCCGCAAGCGCAGATGCTGCAAAGTGGATGACCGCATCAAATGTATGGGTTTTAAATACTTTTTGTATCGCTGACAGATCACGGAGATCGCCTACTATACTCTCCGTTTGAACCCCTACCTTACTCTTCCGGCATGCGACTCTGTCATAAATTACTGTTTCATGTCCGGCTTTTTGAAGAACCGAATTCGTGATAGATCCTATATATCCTGCCCCGCCGGTGATGAGGAACTTCATATATCCTTCCTCTCCAAATATTCATTGTGTCTGAGTGAAATGAGTAGATGTATTGCAGAAACCGCGATACAAAGAGCCGCGTACCACGTAAGTCTTTCAGCAGTGAAAAAAATCCATAGAGAAAAAAGCGGGATACTGAGCACAATACAAAATAGTCCAAGTACAGCAAGCCACTCAAATTTTCTCTGTGAAATGAGGCCAAAAAATATGATAAAAAATATAATATCCTGTGGTTTCATGGCATGCAATAATAAAAATTTATACGGTTTTGTAATATTCAATTGTTTTCCCAAGTCCTTCTTCGAGTGTTACCGTCGGTTTCCATCCGAGTAATTGTATCGCCTTTGATATATCAGGGCACCGCATCTTTGGATCATCTTTGGGGAGCGGGTAAAAAACTATAGTCGAAGAAGAGCCGGTCATCGACAGTACTTTTCGAGCTAAATCAAGAGTGGTATACTCTTCCGGATTTCCGAGATTTACCACCTCCCCGGATAGTCCGTCTGTAACCATCATCTTCATGATCCCATCCACAAGGTCAGAGACAAAACAAAAAGAGCGTGTCTGTAATCCGTCTCCATAGACAGTGAGCGGTTTTCCCTCGAGAGCCTGATTGACTAGGTTTGATATGACGCGTCCGTCTGTCTTCCTCATTCGTGGTCCGTATGTATTAAATATTCGAACTATCCGACCATCAATCCCATATTTACCCACATAAAGATCGGTCATCGTTTCACCAAATCTTTTTGACTCATCATAACAAGACCTGACACCAACCGTGTTTACATTTCCCCAATACGTTTCTTTCTGAGGATGTTCTAATGGATCTCCGTATATTTCAGAGGTTGACGTAAACAAAAACCGTGCCTGGTGTTCCTGTGCGAGCTTTAACATTTCGATTGTACCCATGGAGTTTACGAGCGCCGTCTCTTCAGGATGTGCCTGATAATCTATGACCGAAGCAGGCGAGGCGAGATGAAAGATGTAAGATAATTTTGGCAATTTCGGTAACTCCTGTGTCACGTCACACTCGATAAATCTAAAATTGGGGTTTGTAAGTGCCTTGGAGATATTACTTTTTGCACCCGTTATGAGGCTATCAAAACAAATAACTGAATACTTCTGGGCAAGAAGTTCGTCGCAAAGGTGGGAACCGATAAACCCTGCACCACCCGTGACAAGAACCGTTCTTTGAGGATCCATGAAACCATTTTACCATTGTTTCATAAACATATCGAATGTACGGAGAATATACCGTATCATCTCCTCTGAGATGCCAGGATACACACCTATCCAAAAGCCATTCTCCATAAGTACGTCAGAATTTGTCAGAGCTCCGGAAAGACGTATGTCAGTTCTTCCTTTATACGCAGGATGCTTTAATAAATTACCTGCAAATAAACTTCTTGTTCCTATTTTTTTCGACTCCAGATACTGAACCAGATCTAGTTTAAAAAACGGGGCGTTTTTGTTCACGACTATTGCAAAACCAAACCAGCAAGGATCCGATCCATTTTCCGCAGTCGAAAATGTTAGAAACCTTGAGTACTTTAATAATCCTGTATAGAGTTTGCCAAAGTTACTCTTCCGTTTCTTGATAAATCCGGGAAGTTTTCCAAGTTGAGCGAGCCCAATCGCAACTTGCATATCGGTCAGCTTTACGTTGTAGCCGATCTGAGAATAGATATATTTATGATCGTACCCCATGGGAAGATCACCAAGCTGCCACTTAAATCGTCTGTGACATGTATCATCTTTTCCCGTGTCGCACCAACAGTCGCGACCCCAATCACGGAACTGACGGATCGCTTTGTGTAATAGTGGCTTCTGAGCTACTACGGCGCCCCCTTCGCCCATGGTAATCTGGTGTGCAGGGTAAAAAGAAAACGTCGCTATATCTCCAAATGTACCCACGTGTTTCCCCTTATAGGTAGATCCAAGAGCATCGCAGCAGTCTTCTATAAACCAAAGTCTTTTCTCTTTCACTAAAGCTAATATCTCATCCAACGGCAATGGATTTCCGAGAGTATGAGCAAGCATGATGGCTTTTGTTTTTTTTGAAAGCGCTTTTTTTATGCCGTCAATCGTTGCATTTTTCGTCGCAATATCATTGTCAATAAATACAGGAATACAACGATTCTGAATGATCGGATTTACCGTCGTTGGAAAACCTGTCGCAACTGTTATGACCTCATCCCCGGGTTTGAGAGCCCTCTCACCAAAAACGGTCGATGTCAAAGCTGAAAAAGCAATCAAATTCGCTGATGAGCCGGAATTTACGAGACTCACATATCTTGCGCCCACAACCATAGAAAAATCTTTTTCAAACTTCTCTGCAAACTCCCCTTCTGTCCACCATCCGTCTAGTACTGCTTGAGTTCCAAACAGTAATTCTCTATCATCAAAAACTTTTCCCGACACGGGAACAGGTGTCACACCGGGTTCAAATTTTTTCAAACGAAAATGCGAGCGGTAATACTTTTTTATAAAAGTTTCAAGCGAAACATCTCTCATATCTTTTTCTTTTTCATAATATGTATCATAGACTCTGAAAGAGTCTCAGTATTAAGCCCATTTGCTTTTTGTAGATACGTCCGGGATCCATTCACTTTCGTAAACCTATCAGAAACTCCGAACCTCTTAAAAATTACTGTATTATTCTGTTCCGCTAACACCTCGGCGACACTGCTCCCAAGTCCTCCTATAATACTATGCTCCTCTATGGTAAAAATCGCCCTGCAGGAATTGGATAATCTCAGAATGAACGACACATCTAAAGGTTTTATCGTATGCATGCTGACAAGTCCGACCGAATACCCTTTTGTCTCCAAATCTAACCTCACTTCATTGCCCCGGGAGAGCATATTTGAAGTGGTCACAATTGTAATATCGCGTCCTTTGGAAAGTTCAATTGCTTTTCCTATGGTAAACAGAGGCTCAGCCTCATGAACAATTGGCTCTCCGCCCTTTCCAAGTCGAAGATACGTAGGCCCTACATATTTAAACATCGCTTCAGTTGCAAGCCGTGCCTCTGTAGGGTCCCCGGGAGCAAGAATTGTCAACCCCGGGAGCGTTCTCATGATTCCAATATCTTCAAGTCCATGGTGGGTATGTCCGTATGGTCCGTACGAAAAACCAGCACCAACTGCAACAATCTTTACATTCAAATTCTGATAACAGATATCATTTCGTATCTGTTCAAAATTTCTCATCGTCACAAATGGGATGATGGAATAGATGATGGGAATCATGCCTTCCATGGCAAGCCCGGCTGCCACACCCGTCATGTTCTGTTCAGCTACACCCGCGTTTATAAACTGATCCGGGCACTCCTTCTGGAAATCCTCAAACACAGAGAAACCAAGATCTCCTGTCAGAAAAATAACCTTCTTATTTTTCTTTGCCTCCTCAAGTAGCACTTTTGCAAACGTATTTCTCATGACTTCTCCAATTCTATGAGTAAATCTGCAAGCTCATCCTGCGTCGGTGGTTTATATTGGGAAGAAATCTGTCCGATGTGCTGTTTCATCCCCCCTAGTCCCTTTATGGTATGTGCGATGACGACACTTGGTTTGTGTTTTTTAAACGGGGTTTTACTAAATACCGATGAAAGCTTTTTCATATCATGTCCCTCTACTTCTTTTACTCCAAAGCCAAAACTCTCCCACTTTTCGGCAAATGGCTCTAAATTGAGAACATCTTTCGTATATCCATACCCTTGAAGTTTGTTATGGTCAATAACAACGACGAGATTTTCCAGTGCATGATGACCGGCAAATAGAGCTGCTTCCCAGATAGACCCCTCGTCGCACTCACCGTCAGAGAGAATCGCATATGTTTTATATTTCTGACCCGATTTTTTGCCGGCGAGGGCAACGCCTGTCGCGATTGACAGCCCGTGACCCAATGCTCCGGCTGACGCCTCCACTCCGGGCACTGCATGACGCACAGAGTGTCCGGCGAGAATTCCGCCATCCATTTCATATCCTTCGAGAATTTTTTTATCAAAATATCCACACTCTGCGAGTACAGCAAAAAGCGCCTTAGCATCGTGTGCCTTGCTTAATATCAGTCTGTCGCGCTTGGGATCTTCCGGATTTTTGGGGTTATTTTTCATAATCTGATAGTACAAAGTCACGAGAATTTCAACGACGGAAAGGGCTCCTCCCATGTGTGCACTTTTTGCTCTCGCACTCATTGTGAGTATATTTTTTCTCACTTCTCTTGCTATTTGTTTAAGTTGGCCTATATCTTTCATCTTGTGTCTTTCAACTTTTTTGGCACATGCCTCATTTTGAGAAAACTTCTCTCAGGCTTAGCTTTCATTTTTGAATCTTCAATCCAATACGTGCCGTCATCTCGAACCTCCTTCACTAGTGGAATTAAATCATCATCTACAAAGTTACACCGTCTGTATAATTTTATCGCCCGCTCGTTGTCACTAAAAACCCGAAGATACATGGTCTTAATTTTTAACACGTCATACGTCCACTGCATGAGAGTATTGAGTGCATCCGTCATAACCCCGGGAGCACTTTCTTCTCCGCGTATCACATTATCTATCTCACACGAGTTATGCTTGAAATCAAAAGAATAAAGCCCCAAGTGACCAATTTTATTTCGCTTCTCATCTTCAAGAAAAAATAATACTCTCCCTTTTTTTTCTAGAAGCTGTGAAGTAAGCCATCTCTTCGTACCCTCGTACGTCACTTTAAACTGCGACGGAAACCACCAATCATTTTTCTTTCTCCATGCTGTAAGTAGTATTACTGCATTTCGTGACTCTTGATCTTTGTATGTTATGGGTATGAGTCGATATTTTTTTGCGTCTACCGAAAATTGAAGAGCATACTCATCACCTGAATTTGCATGCTTTATATCATGGAGTAATGTTTCTATTCTTTTTTCGCGCTTAACCATTGATTCTTTCATAAAAAACCAAATGCAATTGTCATTCCCGCGAACGCGGGAATCCAGTCTGGATCCCCGATCAGGTCGGGGATGACAGCAATATTTACTTCCGAATTAGCTCCTTTACAGCCAAACTCACATATCTCACTTGTTCACGAGTCAGATTATGTCCACTCGGAAGATTGATCCCATGTGGGCCTACATAGTAAGCGACGGGATTATTCACCTTGACCGATGAATACATCGGCAGCATGCTGATGGGATAGAAAAATGGACGAGTATCAATATTCCTCTTTTTCAATTCCACCATCATATCATCTCTGGTTATTCGTACGCTCTTATCAAGAACTATCGAGGACATCCAGTATTCATTTTTTGCCCATGGCTTTTCAGTATTCAGTGTAATTCCGTGCACTCCATCTAAAAATTCCTTATACCAACTAAAAATCTTCCTTTTTTTCTCTACCATCGTTCCCACCCGCTCTATCTGGGCAAGCCCAAATGCCGCCTGCATATTCGTCATTCTGTACATGTAGCCTATGTCTGTATGCCACATAGCTTTGGTGTGATCCTTAGCATGATTTCCGTAGTCTCTGGCTTTTTCATAGATATATCTGTCATCAGTTACAAGCATCCCGCCCTCTCCGGTCACCACAGCTTTTGCACCCTGAAAACTAAAACATCCGACGTCACTTAATGCACCTGTTTTCTTGCCGTTTACCTCTGCGCCTATGGACGGGCACGCGTCCTCAATAACTTTCAGCTTGAATTCTTTGGCTATTTTGTTGATCTCGATCATGTTTGCCGGATGTCCGTAGATATGGACAGGCATGATGGCTTTTGTTTTTTTAGTTATCGCTTTTCTCAAGCTCACCGGATCCATGCACCAGGTATCGGATTCAATATCAACGAAAACAGGTGTTGCACCCACGTATTTCACCACATTTGCTGAAGCGACAAAAGTAATTTCGGGTACAATCACTTCATCACCTGGCCCGATGTCGCACCCTATTGCAGCCAGATGAAGAGCAGCTGTGCCGCTGGATAATGAAAGCGCGTATTTCACGCCGATATATTTTGCAAAAGCGCTCTCAAATTTCTCTATATAATCTCTATAATGGTTATTCCATCCATGCTTCACGGCATCCGTCACATACCTCACTTCTTTTTCCGACACAGAGGGACCCGCGGTGAGGATGAGCTCTTTGGGAGAAAATTTTTTCTTCTGTTTCATACTATACCTCCTAATTTAATCCGGCTTTATAAAATTTTTTATACCAGGAAAGTGTTTTTTCCAGTCCGACTTTTAATGTATGCTTTGGCTTCCATCCTAATGTTCGAATTTTTGAATAATCCAGATGTTGATATGGTATTTCATTCTTTGCAGAATTTAATATATTATATGAAATTTTTTCTCCTAAATACTCCGACGCTTTATGTATTAAATCAACGACGGAAAAATTATCGTCGGAAGAAAAATTATATACCTGCCCCGCCGCTTTATCTATATTTTTGAGTAAAAATATGTATCCATCCGCGACATCTTCGACATATATATAATCACGGACATACGTCCCATCACTTCGTACGTTTAATTTCTTCTTATCTATGATTGCCATGCATATACCGGGGATAATCCGATCGAGATGTACATCCCCTCCACCGTAGACGTTTCCAAATCTCGTCACCACGATCGGCATACCGTAGGTCTTGGCATATGTCTGGGCAATGAGGTCCGTACAGGATTTTGATACATCATACGGGTGATCGCCTACGAGCGGAGACTTCTCTGTATACGTTTTATCTTGAGTCTTTCCGTACGCTTTATCAGAAGAAGCCACAATAACTCCAGTCTTAGGAGACGATCTTCGTAAGCCCTCGAGCACATTTGCTGTTCCCATGATATTTGTTTCAAATGTCTTGAGAGGATCATCATATCCACGTTCAACGATTGGCTCGGCGGCGAGATGGATGACATAGTCAAATTTATATTTTGAAAAAAATCGAAAAACCTTCGGTCTGTCGCGTATGTCTAAATTAGTAAACTTCACCTGTGATTTTAATTTCTCAAGAAAAAATACTGAAGAACTATGGATATTGATATCTATAACACTTACTTTGTAACCTTTTGAAAGTAATTTTTTAACTACGTATCCCCCTATGAATCCTGATCCTCCGGTAACAAGCACCCTGACGTTTTTCAGTCTTTCCATATCTTCCATTCCGGTTTTTCATGCCAGTATTTATTAAGGTTTTCCACATCGACATACGTATCCATCGCATGCCAAAAACCGGTATGAATATACAAAGATAGCTGTTTTATCGCTATAAGACGACGTATTGCTTCATGCTCCATCTCTCCTTTTCTAAGGTATGAAAAAAATTCTTTTCTAAATACCATAAATCCCCCATTTACCCACTCATTTAACACCGGTTTCTCGGTAAACCCATCTATGATATGTGTTTTCGTATTTAAAGATATGAGACCGTATTTGCTCCTCGGATGTACACCGGTTACAGTTCCTATAGTTTTTTGTTTGTTGTGAAACACGACAAGTTTCCGAATGTCTATGTTGCTGACTCCGTCGCCATACGTCACCATAAAACTTTTATCGGTCTTTGGAATATACTCCTGAAGTCGTAAAATTCGTTCTCCCGGAAGCGTATCGCGACCCGTATCAACAAATGTAATTTTAAATTCATCCACTCCCTTGCCATTATCATTTTCCTTATGAATTTTCGTCACTCCGCTTTTCGTCAAAAGTGTAAAATCATGAGTAAAATATTTTTGATTCAAAAAATATTCTTTTATATCATCACCTTTGTATCCGAGCGCAATAATAAATTCGTTATACCCAAAGTGTGCATAGATTTTCATGATATGCCAGAGTATCGGCTTATTGCCGATTTGAACCATGGGCTTTGGCTTAAATTCTGTCTCTTCTTTTAATCTATATCCTATTCCACCACACAAAATGATTGTTTTCATATACTTATAGTATTACCTGTATCCTTTGCACAAATCCTGGAGAATTTTCTCGATATCATATTCATATTTCCATTTGGGATAATGCCTTTGAAATTTTCCGGTGTCTGAAACGTACCACATATGATCACCTACTCTGGGAGTATCAATATATGTCACTTTTGCTTTTTTACCGAGTATCGCTTCAACACACTTCACAGCCTCGGTCATGGAAATATTTGAATGTCGGGAGCCGCCGATATTATAGACCTCGCCTTTTTTTGGATTCTCAAAGAACGCATCAAAAGCCGTTATCAGATCATGTGAATGGATATTATCCCGCACCTGTTTTCCTTTGTATCCGATGATAGTGTATGGAATACCTTCACGGATACATTTCACGAGATATGCAAGGAAACCGTGAAATTTTGAGGGCGAATGAGCACTTCCTGTGAGACATCCGCCTCGGAAAACACCGGTATAAAGACCAAAATACCTGCCGTACTCCTGTACCATGAGATCTGCTGACGCCTTAGAAACACCAAAAATGCTATGTGTCGTATGGTCGAGACTCATACTCTCATCTATGCCCTTATACATCGGATGACTCTTTGGTAATTCGTACCGTGTTGCTTCTTCTATGAGCGGCAGGAGATTTGGATTATCCCCGTACACTTTATTCGTTGACGTAAAAATAAACACCGCATCTTTAGCATACGTTCTTGTTTTTTCAAGAAGCAGAAGAGTCGCTACGGCATTAATGGTAAAATCAGTCATCGGCTCCTTTGCAGCCCAATCATGTGATGGTTGAGCGGCGGCATGAATGATGAGATCAAAGCGTATAGATTTAAAAATATCATCTATCTTTTTTTCGTCGCGTATATCAATCTGATGATGAATATAATTTTTGTAATCTTTGATTAGCTTTTTTTTATTCCAACCGGTGTCTCCGTCTGCGCCGAAAAAATACGCTCGCATGTTATTGTCTATACCGTGAACTTCGGAACCTTTATCACAATAAAATCGTACGGCTTCCGATCCGATCAGCCCGGCAGATCCAGTAATAAGGACTTTTTTTCGTTTCATAGTGTTAAATGTTTCGTTCAATCTCCCGTAACAAAGTATTACGAAAGTCCCGGATAATCAAAACCTGGCTCTTTGGAAGAAACAATGATAGCTCTCTGTCAAAACTCAATGTTGTTTTGGAAAGTAATTGTTTCACTTTATATAACTGTTTTTTTTGGCCGGGGGTTAGCAGATTTGCCCGTAACAAAAAATATATATCATAAAAATCACGAGCCTTCTGACGATCAAATAGTGCATGAAATTTACCTTCAATTAAATTTTTGGTAGGTAAACTTTTTACCGGATAAACAGAAACAAAATCATTTTCGACGGTAAATATCTCTCCTAGCACTATATCTTTCCGAAATGATATTTCTAAGTGAATAGTGATAGGCTGACCAATATTTCTCAATATTACAATACAAAGATAACCACCACTGGTAGTTTTACTCTCTTTTATGTCTGTCTCTATGCCTTCGCGAGAGACATCTACAAGAGTATCCTGCAATACATTTTCCCAAATCCCGCTAGTATGTACGACAGTATCGAAATCTAAATCTTCAGAAAAACGAGTGCTTCTGTAAAGCAACCGGAGTGCTGTTCCTCCTTTAAAATACAGATCTTTTGCTTCCGATCTTTGATAAAGATAGCTTAAGAGTACATGTTGTCCATATTCCCGACAAATATTTATGTCCGGCGTTTGATATTTGGTAGCAAGTTGTTGTAAATATAATGGACTAAGCATAATTATTTTTGAAATACTTTGGTTACTAAAGCATTCAAAGATTTACTGGCGAAAAGCGTTGTATATATTTTTATCTTTTTTATATCAACAGTAGACAGGTCAAGACGTTCTGATAATGCCCGTCTCCCGAGAGAAACCGCATACAGATAATCGACAATAGCTTTTTCCGGTTCAGCAATAAAAAATCGTTTATGATTAGCTACTTTCATTTCATATCCTGTATATGCACTAAGTTTAATAGTGGTATAACGAAAGATTTTTGTTTCAACCGTATATTCCCGGGTAGGCTTAGTAGTAGCTGAAGTTATGGTATAGACCATTTCAGGTAAAAGATTGTAGTAGGCAAGCGCAAATTCAAATGAAATATATGAAGGGCGGTAGAGCTGATTAGCAATTTCCAACTCAGAAGGCGGATCAGTCTTAAGGTAATATATCCCACGTTTAGCTTGAATAAACAATCCATTCTCAGCACCTTTTTGGAGATAATATAGCGTTTGTCTGTTCGATAAAGAAAGCAGCGCTCCAAACTCCCGCGCTGAAAATATCGGGAGATGTTTCGCTAACAAAGTGTCTCTGATGGCTAAAAGTGATGTTTTCATTTCATTTATTACCTAAATATAGGTAATTACTGTAATGAGTATATTCCGTTGGAATCATTTTATCAAATACTATTTATTACGTACCTAAAAAAATAAGCTCGCATGTTATTGTCTATACCATGTACTTCGAATCCTTTTTGACAGTAATATCGCACCGCTTCACTGCCTATAAGTCCTGCTGAACCGGTAATGAGAACTTTTTTTCATAATTTTCTATTGAAAAAATACACCGCCATGGCACATCCGGTCAGAATCGACAAAATCATTCCCGCAATTACATATTTTTGCGGCTCGTATTCAATCAGAATTGAATCTGATGCTCCATCTGGGATGTTAAACATATTAATATTGGTATCTGTCTTCGTCGAAGCGATACGCAAATCACCTATCCGCGCTACCCATCCCGGATCATATCTTTCTGACAAATAGAGTGCAGTCAACGTTATTCCGATGGGTTTGTCCAAAATGTAAGAAGTATTCGATAATTTTTTATACTCGGCAGAAACAGAAATATTTCCATCACCGATAATCCACACGTGCCGAACCGGCAAGTTAGATTGGAAAACTACAATTTTCCCTAACTGCGCAGCAACATGGAATCCAGGAACAATCTCCATGGCCCTAAGTGCTTCTTGATATTTTTTGTCGTCATACCTTCGGTCTGTCGCGAATATCTCGGCACTCGTATCCTCAGGAACCACGATATATGACACTGCCCATTCTTCAAGTTTTCGTAGCGTTTCTGAATTCTGTAGTCTGTCAAATAATTCAGCGGAATTTGTACTTTTCAATACATCCATAGCGGATATTGATGGATGTAAACCTGAAGAAAACCCTAATTTATGGGTTGTTGGCACCCAAAGCATTCGTCCAAATTCTTTATCTTTTAACAAAAAATCTTTCAGCTGAGTGTATTCTATATTTACTCCGTGCTCCTGAAAAGTCCCACCAAGCCCCGGAGTAAAAATTTCTCTATGCACTGTGCCCCAGAGAAAAATAAAAAACAAGATCAGAATACCAACTACGGTTCTCTCTTTTTTGTTTCCATATTTAGTTTTAATAATTTCAGCAAATCTCTGAAGCGTGTACGGAATCAAAACTGAATACGAAAGTGCTACAAGCAATAAAAATTTAGTCGGGTCACGGAACAAACTAAAACCCGGAACATGCATATATAAATATTCATATATATTCCCAAACGGAGGCTGAGATCCTTTTGCTAAAAACGCTCCTACTAGTGCTGTTATGACAAAACCTATATATAAATATCTCTTCGTTTCACTCTTATGTATGAAGGATAAACTTAAAAATGCCAAAAACGGTAATAGTAAAAATTCCGGCTGCAAAAAGTGGATCTTGCCAAATATATTCTCCGGCCAATTGGGATGAAGAAGCGAGATTGCATGCTCAAATGGCGCGAAACTGAAATAACGCACAGCAGAAAGAGATACTGACGATAATCCCATGGAACTTAAAGTTTCATGAGGAGAAAAAACAAAAGGCAAAAGCCACCACGAGAGAAGTCCGAAAGCAAAGAAAAATGAAATGCCAAGGTAAAGCAATCGATCCTTAAGCCATGAAATTGATGAAATTTGAAAAAAGAATAATAAAGCAATCCCCATGCTCGTAACAAACACCATCCGTGCATCAAACAGCATTTGAAAAGCAAGCACAATACTAAGATAAACAATATTCTTTCTACTAAGGTGGTCGAGTAATGCCAAGGATCGATCAAGTACCCATGGAGCAAGAGCAACTGAAAGCAGTACGCCAATCTGGCCTCCCCCTGAGATCATGAGGACATATGTATTCGTACAATAAATCACAGATGAAATGAGAGCCCAAATACTTGAATGAAGGATCCTTTTCCCAAGGAAAAAACTGCCTAAAAATGAAATAAACAGAAATGGATAGAACCAGATTATCTTTTCTACCCACTCCCATCCGAGACCAAAAAAACCAAATATCTTTGCAGATGCTAAGTACCAGGACTCTAGTCCCAGAAGAAAACTTGCATTTCCACCGAGTCCCCCGGCTATGATTGAATTCCAAAGTGAAGGAAACAATGGAAAATCCTTTACCGCCTCAGGAAACTTATATAAAAAGTCGCCAGATACATGAAGTGAAAAAGAAAACCAACCGCGAAACACTAATGCTATATACAATATCACAAACACAAACATAACCACTTGAAATCTATTCGTTAAAAGAATTTTCTCAATAAATTTTTTCATACATGATTTACTTTTAACTTAAAAAGAACTATTTGTAAAAATCCAAATATCAATAAATACACAGCGATATTTCCGACTCCTTGAGCAGCCATATCTTTTCGAAAAATAGAAAATATAGCTGAAAAACATAAAAATACCAAAGAAGAAAAAAAGGAAAAAGACTCTGTGGGCTTAAAAAGTACAACTAACAAGAAAAAAAGGATTACAAATAGATTCCAGGTAAAAGGATAAGACAATAGAATGTTTAAATAGGGAAACTTCTCTAGGAATATTAGCAAAACTACAGCGAGAGTAAATACAATTAATTTTGAACCATTTTTTGCAACAAATTCCATACACTGAATTTGCATCCTATTCATGTGATTTGCCCTTTTCTCTAATAATCTTTAACACTACTAAGCAAGTCAATAAAATCGAAATAACAGAACATACAACTGATACAAGAAATAGCATATGTGGCCAATATACGAGAAGTACTGTGTATGAACCAGTATTTTTTATAATCCAAGCATTTGTATATCCGTCTATCGAGAAATGTTGTGTTTCTTCGACAGGGGATTGAAATAATAACTTAAATCTCTGCCATGCATTCTCATATTTTTCAGTATCTCCAGACGGTATTACAAATGCTTTCCATCCTTGATTAAAAGTTTGCTTAAAATTTAAAATATACGGATGTTTTGCTTCATCTACCTTCACGGTGTATATAGCCGAATTATTTCTTTTTACATTAATACTAGGCATCTCAACTGGAACTTTTTCATTTTCTCGGACCACAAAAATTCTAGATGGGGAAATGTTTCTAACAGTCAAATTTTCTACTTCTAATGCATTTAAATCATTTGAAGTATTCGCAGTAAAGAATACTACTTCCCCAGTTGATACGCCAAAATTAGGTTGAATTACAAAATTTGCTGAATGCCATTTTCCGTCATCCTCAAGTTCTGAGTATACTGCGCGCTTTATATTGCCAGATTTATCGAGTGAATCATTGTTTTGGTAAAGTGCAACATAAATACTTCGACCTTGAGAAATCTTATATTGAAATTGCAACTCATAATTATCTAAAGATGACAAAGCTGGTAGAATATAAGATTTTTTGTTGTGGTAGGTTAAAAATATTTTCTCTGTGGCACCAACATTCTCCGCAATTTCATTTATTGGTTCATATGTCAATTCTATTTTATGAATACCTTCTGACAAATCGACCTGGGAATAATCAAGTATAGTTTCATTATCTATTTTTATCGAATTTAAACTTTTATTATAATTCGAAATTAAAAAGTGATACAAACCTTTTGTCGGTATCGTAAGAAAATACCTATCATGACCATTTCCATCACTTATCCATGTTTCCAAAGATAATTTTTCTGTTGCATTTCGCAAATATTCATAGAATGAAGAGATAAAATTACCAGGTAATATATTCTTTTTTTCAATCTCAGCAATATATTTGATAAAATAACGAATATACAAATTGATTTTTACCTTATATATATTTTTCTTCACATCTCCTAATTTTTCAATTTGTAAAAATGCATCATCTATTCTTTCCTTAAAACGCATAACGATATCACGAGATAAAAGCTCTATATTATCCCTACCCTCTTGATTTATGACTCCGGATAACTCAACTATTCGTTTTGTAGCAAGACCGAGATCCGCATCCACCAATGCTTCTGGAATGCCTTGCACGCTTGATAATAATTTTGTCTCTTTTTGTCGAATAAAAGTATAGAATGGAGAGCTAGGTAAAAATCTTGCATACTGATCAATAAATATCACATCTTTATTCTTAGCCCCCTCATACCCACAGAACATGCACTCAGCTTGAAGCACATTTCCTTTTATAAAAGTGCCTAAATTTTGCTCTGTAATATTCTTATGTAAATCACTACTAAAAACAAATGGGTATTCCAAAACGCCATTTGCATTAAAAAAATATGAAATATCAGAATTATAAATATCTGCTCTATAAATCAGAGGCTCAACACTCACTATATTATTTGAATTTAATAATTTATTTGTAGAATAAAGGAACCATTCACCAAAAGTCTTTTCATTATAAAATGCTGTACTTTTTAATATTGAATCTCGAATATATGAAAAGTTCCTGCTGTCAGATTTTTTATCGGAATATAATATATCATTTCTCCATAAAATCTTGTCTATCCCGAGCCTTCCGGCTATTGCTTCGAAAATATCATTCCTATTTCGCAAAGCAGCGTCATAGAGGGCAGCAACAAGTGGTCCTTTGGAATCATTTGCAATGACCGAAGAACGTAAGCTTAACCGAGCAAGTAAATCTAGGCTCCAGAAACCCCAACTATAACTATCAGCATAGTATGCAGTATCGAGTGGTGGCAGAATTAAAATATGATTATCCTGAGTCAGGTATGTACTATTTAAATACTGAAACATGTTTTTTACATATTGGGGCAAAACTATTTTAGTTGAAAATGGCTTATTCCAAAGAAAAAAAGTACCCGTAAAATACGGAAAATGATATAGAAGTACACCAATAATAACAAAACTCAGAGCTATTTTTTGATATAAATTATTTTTAATTACTTGAGAAATAAATAAATAAAATGAAACACTAAATAATATAACAGCAGAAAACCAATACGAAGGTCCAAATTTATAAAATGCTGAACGAAATATGGCAAATCCAGGCAAATATTTCAAAAGAAAAATGTATATAAAGCCGAATGGTCTATGAGAACCTGCTGTCATAACAAGTCCAATCAAAAAAACCATGAAACAGACAAATAAAAATACTCTTTGATCTTTTAATTTCTCTCTTAACGTTTTTTTCATAAGAACATAAAGCATAATTGCACTCGGGATGAAACTCGCGATAATGAGAATTGGTGAAGTTAAAAATATACCAGAATATGGATGCATTGGATTTTCATACCAATCAGGTATACCTTGCAATCGAAGTAAATTTATTAAACTTGCATATCTATTTACAGCCTCCTCCCACGAAAGTATTCCTGCAATTCCCCCGGAAGATGAAAGCTGAGAAGCATACTGATTAAATGCGAAATAAAGTTGAGGTAATACCCAATATGCATTTATACATACAGTTGCGACTCCAATAGATAAAACACAGCGTAATACATAAATTATCTCAATAAAATTTCTTTTTATAATAGAAAGCACTATAAAATATGCAAATAATATTCCGAGCGCAACTAGAATTCCTCCATATAACGGAGGGGATCCTCCACCATTAAGAAAAAATAGCGTAAGAGCAATCAAAATACTACCTTGTAAGATCCCCCATTTATGTGAAAGCATTTTCCAGAAAATAAGAAATAAAAGCGGTAATGCTGCAAAAAGAGAAAATTTAGCTCTTTCTGATATAAACCATCCCTGAAGAAGATAAAAATTAT
Source organism: Candidatus Gottesmanbacteria bacterium (assembly GCA_016218215.1). Taxonomy (GTDB): domain Bacteria; phylum Patescibacteriota; class Microgenomatia; order UBA10105; family UBA927; genus JACREM01. The sequence continues at coordinate 3,435 of JACREM010000041.1, read as the reverse complement.
ACATGTAAAAAATACTAGCGAGAATTCGTATCGACCAATACTTTTTTTCAGTAAAAAAATTTCTCATCAATATAAACATTGATATACCTATGGTAAAAAACCAAAAAATAAAACTCATCGTCTGACCAGCGTTCAAAGAGCCAAATACATGAGAAAAAAACGCTTCAGGAAATTGAGCAATAAGAAATCCGGAATAATTATTTACATCCACTCCAAATCCTGAGTTTGGATTCCACGAATACCAAAGCGTATGAAGATATTGAAATGGATCTAAACGAAACCCGCTATCATGTCCCAAAATTATCTCACCATTTCGTAGCCAAAGAAGTGGTGTCAGACTACAAAAAAAGATAAAGAGTATTTCGACTATGGAATGTATTCGTTTCATTGCAAGCTTCCGCTCAGCGTGGCAAGCTGTTCTCTTACTGAAAGCGAGATATCACTCATTGTATGAGTTTTACTATTATAAATATAGCTATACACTATTTGTGGAGAAATTTTTCCTTCTTTTACGGCCGCTCCAATCAGATCCAGATGTTCAAAATAACCAAAGATAGAACCGTTCTCATCCCTAAATCCCTCACTTCCCAAATCCCAAAGAAAATCCGTCGCTAAGAAACTTCTTGGTATCTTGCCGGTATTATAATACTGAACTTCTAATATGTATCCCAATCCATTCTGAAACGGATACGTAATTTCTCCAAGAAATTTTTTATCACTCGTAATATAAAATATGGTTTTATTTTCCAGCTTCGGATGAACTCTCTTAATTTCATTCAGATAATTTTTCCTCTCATTGGCAAGTACAATCTGAGGTCTAATATCATTTTGAATTGATTGCATCTGATGCACTAAAAATATTCCAACCAAACCAAAAATGAATGATTTTCCAATAAAATGAACCCTACACAAAAACCAATCAACAAGGTACCCAAATACTATAGCAGCACCGATCGCTCCAACATAATAATACCGTGATGACATATAGGAAAATTCTTTATGCAAGACAGCATAAGGCAGGAAACTCAGCCAAAAAAGCAATAATCCAAAAGTTAAAGTTTTCTTTGCGTAATTTTCATTCTTTTCTGCTAAAAGCATACCGCCCAAAATAAAGAGCACAATCATGCTCCCGGCGAGGGAAACAACGTCTGTCACAGCACTTTGCCCTACCAGATCAAACATCGGGGAACCAACAAGCATCCTGTATTCGCTCCGAACAATAGTTGGAATGAATGCATATATATCAAGTGGAGGAATAAACATCTGAATAAGAGAAATCATTGGATTAACTATACTGTGATACAACATTGGCAAAATGAACCCTCCACTATCTGGACCCACAAACCCAGCGGCAGATTTTGGTGCCGAAAGCAATTCGTACATTCGAAACAAGACAAGTGCTATACCATACAAAAGTAGTGGTGCATGTACGAGAAAAATATCTTGTATCTTTTTAACTTTTCCCCAAAGAAGATATAGCAATGGGTATAATACGAAAATAAATAAACCTGTTTCTTTAAAAAATAGAGAGAGAATACCAAGAAAATAAGAAAAATTACGCTTTCGCGTATTTCCGCCTTCAAGATACTCAACATACAACAACAACGAAAAAAGCAAGAATGTTGCTGCAGGCAAAGTTCCTACGGCAGCCGCCCAAGTCACAGCTTGGCTAGACACACTATTTACTGCAAAAAATAACGATGCAATTATCCCAAAAAATAAAGATTTCGAGATATTTTTTCCTAATATAAATACTAAATATGAATTAATTACTTGTACGAAAATGCTAAAAATAAATATTGGAACAACTGAAAACCTGCTTATACCATAAAGAAGTAGATACATCACTTCTGATAGTACCCGTCCTTCTGCAAAAAAAAGTTTGAGGAGATTTTGGCCACGATCTGTGTCAAATAGTACTCCTGCGCCTTTCAGTAAATGATGTCCATAATTTTGCCATTCATCTTGCTGAAAAAAAGTAAAGAAAACTCCATGATAAGTAGCTAGCACAACAAAAGTGATGAACAAAAAAACAATACACTGAAATATAGAATCTTTTTGAAATAATTTCATTCCTGATTATTATATCAACACGCTCATTGAATGAAAAGCGTATTGTAGCTATCATTAATCGTATGAATTTATTACAAAACTCAAGTGTACTTATTATTTCACACTACTACACCCGGACAATATCTGGTGGCGGGCCAGCTCAAGAAGTCAGAGATTTTCTTTTAAAAAAGGTGAACAAAATCGTTTATATAGAGCATCCATTTCCATACGCCGATGACAAACGATCCTCGATGAGAATTTACCAAAACGGTAAATTAATAAGCCAATACTTTACACCAATAAGGTGCTATCACGAAATAATTTTTTACATTGCAGACATCTGGATTAGTGCCAAATACATATTGCAATCTCACATATCATTTACAGCTTGCATTGCTCTTGACAGCCTCAACACTGTCTCAGTAATGCCTTTTCGTTTGCTCGGAAAAATTAGCAAACTCATCTTTTATTCAATTGATTATGTTCCGGTACGATTTGAGAGCAAGCCTTTGAATTTTCTATATCATCTAGTCGACAAAGTTGCATGCATGTATTCTGATGCGCTTTGGGTGCTTTCTCCTAAAATGACGGAGATGCGGAAAAAATATGGCATCACTAGAATAGCGCCTCAGGTTATGTTACCAATGGGAGCCAATTTATCTCGAATTCATCCACTCCCAATTTCAAAAATCAATCGGCATCAACTAGTTTTCGCAGGTCATCTTTTAGAAAAACAAGGGCTTCAACTCATGATAAAAGCACTTCCATATATAATAAATAGAATTACTGATGTTCAACTTCTCATTATAGGAAAAGGTGAATATGAAAATACACTCAAAGCATTAGTAAAAAGCCTTCAGCTTGCAAAGTATGTACAATTTCTAGGGTTTATAAAGAATCATGATGACTTAGAAAAAATTCTTTGTGCTTCAGCAATCGGACTTGCGCCCTACACCCCCACACCAGATAGCTACACATATTTTACCGATCCAGGAAAGCCAAAACTTTATTTGGGTTGTGGACTTCCTGTTGTAATTACAAACGTCCCACCGATTGCAGAAACTATTCAATTTCATCACGCAGGATTTATGGTTGAATACCAAATCAAAAATATTTCAGATTCAATTATTAAATTGCTTACAAATGAAAAACTATATTCAACATATAGAAGAAATGCGCTCAAACTAGCAAAAAAATTCGACACAAATTATCTCATCGAAGAAGCTATTAAAAATACCTTATAAAATGACACTCCCCGAGGCAGAGCCATCGGGGTATCTATTGTGCTCCCGACAGGCTCTTTGTTAAAACATCGTTATTTGCGCGACGTGCATCTTTTTGTATTCTTTTTCTCGTCCTTGTTCCTTCACATATTTTGTTATC
>JACREM010000043.1 GCA_016218215.1 Candidatus Gottesmanbacteria bacterium | reverse complement strand
CTTCTTTTGAAGCCTTCCAATACTGGTATTTATACTCATCAAATATTGAGTTTTTTGTTGCCATAGTCATAGGCGACTACGGTAACCTATTTATGATCTATCCACCTAATTCTTGGTAACAGTTATTATGATCTATATCGTATTCGAGTACTCTATGGTGTCATAATAAATAACTCCGTTCTTATTCTTCATGGATTCATCAAGAAATCACAAAAAACTCCTTTACATGAACTTCGTCTTGCACTCGTACGATTTGATGAATGGAAATCAAGGAACGTAATAAGCAAATGATGATTGACAGATGATATCTTTTAAGATATCATCTGATATATGAAAAATAAATTGATGTATACATTTGAAGAAGATCTAAAAAAACGACTAAAGAGTCCGTCGTTTCGTAAGTCCTGGGAAGAATCTGAACCGGAATATCTTCTTGCTAAGCAGATGATCGAAAAACGCTTAATACAAAAATTATCCCAGAGACAACTTGCAAAAAAGATCAATACAACTCAGGCAGTAATATCGCACCTAGAGACCATGAACGCTAATCCTTCTCTTCAGCTATTAAAGCGTATAGCTTCAGAGTTTAATAGCAGACTTACCATTCGTTTTAGCTAGAAATTACTTCTTTTCTAGCCCGTCTTAGTGCCTTGCCCGAGAGGACCTCTCGGGCATCCTATTCTGACGAGCCGGATCATCTTTTGATTCAAGATAAGTCTTCCAGCTTTCAAACACCTGCCAGAGAGAATAGCGACCCTTATTGCTCTTATCAGCACCTTTATTTTTCTTCTTCATATTGAAAAAGCACTCTAAATTTTAGGATACTGTCATCATCACCTTTTTCTATAGTTTCTATTCCGCTTCTCCTGGCAATCACACAATAATCAGGATTTCCACTCACCAATGCCACGTGTCTATTCAATTTCATCTGTTGCTGAAGTAATTTTATGCCCTCACCATTAAATGATGCAGATAATACATATTCTGGAGAAGCATTTTTTAATCTCAGTGCTTCGTAAGCATCTTGAAGCTGACTAAACCCTTCAACGCGTACACCGCAATCTTCACCAATTTCTGCGACATTTTCTCTCCAACTGGTATCCCCATCAGCATAATATGCAAGTCTTTCTGCCATATATCTCCTCCTTCGGGCAAGTATTGAGCCATAGTAATAGGCATTGACCCTCTCTGCTTGACGGAATATGTCAGGATAAGTTGATTTTATTGCATATAAGTGTATAATCCTGACAATATGGGAAGAAAACATGCCTTAGAGCGTCAATACCCTCTTCCAGCATCTACATACCAGATGTTAGCCGAAAAGCTCTACCGGCCTCTTCTCTTGGGAGAAAACACTGTGCTCCTCTGTCCTCCACTCTATGGAAGGGACCACAATATGCGCATTCTTCGCGAAAAATCGGGAGAACGAGATGTGATCCTTGGAAAATCACATATACTATTTACCTATGTGTATCTTAATATCATATCTGATCCACAATCTCATTCTGACTCGGCGCTTATAACTTTGTGTCTCCATGAATTATGTATACCATTTTCAGGCACACCTTCATTTTCTGATTTTGCAACACATCTGAAGTCTCTCATCGACGATGGACTCCATCCTACATTTATCATTAATGTCTCCGAGACTCTCAGTAAGGAGCAACTGAGTAAAATCTTAGATTTTCTTCAACGAACGTATTATATACACCCAAATATCATCCACATCCTCCTTGTTCTCGATATGGTCTGGGATGAGGAAGAATTTTTTGCCATCGTTTCTCCGTTTCGCTCACTTTTTCAAAACACCTTCAAGCTCTCACTCTATACAAATAACGAAGTACGCCACTTTACTCAATACTGGCTTTCCCAATGGCATAAAACGCTTCCGAAACAATCGATCGAAACCATCGTAGAACATGCAGGAGGTCTCCTGCTTCTGGCTAAAGCCGCAGTACGGATAGCAGTGCGAGAAAAAAAATCATCTGTCAATGAAATACTTGAGATCGTTTCAACCGACCAAGAATATCTCACACAATTAAAATTTGTCCTCGCACGACTCACCGAAAAACAACGAAATGTTTTAAAAGCGATCACAGTAAATGAATTACCCAAAGACAAAACCGAGATACTGAATCTTCACGATATGAAATATATAGAAAAAACATATGATGGGTTTCAGATACGCTCACGGTCGATCTATCTCTGGAACAAACCGATAGAATCCACAAAATCTATGTTCTTCTCAGCCATCCAATCATCTGAGAATTTTTCCAAACGTGAGAAAAAGCTTCTTGTTGCCCTGCTTGAGGTTCCGGGAAAAACCATCTCTCGCGACACCATATGCACACTTCTTTGGAACAAAAATACTGAGGATTCATCTTCTGACTGGGCAATCGACAAGACACTCTCAAGAATCCGAAAAAAACTTGCAAGCGACCCTACATTCTCTTCACTGAGACTCATAACGCAGAAAAAAATCGGCATGAAATTGGAGATATTATGACAAGTGAAATCCCAGTACCAGTAGATACGGATTCTCTCTTTTGTAAAGACACAGATACTGACAAAAGGAGAATGCCGATACAAGACATGAATTTTTTTACTTCTGAAAAACCGGGAAATACATTTCTTGTTGATTACTTAAAACAGGCGGAGACTATTCTTCAGGAAGTACAAGCATTTTGTGATAGAAACGGGCTCACATGGTATCTTCGAGGAAGTTCAATGGATACAGAACTACTTAAAAAACAACCTAATTCAACGAATTTATGCGGTGTACGTCAGGACATTGAAGATCTGAATAGTACCGTATCCATCTGGGATTCAGCTGTCAAAACCAAAGGGAATACAGTAGTACACTCCGGCGCTCTGGACATAAAAATAATTACAGATGATGAAGCAAAGCTTTCAGAACTTCATGATCAAATTGCCAGGAAAAATCGAAACAGACGGGAAATAATTCCTCCAGTTGGATACAATCTTCCTGAATATCTTACAGCACATACAAAGCTCATACCTATGAAAACTGCTCACCTGGATCTGGCGCCCATACCAGAAAGCCCCAAGATGCACTCTCTTTCATGGATATATCACGAAGATAAAGTATTACTTCCAAAAACTTTTGACATGCGTCTTACGCCCGATAGTGTAGATCGGCTTATGGCGCATATTGATAATCCATATCAGATTCAGACCACGGCAGTTCGAGCACTGTACATCACGTGTGATAGTCAACAATTAAGAAATTTTGACAGAAGCACGACCGACAGAACAACAAATATTGATGCCCTCAGCGCGCAGGTGGAGTCAAAAAATGGAAAATTATTTCTTCTGTTACCTAAAATTCCCGATAGTATCGATTTTTCTCCTGAAGCCATGGCATACTACACAGAAAAAATCTTAAAGGAACACAATATGCACACTATGGAGCGATTTGTCGAAGTCGTCGTTCGGTCTATGAGAAAAGCTCAAACATTTTCGATACAATTTTCTGACCAATGTATAGCATATATATCAAAATATATGGATACAATAGCCGTTCATTGGTTTCATGCTGATTTCCCTCATGACAACAAACGAACCGTCTATCACAATCAGGAACTCGATGTTACTGCAACGATAAATGCTAAAGTGACGCTACAACAAATATATGAATTACATATCTATAAACTCATGCATCCCATGGTTTCGACCATGTTTGAATCCATAGTGGAATTCCAAGATTCTGAAGTCCGAAAAAATTTATTAACTGAGCAAAAAAGTGTAAAATTCCAACGCATTGCGTTAGACAGAGCAATACGTGACTGCATAACACCAGCACCAATTGACGATCCAGATGGCAGACATACATATTGGGAGATAGTGGACCAAGACATACACCTATTTCACCTTGAAACGAATCCAAAGAAAGAATTATTCCGCCAATTTTTTCATTATCTAAAACTACTCAAGAAATCACAGTAGTAATTAGATTGCTCTGACGCCTTGCCTGAGAGGACCTCTCGGGCACTCACTAACACCAACATATAAGGCCAGGCCTTCTCTCAACACACACATGATAAGCACGAGATTGGGAAACGAGATGGGCACAAGATTTTCAAGGCCTGGCCTTTAAAATCTATGTCAAACAAGTATTATGTTCGACCTATCTTCCACACACCTTTTTCCCGAAATGCCGGAATCGTCTGCCTTCGTGCAGCATTTAAAAGTGTATGAAATGATTGATTTGTGTCTCCTGCGTATCGAGAAAGAGAAATAATTTCTAATCCTCCAAGATATGCGAGACGTTTATGAAGCGACTCAAGAGCGGCAAGTTCTACAATGCGAATCATAGGTTTTATGTTATGTGAATCATCATACGAGCGAAGGGCAGAATAATACGACTCTTTTTCTTTGTTTCTGACGATAATCGGAGGGAATCCCTCGCGAATCAGCAAATAGTTATTTACTACCCGTCCTATTCTTCCGTTTCCATCGATAAACGGATGTATACTTTCAAATTCTGCGTGGAGATGCGCAATTCTATGAATGAAAGGCACTGTCATGTCAGTATAAAAATGAATGAGCGATTCCTGTATTCGAGAGTCAATAAACTGCGGGGGAAGACCAATGTGATTTCCGACTCGCACCATCTCGCCTTTTGTACGAAATCTACCCGCAACTTCGTCTCGTATGTTGGTCAGAAGCATTTTGTGAAACAGCAATATACTGTCGACAGTAAACTCTTTTTCCGGTGCTGTTTTTTTAATATACCCATAGACGCGGGCTAAATTTTTTGCCTCAAAAATCTCACGAAGAGAAATATGCCTACTGATCTCAAGTTCAAGGAGTATCTTCTCTGTCTCCGTCAGTGTAAGCGTAGAATTTTCGATTGCGTTTGAGTTGTATACTCGCTCTGCAATCTCCACATCATCGAGCATAGAAAGGAGAGATTCTTTGTCTTTGCTTTTCAGTTTGTATACAACGAGTAATTCAGAAATTTTCTTTAATCTCGTTAATTTCATGCTTTTATACTACCATATTAACGGTATAATGTCAATATATCGTTAATATTTGTATAAAATACAGTCATATTAACGGTTTATTATAAATCTTATAAGGCCAGGCCTTGCCAATGCACATGATGAGCACGAGATTGGATAACAAGATGAGCACAAGATTTTTAAGGCCTGGCCTTTAACACTGGATCCCCGCATTCGCGAGGATGACACAGGCGGCAAAACGATTATTGAAGCTAAGACTGAGTCTATGGTACAATACTCAGAAGTATGAAAACTGGAATTCATCCTCAGTGGTTTAATGACGCGAAAGTTAGTTGCGCGTGCGGCAACACATTTACTGTGGGAGCCACTAAGCAGGACATCAGAGTCGAAATCTGCTCCAAATGTCACCCGTTTTTTACCGGTGAGATGAAATTCGTGGATACCCTCGGACGAGTCGAAAAATTCCAGAAACTTCAGGTCTCTGCTGCGGCCCAGGCAGTAACGCTTGCCGAGAAGAAAAGGAAAAAGATGGAACGCGCAGAACAGCTTCGAAACCCCAAGTCGCTTCGAGAAATGCTCACCGGAACAAAGTAAATTCAATTCACAATATCCAATACACAATATCCAACGTTGAAGATTTAGAGGAAATAGATCAGAATCAATATCCAATAACCAATTCACAATACACAACAAGGAAACATGGTGATATTTAATTTAAGAGAAAGAATATTTGACTTCGTATTAGACATTATTCACCTCATTCAAAAACTCCCAGATACAAGAATAAACCGCATAATTTCTGATCAGGTACTCCGCTCTGCCACGAGCATAGGTGCAAATTACGAAGAAGCTGATGGAACTCCCACACGGAAAGATTTCGCTCATAAAATGTCGATTGTTAAAAAGGAAGCAAAAGAAACAAAGTATTGGCTAAAAATTCTTCGTGCGCTTGACCTAGCGACCATCAATACAACAATCGATACACTCTCAAGCGAAAACGAAGAGCTCATTCGGATAGTATCAAAAATTGTCATAAAATCCTCTACTAAGGTATAATTAGCCATATAATATATAAAAATGATCCATGTTGGACATTGGTCATTGTGTATTGAGTATTGAATTATGAATATAAATCCCGATCTTGCAACACTTGAATTTCGAGCAGGACCAGGAGGCGAAGAGGCCAAAATATGGGCGCAAGACCTCATGCGCATGTACACGCGCTATGCAAATATCCTCGGATGGAAAGTCGAGAAATTAAGCGACACTGCTATCCGCATAAAAGGCCCTGGCGCATTCACTACTCTTCAGTACGAAGCGGGCACGCATCGCGTACAACGCGTCCCAAGTACTGAGCGGCAAGGACGCATCCATACGTCTACCGCAACTATCGCAGTCCTTCCCGAGCTTCCGGAATCTGAAATCGTGATCCGGCCCGAAGAAGTAACGTGGGAATTTTATCGAAGCGGCGGCAAAGGCGGACAGAACGTAAATAAGGTTAGCTCAGCCGCACGGCTTCGTCACATCCCAACAGGCATCGTCGTCTCCTGCCAGACAGAAAGGGATCAATTCCAGAATCGCCAACTTGCGCTATCCATGCTTCGCGGAAAACTCTGGGAGAAACGGGAGATGGAAAAAGTGGCAACACTGGCCGAACAGCGAAGCATCATAGGACGCGGTATGCGTTCTGAAAAAATCCGTACGTTTAACTATCCGCAAAATCGGGTCACAGACCACAGAATAAACAAATCCTGGCATAACCTGGACGCCATCATAGAAGGTAAAATGCAGAAGATCACCCAGGAGCTGCAATCAGCAGATGTCTCGTTACTTCGTTAATTCGCTATTTCGATTCTCCCGAGTCCTGTGTTGTCAAGGTGACTTTGAGTGTCACCTCTTTCCCATCTCGCCAGACGGTAAGAGTGACGGTATCGCCTGGCTTTTTTTTGGATATGACCTCGGCGAGTTCGGTTTTGCCGGATAATCTGCTGTCATCGATTTTGGTAATGATGTCTTCCACCTTCACCCCTCCCTTATCTGCAGGAGAATCTGATACTACTTCTATGACATACGCGCCTTCGGGTAGATCGTTCAACACACCAATCTCTTTCGTCACGGTCTTGTAGCGGACGCCTAAGAATGGACGGTTAAACTGACCGGTCTTATTAAAGTTGTCTATAGCATCTTTCACCACGTTGATCGGAAGGGCAAATCCGATGTTTTGCCCCTCAGATGAGATCGCAGTATTGACGCCGATCACCTGACCGGAGGAATTGAGTAACGGTCCTCCGGAATTACCGGGATTAATCGCAGCTGACGTCTGTATGACATTGTCGAGGTGTTCAGAAGCTCCTTCAAAAGGACTGCCTGCTGTAATTCCCCGCCCGACCCCAGACACGACGCCGGTCGTCACCGTATGGCGAAATTCTCCCAATGCCGTGCCAATAGCGATAGCAAGTTGTCCGACTTTGATTTTGCCCGAATCCCCAAGGTCTACCGGAGACAAACCAGACGTGTTTATCTTAAGAATTGAAAGGTCATTGACCGGATCGCGGTAAATTTTTTCTACGTCATACGTCTTATCGTCTTTGGTTATGACACGATATTTTGCTTCCGTATCCGATACGACGTGTTTATTTGTAACAATAAGGCCATCTGTCGATACGATAAACCCTGAACCGATATCCTGCTCCAGTTTCTGCGCTTTTCCCTGCCGCCTCTGAAACGGACCGAAGGGATTAAACGGATCGAGCTCAAAAATATCCTGCGCGCGGCGTGTCTTGGTAATGCCGACCGTCACCACCGATGGGGATACTTTATCCACAACGTCTATAACGACCGACTCCTCTGTCACAACTTTTACTTTTTCACTTTCTTCAAATGTTTTTTTTGACACCTGAGATTTCAATTCAAACTTTGGGAGAAGTGATAAGGCAAATGAATCAAACGCAGACCATTTGAGACCAAATGCCCCATACCGCATTAATCCACCTGAGATCAACAACACAACAGCAACAATCAAAAAAAGTTTTTGTGGTTTCATGAAATTTCCTCCTTTGTAATAGCAATTATTTTAGAAGAAGTTCGACCGCTTTTGCAAGTTGTGCGTCGCCGGTAGCTTCAAGTCCGTCCCATTTGACCTCGATATCCGGCTTTATGCCTTTTTTATGGATCCAATCGCCTTTGGGAAGAAGCCACTTGCCGGTCGTAACATGAAGACTTGACCCGTCCCGTAGCTCCTCTGGCGTTTGTACCGATCCCTTGCCAAACGTGGTTTCACCCACAATCGTGGCACGCTTGTAATCACGAAGTGCTCCTGCAACTATTTCGGCTGCTGACGCACTGCCTTTGTTTACGAGTACCACAATGGGTGCACTCAGAAGAGTGCCCGTACGATTCACCGGATAATCCATCTTCGACCCGTTGCTATTTGTCTGAGTCACGACAACACCTGAGGAAATAAACTCACTTCCTATATATACAGCTCCTTCGAGATACCCGCCAGGATTATTGCGAAGATCAAAGATGACACCTTTTGTGCCATTTCTCAACGCAGATGCAATATCCCTCACTGCCTTATTCCACTCTTCATCCGTCCTGTCTCCAAAACGCGTAAGGCGAAGATATGCGACTTTTCCATTCATCCGAACCGCGTCTGGAAATTTTGAAATCTCTGTCATTTCCGAGGGAGATTTGATCCATGACTCGACAGAGGGCACTTCGATTGTGGCTCTCGTGATCGTAATATCGACCGGCTCGCGTGCTCCTTCGTGAAAAATATTTAGTGTGACTTCAGTACCGCGCTTTCCCCGTATTTTTGTAACTGCCTGCTGAACGCTCCACCCTGCCGTATCTTCATCATTGACTTTTAAAATAAAATCTCCGGCGCGGATGCCGGCTTTTTCTGCAGGATTTCCCTTGAGCGGCGCTATAACCATAACACGACTTTCCTTGAGTCCAAGCTGGGCGCCGATGCCTTCAAATGCTCCGCCTATATCTTCTTTAAAATCTTTATTTTCTTTCGGAGGGAGAAATGAGGTGTATGGATCATCGAGAGATGCAACCATGCCGTTGATAGCACCGTACAGCATTTTTTTGACGTCAATATTTTTGGCATCAATAAAATCCCGATTGAGTCTGCCCCATACGTCCCAAAATAATCCGAAATCTATAGTGGACGGAGAAGCTGTTCCAGTGAGAGAAGCATTTGAAGAAGGGGCGTATGCTTTAGAATTTCGAAGTCCGTATTGATATCCAATACCAAGAGACAAGAGTACAAGAGAAAAAATAAGGACGAAGGATCGAATTTTTGAAAAAGGCAGACTCATGAAAGTTAAAAACTAAAAATTAAAAGTTAAAAATTTTCTTTACTATCAAGCGCGAACGACGTATGGCAACATGGCGATAAACCGAGCTCTTTTGACCGCGACGGTAAGCGTACGTTGGTGTTTCGCGCAGATCCCCGTCTTTGCACGGGACAAAAGTTTCCCGCGTTCCGTGAGGTATTTTTCCAAGACATGGACTTCCTTGTATTCAGGATTCGTATCCGTATGGCAAAATGTGCAATTTTTTGCTACCGGTCGAATTTTTAGTAGTTTTCGCTTTGATCCCATCATAGTATTTTCCTTTTACTTACGCCGCATGTATGCGTGCTTTAAAACGGTATGTCATCCGGATTGACCGTTTCCATCGGCTTATTTTCAATAACGGGCTTTTCCTCTGCAACACTCACTTTTGGCGATGTGTCATGTAGCTCTACGGCAGTCGGCTGTACGTCTCCGGGACCGCTAGCGCGCTTGGCATCAAGCAAAATCATATCTTCTATGACTACTTCTGTAGTACTTCGCGAACTTCCGTCCTGACCCTGCCACGTGTTTGTCCGAAGTCTTCCCTCTACGTAGATCTTTCGACCTTTCGTACAAAGTTGACTGCAAAGCTCCGCAAGTTTATTCCATGCGACAACCCGGTGAAACTCGACCTCTTCCTTTTTCTCTCCTGAGTCTGTCGTCCACGTCCTGTTTGTCGCAAGGCCCATAGTACAGACTGCGGCTCCCGTCGGAGTATACCGGAGCTCAGGATCCCGTGTGAGATTCCCTATCAACTGTACCTTGTTCAAACTTCGCGATGACATAAAACAAAATTAAAAATTAAATATCAAATATCAAAAATTCCTGTCTTCGTCATTACTCCGTTACAGTGAGCAAGTAGCGAATGACGTCTGTCCCAAGCTTTACTCTGTTTTCGATATCAGCGATCTTTGCCATACCCTCGAGTGTACAAAAAATGTAGATGCCCTCTTTGTGCTTATTGATTTCGTATGCGAGTTCCTTTTTTCCGTGAACTGTCACATCTTTTACACGAAGTGTGTCCCCCACAAGAGTCTCAAGCATCTTTTTGACATCAGATTCTTTCGACGCATCATACGTTGGAATCATGATGACCATAAGTTCGTACTTTCGTGTCATAGATACGGATAATATCATGTACCAATCCTAAACTCAACAACATCACCATCGTTCATACTATACTCTCTCCCCTCGCTTCGTACTTTTCCGACCTCACGCGCGCCTTTCCAGCCAAGATTTCCGATAAAATCATCAAGCGCGCATACATCTGCGCGGATAAATTTCTTTTCAAAATCAGTGTGGATCACTCCCGCGGCCTGGGGAGCCTTTAAACCTTTCGCGATTGTCCACGCGCGTGATTCTTTGACCCCGACGGTAAGAAAGGAGATGAGACCAAGAGTCGTGTAGGCGACCTGTATAAGCCGGTCTAATCCTGAGTGGTCCCATCCGAGTGATGCCAGGTATTCTTTCTGCTCGCTTTCAGAGAGAGCAGAAAGCTCTGATTCGACTTTGGCTGAGATCAACATTGTATTGTTCAATTGTTTCATAGTTGAATTGCTCGAGGCGAAATCTTTTATCTGAACTTCTCCAATGTTTGAAACATATAACTCAGGTTTCAGAGTGAGCAAATGGAGATCGCGGATCGCATGGTGCTCTTCAATGCTCAAACCTGTGTCTCGGGCTGAGATCCCTTTATTGAGTTTTTCTGTTAATTTTTGAAGGGCATCATTTTTGCTTTTTGATATGTCTTTTTGATTTTTGCTTTTTAATGTTTGATTTTCCAATGTCTGGAGGTCTGCCAAAATAAGTTCTGTCTCTATAATCCCCTGATCACGTTTGGGATCCACTGACCCCGCCACGTGGATGACATCTTCATCAGCAAAATATCGGGTGACGTGACAGATGAGATCGACCTCGCGGATATGGGAGAGAAATTTATTGCCGAGTCCCTCTCCTGTCGAAGCCCCTGAGACTAGTCCCGCAATATCCACAAATTCAACAGTAGCAGGTACCAAAGGCGGCATCACGTGCTCTGTTTGTTCTATGACTCTGGCTAATTTCTCGAGCCTCTCGTCAGGCACGGGAACGATGCCGATGTTTGGCTCAATCGTGGCAAACGGGTAATTTGCAGCCAGAGCCGCCTGTTTTTTGAGAAGCGCATTAAACAGCGTGCTTTTCCCTGCGTTTGGTAGACCGACGATTCCAACCTTAAGACTCATGAATAACTCCTTTTTCCGAAGAGGACAAAATAAATTTCATCTCTATCATCTTTTTTACCCATGGGGAGAAATTTTTGTATATTCTTGGATTTTTTCGAGCGAACTCTTCTTTTGTCAGAAGCGAATACCCATACGCGAAATCAAAATTTGGTATCGGCAACTTTTTTACAGAAGCAGAAAAAATGTAGCAATATTCATGCTCTGTAAATTCGCTCTCAGGATCAGGGGCTTTATAATAGATAGCTCCGTCTTCTTTGGGCACGCCTTCTAGATCTTTCGGCTCAAGATTCCATTCCCGCTTGAGTGTATCGTACACTGCGTCAATGGTAGTTTGTAATACCCCATCCACAAAAAGCTGGTGCGAAGAGGTAGTAATATCAAACACCCCGTCAAACGCCGGATGTTTTCTGTGCTGGACAATATACGTATTATCAAAGACAAGCGCCACGGTGAACCCCTGGTGCAATATCCCTTTTCTATGCGCCTCCCATTTTTCGATT
This sequence comes from Candidatus Gottesmanbacteria bacterium, assembly GCA_016218215.1. GTDB lineage: Bacteria > Patescibacteriota > Microgenomatia > UBA10105 > UBA927 > JACREM01. The sequence goes on along the minus strand of JACREM010000043.1, from coordinate 1,383 downwards.
TTCCCAAGCACATGACCGTCCCGGTCTACCCGGGCGATCATCTGTTTCTGGTTATAGTACGAAGCGTAATTATTCATATAAAGATTATACCAGAGTAATTACCAACACTGCTCATATCCTTATTTCGCTAAAAAGACTATAATAGAAAGACTGAAAGGAGAAACGAGTATGAACGGTACAATCAAAACGAAAACAGATAGAGGATTTGGTTTTATTTCCCGAGAAGGCGAAACAAAAGACCTGTTCTTTCATTCGAAAGATCTTGTCGACGTAACGTACGATGCACTTCAAGTCGGAGCAGCAGTAACATTTGACGTCGTGGATGGACCAAAAGGACCAAGCGCGAAAAATGTAAAAGTCGCATAAAACTTTATTTTTTGATACATACGAAAAGCCTTGCTTTACCGCAGGGCTTTTTTGTGGCTCCTAGACACAAGGATAGAAATCACATCTTTCATATTTTCAGCAACGACGTCCGCTCCCATTTGCATGTATCCGATTGGCAAATGCTCTCTGTAGGCAATCGTAAAAAGGCCTGCGCTTTTGGCCGAGGCTATACCCGGATTAGAATCTTCTAGTGCAACACAATCCATAACCTGAGCCCCGAATTTTTTTATAAGAAATGTGTACCCGTCCGGTGCGGGTTTGACCGGAAACGTCGGGTGGTCATCTAAAGATAAAATAGTTGATAGCTTGTCTCTCCATGAAAGTCTGGATACCACCTGTTCTATCCACATCATAGGCGACGAAGACAGGAGTGCAAGTATCCAGTCTTTGGAAAGTAAATATGCGACAAGTTCGTCCACTCCATCACTTATCGGGCATTTACTATACACACGCGTCGCCGCTTCCAGACACAGTCTGTCATATTCACTCTTGTCAAACTTCGCACCAAACGTTACTGCTTTTTTGTATATGTCTCCGACAGACATGCCAACGGTATCTCCGATCTTCTCTGATATCTCTTGTCCAAAAATATTGACCAAAAACTGTGACTCGGTTTCAATCCACGTCTTCTCGCTTGCGACGAGGACTCCATCCATATCAAAGACGAAAACGCGATTTTTACTCATAAGAAAGAATTTAAATTCATAAGGCCAGGCCTTCCCTGCCGGGGCCAAGCTATTTTAAGGCCTGGCCTTTAAAACCTACCATGATCAAAGTAATTCTTATATTTTTGGATTAGGTTTCTGATACCCGACGATACTGGAATCGACGACGACATCCCACTGAATGGGTGGAAGAATATCCCGGTTTTTTATTTCGTCAAGCATTCTCGGATACACATTGGTAAGTAAGCCCATACGATATGTTTTATGAATTGACTCAAGCACAGGCCAGATGGACTGGTTTTTCTCAAACCTGTTTACAAATTCATCTAAT
>JACREM010000044.1 GCA_016218215.1 Candidatus Gottesmanbacteria bacterium | reverse complement strand
GCTTTATGTAGAAAAGTCGCGAGGCTTCTCGTGGAAGGAAAAGGAACCACGTTTACCATAACAGAAGAAACCATTAAGAATTTTATAGAAGCGTATTAGACAAAGATTAGGGAATATATGTTTAAAAAGTACCATAACGCTCATTTATTTGTTGGATCATCTTCCAGTGGAAAAGAGTCGCTTCGGATTTTTCCGCTTGGGGGTATTGGAAACGTGACGAAAAACATGTATGTGTACGAGTATCGCTACGACGGGAAGCTCAAAGATATTCTGTTGGTTGATTGCGGCATCGGGTTTCCGGATCCTGAGATGTATGGGGTAGATCTTGTGATTCCGGATGTACGATATCTTCAAAATAAAAAAGAGATGATTCGAGGGCTGGTCTTTACCCATGGTCATGATGATCATATAGGCGGAATTCCGTATCTGTACCCAAAACTACGTCCTCTTCGGATGTGGGGGACGAAACTGACTGCGGCGTTTGCAAATCTGAAGCTCAAAGAAGCACGGATAAGCGAAAAGGTGACATCAGTCGAGTTTGATAAAGTACTTCATATTGGTCCTTTTGCGGTCTCCTTTGTTCGGGTAACGCACTCCGTGCCTGATGCGGCAAATTTTATCATCGAGACGCCGGTAGGGAGAATCTATCATGGGAGTGATTTTAAGTTTGATTTTAGTCCGCTTGATGGAAAACTTTCAGAGCTCGAAAAAATTACTGTTGTTGGAAAAAAAGGTGTTTTGTGTCTTCTGACTGATTCTCTCGGAAGTGAACGACGGGGATTTACGCCGTCTGAACAAGTTATAGGAGAGACGCTTGAAAAAGAGCTTTCGCTGTCGAACGGAAGAATGATATTTACGACTCAGTCGAGTAATATATCACGCATTCAGCTTGCGATTGAAAAGGCATTGAAATACGGAAGGCAGATCGCATTTTTTGGAAGAAGTATCGATCAGAATACCGAGGAAGCAGTAAAGCTTGGGTACATGCGGTTTCCGAGAGAAGCGATCATCCGCGATCGTGATGTTCGGCGACTCGCGCCATCAAAACAGTTTCTCATTGTCGCAGGGAGTCAGGGTCAGCCGGAATCAGCCCTCTCGCGCATGGCCAATGATGATCACAAATTTATTCATATCGAAGATGGTGATACCGTGGTTTTTTCGGCTGATCCGATTCCGGGCAATGAGCACAATGTGAACTCTCTTATAGAACAGCTGTATCGGAAAGGTGCGCGCGTTTCGTACTCTGATATCATGGAAGATCTGCATGTTTCAGGACATGGGAGCCAGGGGGATATGATGCTTATGCTCTCTGCCCTCGGGCCGAAATACGTTTTACCGATCGGCGGGACATACCGGCATATGATGCAGTATAAGCGTCTTGCTATGGAACTTGGATATGATAAAAAAGATGTCCTTATACCAGAGGAGGGTGAAATATTAGAATTTAAAAAAGGCGTTGCGCCGCAAATAGTCGATAAAATAGAGCTTGAAAACGTCATGATAGACGGGCTAGGCATAGGGGATGTGGGAAATGTTGTCCTTCGTGACCGGCAGACGATTGCAACAGAAGGAATTGTCGTCATCGTCGTACCCATGGATCAGAGTTCCGGCCGTGTCACTGCAGAGCCGGATATCATCACCCGGGGATTTGTCTACATGAAAGAATCTGGAAACCTGATAGGCCGCACCAAACAGATAGTGAATCAATCATTAAAACTCAAAAAAGGGAAGATCGTCGACTGGCAGTTTATCCGTAAACATATGGCAGATACAGTCGGACAGTTTTTACAAAAAGAAACAGGGAGACAGCCTCTCATCGTACCGGTGATTATCGAAGTTTAAGGAATCTGTTATTTTGAGCGCTCGGCGCGAAGACGGTCGACGTGGGTGAGGTGACGCTTTCGAAGTCGAAGCGTGGCCGGGGTGATTTCAAGAAGTTCATCGTCCTCGAGAAAATCAAGACATTGCTCTATCGTCATTTTGATCGGTTGATCGAGTCTGACAAATGATTCTCCGACGTCTGAATGTATGTTGGTAAGTTTTTTCGTCTTGCATGCATTCATCTCTATATCATCGTTTCTGTTATTTACTCCTATGACCATGCCTTCATAGACCAGATCTCCGGGGATGACAAATGGTGTGCCGCGTTCCTGAAGTGTCTCGAGCGCATAGGAAGAGGCTTTGCCGTTTTCCAAAGAGATGATGACGCCGTTTCGAAGTTTTGGCAAGACCCCTCCGATAGGGAAGTATCCGATGAACCGTGTATTAAAAATGCCGTTTCCGCGTGTTTTTGTCAGAATGTCGCCCCGAAAACCAAGGAGATTTCTACTTGAGACTTTGTAGACAATTTTTGAAATATTGCGTTCGTTTGTATGAGAATCCAAAAGCTCTGCTCTGCGTTTGCCAAGTTCTTCGCTTACGACTCCGATAAATGCAGAATCTATTTCTATTATCATCTCTTCATACGGTTCTTCGGTGACGCCGTTATGTATTTTTGTAATAACTTCAGGTTTTCCTACCTGAAATTCGTATCCCTCACGCCTTAGTGTTTCAAGAAGAATTGCGATATGAAGTTCTCCCCGTCCGCAGATGATAAACCCATTTCCGTCTTGATTTGGATCAATCTTCATGCCAATGTTAGACTGTTTTTCTTTTATAAGTCTTTGCTCGAGTTGTCGAGCTGTAGAAAATTTTCCTTCACGTCCGGCGAAAGGCGACGTGTTTGCACTCATGACGATTTTAAGCGTCGGCTCTTCAGGTTTTATTCCTGGGTAACCTGTTTGGTCAGACGGATCCGTTAGTGTCTGGCCGATAGCAACATCGGGTATTCCAGTGACCGCAATAATATCTCCTGCACAGCTTACTTCTGTTTCGACTCGCGCAAGACCTTTACTTTCATACACTTTTTCTATCTTAAACTGACCTTTTTTTGTTTGTTCGTACATGACGACGACGCTCTGCCCGGATTTTACGGTTCCCTGGGTGACTTTTCCAATAGCGTATGAACCTTTATATGAATCAAAATCGAGCGTTGAGACCAGCATTTTAAATGGTTTCTCTACATCTCCAGCAGGCGGTGGAATATGTTTTAAGATTGCCTGAAACAATGGTTCGAGCGTGCCTGGTGAGTTTGGGTCTTCCGGGAGGGAGTCCCATGCTTTTCCTTCGCGGCCGACGGCGTAGATGACTGGGAAATGGAGGTGATCCTCGTGTGAGGCCAGATGCAAAAAGAGTTCTTCAGTTTCGTGCAACACTTCCTTCGGGCGCGCGTCTTTTCGATCAATTTTATTTATGACCAGAATGATTTTTAGGTTATTTTCAAGTGCTTTTGTCAGAACAAATTGCGTCTGAGGAAGGGGTCCTTCTGCACTGTCCACAATAAGCAATGCTCCGTCTGCCATATTGAGCACACGCTCGACTTCGCCGCTAAAATCAGCATGTCCTGGGGTATCAATGATATTTATTTTTGTTTTTCCATATAAAACTGCAGTATTTTTTGCAAGGATTGTGATGCCTTTTTCTCGTTCCAGGTCGTTACTGTCGAGAATTGTCGTTTGGGTCATCTCGGCTTGGTTGTCCCGGAAAGTATGCGTTTGCTTCAGCATAAAATCCACGAGCGTGGTTTTGCCGTGGTCTACGTGCGCGATGATTGCAATATTTCGTATATCCATATAAACTCAGAAACCCCGCCACCATTGGCGAGGTTTCTTTATATACAAAGAAAGTATCTCTATTATAGCAGAGTGGTTGAACTCATGCGACTCACTGTCTATACTAGGTCTATGTCCAAAAAGCGAACGTACCATAAGAATCCGTTTAAATTGAAAATAAAAAAACAAACAATATATACGGTCATGGCTATCTGGGTCTGGTTTTTTGCTATAGCCATAGTCCTCTCGTTTTCCTGGGATACGCCCCAGCTTGCGGTATTTCGCGATGAACTCTATCTTCATATCGGGTGGGGTATGTATACACTGCCACCGTTTTTAGTCTTATTGAGTTTTTTGTTTTTAAAGCTGAAAGCCGAGATTGGAAAAGCGCATGTCCCATTTGGGTATTTCCTCACTTTTTTTCCACTCATTGTGCTGACGCAAGCAGGAATAGTAGGAGAGCTCGTGTGGAAAGAGACCGTGACTCGCATATCTTCGGAAGGTGCAATGCTTTTTTATCTTTTTATGATGGTTGTCGGACTTCTCATTCTTTTTAATGCTTCGCTTGATCGGGTGGTGAATTTTGTACTTCTCGGAGTTGGCGCCATAGGCGAGTGGCTTGTGTCGCTTTTTACCAAACCGTTGATTTCAAAACAACCTTCATTTATGGGTAATTCTGGACATATGAAAATAAAAGGGGAAGATGGAGAGTTAGAAAAATTATCTGTGAGTAACCCTATTGTAAAAGTACCTATAGTCCCTTCGACAAATTCTAAGACTGCAATTTTACCAACAAAAACAGATGTAAAACAGTCTTCGCTTTCCATCCATACACCATTTTCAGAACCAATGCAGGATATGTCGCTTTGGGAATACCCGCCACTGACACTTTTGTCTGACGGTCCGGGGCAGAAAGCAGATCGCGGGGATGTACGAAAAAACGCATCGGTGATAGAAAAAACTCTTGAAAGCTTTGGTATTACAGCCAGAGTCTCCGAAGTTAATACCGGACCCGCGGTGACGCAGTATGCTATAGAAATCGCTCTTGGTACGAAAGTTTCAAAGATAACGTCGCTTGCAAGCGACCTGGCACTCGCCCTCTCGGCGCCAACAGGACAGGTGCGCATAGAAGCGCCGATACCCGGCCGTAATTTGGTCGGTATAGAAATACCGAATCGCGGTCTTGAGTTTGTGACACTCAAGCGTATGCTGCAGTCTGAAATGATGCAAAAATCTAAAAACAAGCTTGCTGTTGCATTAGGGCTTGATGTATCCGGAAATCCTGTCATTGCAAATATTGCAAAAATGCCGCACATCCTTGTCGCCGGTACGACAGGATCCGGTAAATCGGTTCTCATCAATGCATTTATTACATCGCTTCTTTTTAGGGCGAGACCGGATGAAGTACGCCTCATCATGGTAGATCCAAAACGAGTGGAGCTTACGTCCTATGATGGTATTCCTCACTTGTTGACGCCGGTAATCGTTGAACCAAATAAAATTTTGTCTGCTCTCCGGTGGGCTACAACGGAGATGGACAGACGATATAAACAGTTTCAAGAAGTGAAAGTGAGAAATATAGATGCCTTCAATGAACTTTCAGGATTTCAGGCGATGCCGTATATTGTTATTCTCATAGATGAACTTGCGGATCTTATGGCCTATGCGCCGGTTGAGGTAGAGGATGCGATCTGCCGTATAGCCCAGATGGCGCGTGCTACAGGTATACACCTGGTACTTGCAACCCAGCGACCAAGCGTGGATGTTATTACCGGCCTTATTAAGGCCAATGTACCGTCGCGCATTGCTTTTAACGTATCATCAATGATCGATTCACGGGTAATTATAGATATGCCCGGAGCAGAGAGACTCCTTGGTCGGGGAGATATGTTATTTATACCACCGGATCAGTCCAAACCGAGTCGTATTCAGGGAACATATGTATCTGATGCTGAAGTCGGAAAAGTGGTCGATTTTCTAAAAAACAAAAATACACCGGTTGAGTATACAGAAGAAGTGCTCACACAGCCATTGCAAAGCGGGAAAAAGGCGTCTCTCTTGGGTGGAGTTGGCGGTGGGAATGACGATCTTTTTATAGAGGCTATGAGACTTATCTGTCAACACGACAAGGCGTCTGCATCGCTTCTTCAGCGACGGCTTTCTGTGGGGTATGCGAGGGCCGCTCGGATCATCGATCAGCTTGAAGCGGCAGGGATCATTGGGCCTGGAGACGGGGCAAAGCCGCGTGATGTGCTGGTAAAAAATCCAGATGAATGGCTTGCTACTCACCCGAACGGAAATGAACCCTCGGAAGAATAATATTCTCGACTTTTTACTTATATGAACACTGTCGGAACCATACTTAGGGACATGAGGGTAAAAAAGGGGTATACGCTTGAACGCGTAGAGCAAGCGACAAAAATTCGTATCAAGTTTTTACTCGCGATTGAAGCGGACTCGTATGAATCACTCCCGTCTGTGTCGTATGCAAAGGGGTTTGTAAAAAATTATGCGGACTACCTGGGACTTTCAAGTAAAGATGTTTTAGCTTTTTTTCGTCGTCAAACAGCAGATGTGTCTCGACAAAGTATTTTACCGCATGCTATGGAGCGAGAATTTAAACGGTCAGTTTTTCGTCTTACTCCGGTTCGTTTTCTGGTTCTTCTTGTTTCAGGATTTTTAGTCCTCTTTCTTTCTTATTTTCTATTTCAGTACCGAAGACTTCAGCTTCCACCCGCTCTGAAAATAGAGTCTCCGGTCCATAAGCTAATTACTCGAGATAAGCGCATTGATGTCGTGGGAAGTACAGACACAGATGCTTCAGTGCTCGTCAATGGAGTGAGTGTCATAGTACGAAGTGATGGAAAATTTTTCCATCAGATAGAACTGTTTCCCGGGGTAAATAAAATTACCATTACGTCAACGTCGAGACTCGGGAAGGTCGCTTCCGAAATTCGAGAGGTTGGACTTGATATAAGCGAGTCCGAGCGTTGACAGAAGGATGAATTTGAGCGATACTACGAAAGTAAGAAATCCGAAAAATCTGCCCGTATGGATGTCACACAGCTCGTTATTGTCTTTGTATCTATAACTCTTACTGTTCTTCTTGTGATTGTTGGGATTCAGGTATTTTTTATCCTTTCCGAGATTCGCATCACTGTTCAAAAAGTGAATAAAATGCTTGACGATATGGGAAAAGTTTCCGGTGTTGCGAGCGATTCTATCGTCAATATGAGCGGCATGTTGGCAGGGCTGAAAGCGGGATTATCATTCCTTACATCATTTCGAAAGAGGACATCAGATGAATAACGAAAAAAACCAACCGTCAGACGTAAAATTTTGGGCCGGGTTTTTTATCGGCGGCCTCCTCGGGGCAATCGTTTTATTTTTTTTGGGAACAAAAGATGGGAAGAGAACCGGCAGGATGCTTGAAGAAAAAGGTCATGACCTGCTTGACGACCTCATGGAAAAAGTTGATGAGTTAGAAAGAAAGGGAAAGGCATTAGTTCGAGAAGGAGAAAAAGTTAAAGAGTCAGTGGTCGAGAAACTTGAAGAGAAGGGTGAAAAACTGACTGTGGAAGCGTCCGCGCGCCTTGATGAGGCTTTGTCTCAGATAGAGGAGATACAGGAAAAAGGGAGAGAGTCTACCGCAAGTCTTCGAAAGAAATTATTCAAGAATCTTCCGAAACGGTCGTAGAAAATTGCCTCGTAAGTGTATCGACATTCATTTTAATTTTCTCAAATGTATCTTCTGAAAATTTTATTCTTCGTAAGTCTTCCTCGAGTGAATTCAGGGATGGCATGATGCCAAGGTCTTCCAAATCAGGGATATTCCATACCTCGTGCTTTCCGTTAAAACTAAACTGTTTTACTGCAAGGTCATAATGAATAGGCGCCATAAAAATAACGATATCCACATCTGACAATACTTCTTTTGTTGTTTGGGTCCATGTGTGAGACAGATGTTTTGCAATTTTGTGATGTTTGGCGAGTCTTGATGTATACCAACTGATGGGTCCGCTGAGATTTTTTGATGCTTCTATTCCGCTTGAAGACACTTTTATTTGCGAAATGTCTTTCGATCGAAGGTACATTATAAAACAAAAACACCCCGTGTGGGGTGTTTTTGAAATTATATTCTAATTATAGATCGTATTACCTCGTGACTGAGATGGTTTGTGATAACTCAGCCTGTGGTGCTGCAACGGTTACGCGATTATTTGTTGCACTCTTTAGTACCGTATATCCGACTGTATACGCTGCGGTACAGTCTGTTACTGCATTTCCGCTATTGACGAGCGGATCAGATGGCAACGCTGCCAAATAGGTCGGTACAAGCGACGCGCAGAGGTCTGCTGCTGTATTGGCTATGACCTGTGATGATGTCGTAATCGCAGAAGGAAGAGCTCCTTTGTTATCTGCTGCATATTGGCTGACAGCGTTTAAGACTGCGCTGACATCACTTTGCCTCTTTGTATTGTTTGCCTGTTGAAATTGGCGTTGCGGATTGATTGCCACAAGCACAATGGTCAGAAGAACTCCAAGGATTCCGATGACCACGAGAAGCTCAATGAGCGTGAACCCTTTTTTATACGCGGACAGGATATTTTTCATATTTTTTTTACCTTTCTATATTAGGTGTAACACAGTTTGAAAGAAAGTGTCAAGGTTAACACTCATGCATTTAACGTCCAAATAGAAGATAGAGGAGTATGATGACCAATGCGCCAAACACGCTTAACAGGATATATACTTGCATGGGTTTTTCTTTATTTACCAGAAGATTGGATGTTGACACAGGGACTTCTTCTGGATCTAGCAAGTTGAAACGTTTCAGTGATTCTCTGTGATTTTGAATATATTGCGCCATTTCTGTGTCCATCCACCGTTTTCCCGCGACACCATCTAAAACACAGAGAGGAAGAACTTCGACTACAGGAAGCGCACATGATCCTAAAATAATTCGTACCTGATCGTAGAATTCTTTGTTTGCCGCAATCTCCATAGGCGTAATGCCAAGAGTAATTTGCCTCTCTCGGACCAGGGAAAATGGCACAGACTCGATGAACGCTGATATTTCAGCGTCTTTTTTTTCATCTGAGTCATGTGATAGATTGATGCCAAAGCATACGCCATTTGCAAGTATGAGGGAGGCGGTTCCCGGAAGAAGTGAGAGGGATTTGACCCACGGCAAGAGGGATTGAGAAAAAGATGTATTATCAACGATATCCCCATCCCGGACAATCGTCGCAGGAAAATCAAGGCTTTGAATTTTTCCGGTTTTCCCATCAGATACCTGTATACGTTGTTTGTCTAAAAAGACTACGTGATGCTCTCTTGGGTTGGATGGTAAAGTTAGAATGTTTGTTTCCATGATTGTATGGTAACACCGGATGAATTTATCACTGCGGTAACCGTGACAGTACGTGAATATGAACCAGATGTTGCGACTGACGTAATCGTTTTTGTTCCAGCCCCGGTCACTATTACTGTTGCATGATCGGATCCAATGGTCAAGGTTTCTCCAGCATAATTTGGATCCCGAAGGAGCCGCAATATCGCATTTTCAGCACCTGTTTCAGCGATACCATGTGTTTCTATACCCGCTTGAAATGTCGTGGATGTGAGGGCATTTACCGCCATAATGATGCTTGCAGAGGTTGTGATGATGATCGATATACCAACAAAAATCAGCAGAAGAACTAAGGCCTGTCCTCGTATAGAATGCGAATGTGTTTGGAATGTATTGTTTTTCATCTCATGCCTATGGTTGTTTGAAATGTTTGCGTATCTACTCCCGGAATTTTTTTAGCAACACTTTGCAGGGTCAGAGATACTGAAAGTGTTGGTTTTGATCCTACACCCTCTCTTCTCGTGACAGAAAAGTTTGTGATAGTTGTATTGATGCTATTTAGCGTATTGGTTCCAAAAGCGTCCTGGCGTGTGAGATTGCCGTTTGAAAGTGCGTATGTATAGGTCGTTGGCGCTATAGTAAAAATGAGTGAGCTTGTCGATTGGCCGGCGACAGATGGTGTGACGAGGGTATCGGCGTTCCCTAGGTCATAAGAGAGTTTAGCTACTATATATCTTCCGTCCTGGTGTACTGAGGTTGTAGCTTCTGACTCAGTTTGGGTTTGGAGGCTTGTTGAAAGCATACGTGTGAGTATGAGAAGAAATCCAGACAAAAATCCCATATACAGTATCATTTCGACGATAGTAAATCCTTTATTTTTCATGTTATGGCGAATAGTTTACAGCGAAGTCGTACAATATTGGCGATGCAGATGGATCTGACGATGAAAGTGATACTTTGTAACGAAAACAGCGTGCAGGATTTTTATACGCACCTGATGTGGAAAATGGTATTTGTCCGCTGTTGGTATAGGAAGTGTTTGATGTTCCATCCGGCCCGACAAAAGAAAATACTGCGGATGCGCAATTTCCGCCAACTGCGTCGGCGCCTGCTACCTGGTAGGCGATGGATGTTTGATTGGGTACTGCTTGCGTGACATCAAATCGGTTAAATGCCGATGGAGCACCGGCATCGAATATAGATGAGGTAAATGTGCCAGCATTTGTATAGGTGCCTCCTGGACCCCCTTGGATAATTTTTAGTTCTTCTTCGGATTCTTCAGTAATAATGTATGAGTACACATCTCCGTCGCCCTCGATGACGGATGCGATGCCGTTTATTCCATCATTCACCTGAATACCTCCACACCGTACTGGTGCTGTTTCGTTTGTCAGATTGATTACCTGATACTCTTCGCCCCCGGTTCCAACGAGGATTGCTTTATTTGCTGTTGCGATAGCAACAGCTTTGGGATTCATTCCGTTTGCTTCATAACTTCCTATGACTGGGCGATTTCCTGTTTTGGACGATGTGTCGATGATGAAGAATTCTTTTTTGCTTGGATCTGCTCCTGTCGCAAGATATGCACGCGTTCCTGAAGCGTTGACACTTACGTCGTTGGCTGCTTGTCCGTTTACGTCTGCAGATCCAACTATCGTGAGCGTTTTACCGTCGCTTGAAAATTGGACAATCTGAAGTTCTTGGGTTGCGCCTGCGATAGAGACAAAGGCGTATGATCCATTGATGACAACTTTTGTTCCGTTTGCCGTTAGTTGTTTACTGCCAAGCTGGCTTCTTGATCCAGTTTTACTGGAAAGATCAAATGTGTAGAGCATATTTGCGTCTGTGACAAATCCAATATTACCCGAGACAAAGACGCTTTTCCCTAAGCCGTTTCCCGGGGCATTGAAATATCCCACCTCACTGTATTTTTTTGTTATTGGGTCCTGTTGAGTTAGATCGATAATGACAACCTCTTTTGCATTATTGTCAGTTGCAAGGTATGCATAATTTGATTCGTCAAAAACACCATTTGTTTTATATCCGTCAAATGTGCCTAAGATTTGTGAAGTAGGCGGAGAGGTATCTGTGACGTTTATATTTGCAAACGATACTCCTGAAGAATTTTCTCCTGTCCCTGCAAATATCCGTCCGGGAATTGCAGATATTGCGTTTGCCTCCCCGTTTTTTGGAAGGTCTAAAGTTGCTAGTGTCAGCGTCGGCGAGCACCAATCTGCAAGTCCGCCACTGCCAAGTGTGATCTCTCCGCCGGACACATTTGTGACCGTGACTTTATTTATCGTTCCTGCATTAAAATCGATGTTTGTTGTCTGCGTATACGTGAGGTTTTTTTGACGGGTTAGGTAGAGTGTTTCACTTGCTTGAGATGGTACAGGGGTATTCCAAGATACAGATATAGTGATTTTTTTTGTTGATGGATCGAGGGTCCCGCTTGAGGCTATTGCACCATTGGCATCGCGATATGTATCTGCCACGATTATCGATCTCGTATATCCATTGACTGTTTCACTTCCAGGAGAAAGTGACCAGGTGGAGGAAGATGAAGTTGGATGAAATGTGCCGTTTGTGGAAATTGCGCTCCAGCTGGTGTCTCGTATATTACGTAGAGCATCTTGTGCCTCTTTTTCTAGGGTTGTAGCCTCGAGGCGTTGATTTGTTTGTGCCTTTCCAAGTCTGGAAGACACGAGTCCTGTAAGAAGTGACGGAAGGATGAGGACTGCGAGGGCCGATGCCACAAGAAATTCTACCAGAGCCTGTCCCCGAGTAAGATACTTTTTTTTCATACAGTTATTGAATTGAAATAATCGTGCCATACCGATTAAATTTTATGGTTTTTTGCCCTCCGGTTGTCGTATGTTGAAACGTAACAGTGTCTAAGCCACTTTGGAATCCAACAATTTCACCGTCTCCTTTATGAAATGAAAGTATGCTGTTGGGAAATGTTGTGGAAGCTAAGAGACTCGCGTCAAATTGTATCTGATTATTCTCGGTATCCTGCGCGTTATATGCCGTCCCCCGAAAAAGTGCATAGCTGTTTTGAGCGATAAATATACTAAAAGAATCGTCCGTAGCTCCATTTCCGGTAAATCCGCTCATTGCTTTTATTTGTTGTTGCTTTGTGTCTGCGACAAATGAATCGACTGTTGTTATGAGTGCGGTGGTAGGCTGTGCGCGCAAAAGTATAATCGATCCTATGGCAAAGAGTATTGCGAAGATGCCGATAGTAAGTGAAAGCTCACTTATAGTAAATCCTTTTTGATCTGATTGCATAGCTACCGTGCTCCGACCTTACTGATGAGTCCATAGATAGGCGTGATAATAGCAAGCATCATCGTGCCGACGACTCCGCCGATGAGGACGAGCATAACAGGTTCCAGAAGTGCCATGAGGATTTTAAGCGTGTTGGATACCTGGTAATCGAAGTATTCAGAGATGTCCTGCATGGAGCGGTCGAGTGATCCTGTTTTTTCTCCGGCTTCTATGAGCTTAATCATTATAATCGGCATCTTTGATTTTGCTTGACGAAACCCCTCCGAGAGTGTTTTTCCGGCAAGGATCATGTCGCGGCTCGAACGAATGAGATTACTTGTTTGTTTTTTTATGACGACATCAGCTGTCAGATCGAGAGCTGCGGTGATGGGTAATCCCGATGATAAAAGAAGGAACATACTTCGGGAG
>JACREM010000042.1 GCA_016218215.1 Candidatus Gottesmanbacteria bacterium | reverse complement strand
GCTGTTCACGGATAGATGGTTGATTAAATTCGTTAAGGCAAAGGCCTAAGAAATATTTACAAACCAAAACCTTTAACAAAAGGAGAACGGACAAACCGTTTCCTGTTATTGAGGGTTGCAATTTTTCATAGATGAAAAAAGGAATCGTATTGTCATTTTATGGATGCATGATAGTTGCAGGTGTTGTTATGGGCTGGTTTCTGTCTCGACAATTTCGTTCTTCTTCAGCGGCAAGTAACGTACCGAATCAAAATACAAATCCTACTATGAGCGCAAAAGACACGCAAACGTTTAAAGATTCGGCAGAAGGAACGCTTGATAGCGGAGGGTTTAATGGAGAAGGAACTCATAAGCTCATCCGGGACGGAGGTCCGTCTCAGACCGCATATTTACTTTCATCGGTCGTTGATCTGGATCAGTATGTCGGAAAAAAGGTGAAAGTTTTCGGTCAAACTGTTGCTGCCAAAAAAGCCTCATGGCTTATGGATGTTGGGAAAGTTGAGATAGTAAAATAATTCCAATTTGTGACCTATCATGATTCGACTTGAAAACATCTCAAAGATTTACGGTAATCAACATGCCCTTCACGAGGTATCTGTTGCCGTTGTGGACGGCGAATTTGTGTTTCTTATTGGCCCGTCCGGATCAGGCAAAACAACACTTCTGAGACTACTTATAAAAGATATCCTTCCTTCAGCAGGAGATATATTTGTCGGCGACTGGAATCTCAAAGCCATTAATAATTCAGAAATTCATCTTTTACGGCGTCACGTGGGTACCGTTTTTCAGGATGGGAAGCTCGTGACAGACAGAACAGTCTTTGAAAATATTTCTCTCGGCCTTGAAATTTTAGGAAAACACGGAAGCGCGCTTGAGAAAGACGTGCACGATGTTATGGCGCTCGTTGGTTTACAGGATTTTGACAATAAATTTCCGTTGCAACTCTCCGCAGGCGAACTTCAGAGAACAGCGATAGCCAGGGCTATAATTGGAGGCCCAAAGATACTTTTAGCAGATGAACCAACTGGAAATTTAGATCCTGAGACCGGGAGCGAAATTATGGGAATATTAGAAGAGATTCAAAAGCTCGGCACCACAGTCATCGTTTCGACTCATAATACAACGATTGTAGATGACATGAAAAAAAGAACCATAACCTTATCCGAAGGAAATCTCGTAAGCGATGAGTTAAAAGGTAAATACAGGTATGAAAAAAAGCATGAGAAAAAGCGGCAGGATGATAAGAAGAAAGAGATACACGGAAAAAAAGATACATAGCTATGAAGATTACGAAAACAATGTGGAAGCACATACGAAGATCCCCATATCAGTCCCTCGTGGCCATACTGTCGATGTTTATCACTATACTATTGACAGGATTTTTTGTGCTTGCAACATTTGGGTCTATGAGTGTGCTGCGGTTTTTCGAGTCTAAGCCGCAGCTTATGGTGTTTTTTAATGACAAGGCGACCGAAGAACAAGTGACACATGTGAAAAAAATTCTTACTGACAGCGGAAAAATTGAATCGACAAAGTATATCTCAAAAGAAGACGCGCTAAAATTTTACCAGGATCAGAACAAAAATGACCCGTTGCTTCTTGAGATGGTATCTTCAGATATTCTCCCTGCGTCGCTTGAGGTAAATGCAAAAGACCCGAGTATGTTAAAAGATTTGGAATCGCTCGTAAATGGTGTTGAGGGAGTGGAGCTTATTGATTACCAAAAAGATGTGGTCGATTCACTCATTTCCTGGACAAATACTATACGCATCACCGGTGGCGTCCTCGGGGGAATTCTCACTATAAATTCAATTCTTACCATTATGACGGTTATAGGCATGAGGATAGCGACGAAAAAAGACGAAATAGAGATACTAAAGCTTATCGGAGCGTCTCCGTCATATATCCGTTCCCCTTTTGTACTGGAGGGAGGGATGTATGGAGTCATCGGGGGGGCATTAAGCTGGGTCATGCTTAGTATCGTTACGATTCTTTTAAGAGAGCCAATTATGAGTTTTCTTGGGATTGTTCCGGATGTCGCGCTTATATTTAATTCTCTTACCGGTCAGGCATTTATTCTCTTCCAGATCATAATGCTCGGTTCGCTTTCGTGTTTCGGGTTCCTCCTCGGATGCCTCGGTGGGATTGTGTCAGTGAATCGATATCTGCGATGACACTTCGTGTTAGTTCTGTTATGAAAAAGTTATTCGCTCTTTTTTGTATAACGTTTTTTATATTTTTCCAGTCGAGAAGTGTTTTTGCAGAGGAATCTAACAGCATTGAGGCTTTACAGAATAAGATTGCAGAACTTCAAGGTCAAGAGAATACTCTTTCTAAGCAGATATCAATTCTTAATTCTTCTATTGCCCTTAGCATACTAAAGATTAGCGCTTCAGAAGGACAGATAAAGAAATTGTCAGACGATATTGATTCTCTTACTCGTGATATTGACGAGCTTGAGAATATAAAAACAAAAAGATTGGAACTCATTCTTCACCGGATCCCCGAAACATACAAGAGACTTCAAGTTTCTCCTTTTGGCGTTATGTTTTTTAGCTCAAATGTTGCAGATTTTTTTTCAAGGCGAGTGTATCTCTCTTATATTCAGCGAAAAGAAACAATGAAATATCGCGTTCATCAGGAAGAACAAAATACCTTAAGCGAAAGAAAGAATCAGAGGGAGCAGAAAAAAGTTGAACAACAGAAACTACAGGCAGTATTAGAGAGCGAAAAACAAGCATTAAATCTCCAGAAAAAAGATAAACAGGCGCTCCTCGAGCAAACCAAAAATAATGAATCTGTGTACCAGACTCTACTGGCTCAAGCGCTTGCAGAAAAGCAAGCTCTTGATCGTGCCCTCATTGATAGCGTCAAAATAGGCACAATAAAACAAGGTGATCCGATTGCCTTAGTAGGGAATACAGGGTATCCTGGGTGTTCATCTGGGGCGCATCTTCATTTTGAAATTAGAAAAAATAGCGCATGGGTTAATGGTGAGGAGTATGTATCATCAAGAGATGTGTACGATGATCAAATTGGTGCGAGAGTTCGCATGGGCTCCGGAAGTTGGGGATGGCCGCTTGAAGGAGATGTCATAATTACTCAGCATTTCGGAAAGACTCCGTGGTCATGGAGGTATTCATATAGTGGTGGAATACATACGGGTATAGACATGGTAAGTAAGACTTCATCCGTAATTCGTGCTCCAAAAGATGGATTACTATACTCCTCAAGTCAAGCATGTGGGACAAGTAGTATTATTAAGATTAAATATATTGAACACGGAGACGGAGCAGTGAGCTTCTATCTGCATGTTCAATAATCGACTATTTCTTTCAGCTGTTGTTCGGGCAGAGATTCTTTTTTTTGTCCTTTTATTCTTATCGAATTACCCCGTTTTTGCAGTCAGCATAAGCCCATTGAGCGTCGATATAAATTCCCCTGTAATCGGCGATGCCTTTACTCTCACCGCAACGATGAGTGGGGCTGTCGCAGGAAGTAATTATTTTGTCAAATGTAGAATTGGTGGAAATACCTCAAGCCTAAACGACGGGCAGACATTTAATTCGCAAAGTTCAAAATGGCTTGATGACACAGGTTCTTCCGGCGCATGGGTAGATATGCCTCAAGTTGCTATAGGGGTAGATGGATATTGGTCAGGATTAACTCGATGTAGGATTAAATCCTCATCAACGGATGAGGCAAAACTGCTTTTTGTTCGAGCGTGTTTAAATACAGACAATAGTTGTGGTACAAGTTTTCAATCGTTGAATTCTTTGCCTTTAAATCCCATCGTTCCAACTTCTACTCCGACTCCAATTCCAACTTCAACTCCTACCCCTACTCCTGAGCCATCTCCAACTCCCACCAGAACACCGACTCCGACGAGTACACCGTCTCCCACTTCCACTCCAACCAGTAGTACAAAGACACCTACTTCGATGAGTACAAAAAGCGTTCCCTCTCCGAGTATTTCTTTAAAAGATGAAAATGATGTTTTGGCTGATACCGATGAAGCGTTCATTCAAGAAAAAACGGTCATAGCGTCAGATGGGTCCGTTCTTGGTGTGACTACAGATAGCAATACATCTAATAATACACCGAGAATTGATAAAATGATGGCAGTTACCTTTGGATTTATTGCAGCAGGCCTTGGGGTATTTTCTTTGGCTTCGGTTATTTATATTGCAAAGAAATTTTCCTTCTCATAGTATGAAAGTGTAAAATGTACCAATGAAGTCAGAAGAAATAATAATTTCCAACTCTTCTAAAAATACCTACGACTTTGGCGTTCAAATCGCAAAAGGCATAAAGAATGGTATATTTGGAAAGCGGCGATTGGTATGTCTTCAGGGGATTTTGGGGAGCGGGAAGACCGTTTTTGCAAAAGGATTTCTGAAAGAATTTGGAATTACGACCCGGATTCTTTCTCCGACATTCACCATTTCAAAAACATACGAGATACAAGAAAAAACGATTTGGCATTTTGATCTTTATCGTATGCTTGATGCGTCAGACGCTATGGCCATTGGCATGAAAGAGGTCTTGTCGGACGCCAACGCCATAGTACTTATTGAATGGTCGGAAAAGATTTCGGAATTTTTACCATCAAAGCGGATAGATGTACGTATAGAAGTCATTGGGGATACATCTCGTGAGATCGTGCTAAATGTCTTAGGATAATATATGAAGCAAAATGATATGTTAGAAAAAGCAGTAAAAGTTTTTCAAAGCGGAGGAATTATCATTTACCCCACGGACACAGCGTTTGGAATCGGCTGCAGAATTGACAGTAAGGAGTCGGTTGACAGACTGTTTAAACTTCGAAAAAGGAGTGTGGATCATGCAACGCCCGTGCTTGTATCATCTATTGATATGGCACGAACATATTTTTTAAATCCGCCAAAAGTAGTTTTTACGCTCATGGAAAAATATTGGCCTGGCGCACTTACAATAATTTCCTTTTGCGATTCTCATAAAGTGTATTCACCGATACGTGGTGGGACCGGAAACATTGGTCTTCGTATGCCAAATCATAAAATTCCTTTAACACTCATTCGGCAACTCGGAGTACCTATTCTCGGACCTTCAGCAAATTTTCATGGAGACAAGACTCCTTATGTCTATGAAAAGCTCGATGCACGCCTCACAGCCCTAGTAGACCTAGTGGTGCCTGGGACATGCGTAGTAAAACAAGCATCTACGGTTGTAGATTGTACAAAGAATCCAGTAGTAATCGTGAGGACTGGAGCGGTACAATTACTAGAAGAAGATGTATACATATGAAACTTTGCATTGATACTACCGATCAGACAGAAACAAAAGTGATCCTTACGAAAGAAGAAAAGATCATGAATGAGGTCGTTCTTACACGGGAGAAACGTTCACAGGTTGTGCTTGAGGCAATTTCCGAAAATCTGAAATCACAACAGGTGACTTTTGAAGATATTGACGAGCTTGAAGTAGCTCTCGGCCCAGGGTCATTTACAGGGGTACGCGTTGGGGTATCGGTGGCGAATACGCTTCAATTTTTGTTAGGCATTCCACTGAATGGAAAACTGAGGTCGGTCGAACCGGTCTACGAATGATACTGGGGTCACTTGTTTCGCGGATAAGATGTCGATATGATGGATATACATGAGAATTACCGATTACTGTCGTCATTTTTTGACTCCGCATCACTCCAATAACTTCAAACCAAAAGCACTCCATGCAAAGTACCTTTTTGTATATGCGCTTCTCTTTGTAGCTTTCTACTTTTTTATAGATTCGTTTCACCATGCGTTTCCAAATATTTTAGGGTATGCCACGGATATTTACGTTCAATCGCTTTTGGACGATACGAATATTGAGCGGGGAAAAATCGGCCTTGCAACAGTAGTATTGAACGAAAAATTATCTGTTGCAGCCTATAAAAAGGCTCAAGACATGTTTGCCAATAATTATTGGGCACATGTGAGTCCAAAGGGAGTGACTCCCTGGGATTTTATAGTGGCTCAGGGGTATCAGTATACTGTAGCTGGTGAAAATTTAGCGAAAAATTTTACTACGAGTAAAAATGTCGTTGATGCGTGGATGGCTTCACCGACTCATAAGGCAAATATTGTGAAATCTGCCTACCGGGAGGTCGGTTTTGCCGTCGTAAATGGGATACTCAATGGCGAAGAGACGACGCTTGTCGTACAGATGTTTGGAGCATCATCTTCTCAGATGGCTGATTTAGTAAAAAAACAACCGCCGATTATTGTTGATTCGTCAGGAGCATCGATAAAAGGAGAAGCTACATCCCTTCCAAATGATGCATTACGTGTATTTTACAGCGCCACAAACAAACCTCTTGTGAATATTCCAACCCTCACACGTTCGTTTTCTCTCGTGGTCGTTTCTGGTTTTATTTTGCTACTCATTATCGATGCGTGGATTATTTCGAGAAAGAAGATTGTCCGGATTTCTGGGCATAACGTTGCCCATATTTTATTTTTTGTCATGCTTGCAGTTGTATTTGCTAAAATTTTGCCTGGGGGAATCTTATGATGAGTACAGGAAGATATATCCTTCATTATTTTGTTCTTATAGTGATGCTTACGCTCAGCGCGTGGATGTTTTTCCTTTCCCAGGGAAATCACGGCTTTCAGCTGGTGATTGGCGTCACTACTGCATGTTTGTACGCGACATGGGGCGTGGCCCATCATAGTATTATTGGGGATTTACATAGAAAAGTTGTGGTAGAATATATACTCATTGGTGCTATCGCAATTGCTCTCTTTGTGATAGTGCTTCGATCGTAGTAAAGATTTGAAAGGGGTGCGAATATGAAAGGTGTCATTTTAGCTGGCGGACTTGCTACAAGACTTCGGCCGCTCACGTTTGTAACCAACAAGCATCTTCTCCCGGTGTATAACAAACCAATGATTTATTATTCATTGGAATCGATGAAAAGGGCGGGGATAAAAGAAGTACTTCTTACAACCTCTGGTGATCATGTCGGAGATTTTGCCTCACTTCTAAAATCCGGAGAAGAATTTGATCTTCGCTTGTACTACGCAATCCAAAAAAATCCTAAAGGTGGAATCGCGGATGCCATCTCTCTTGCAGAGGAATTTTCTCATGAGGATTCAATATTGGTTCTTTTGGGTGATAATATTTTTAATTACGATCTTAAAAATGCTGTAAAGATGTTTGAAAAAAAGTCTCTTGGCTCGATGGTTTTTGGAGTGAGAATGCCGACAAAGTCAGGTCAGTATGGAGTCATTGAGATAGACTCGTCGGGTGCTGTCGTGTCGATAGAAGAGAAGCCAGCAGAACCTAAGTCGAATATCGCTCAAACAGGTATTTATATGTATGATCATAAGGTTTTTGAGTATATCAAAAAACTTACACCGTCAGGCAGAGGCGAGCTTGAGGTTACCGACTTAAATAATTCATATTTGTCGCAGGGAAAGCTTGGATGCGAGGTGCTTGATTGGTGGGTAGATGCAGGTACTTCATATGATGAGCTGCTGCGGGCAAATAACGAAGTCGCACAGATGGTGAAGGAAGGAAAACTTGCATGAAGATCGTTGTGACAGGAGGGGCAGGATTTATCGGAGCAAATTTTATTCTTTATTGGATGGAGAAGCATCCTGAGGATACGATCGTAAATTTTGACGCACTAACGTATGCGGGAAATTTAGAAAGTATACGTGCAGTTGAAAAAAAATCAACATATTCGTTTGTTCAAGGGAATATCTGCGATGTCGACGCTGTATCCAGTGTATTAAAAGGAGTAGATACGGTAGTACATTTTGCGGCGGAAAGTCACGTTGATAGATCAATTCACGATCCTGCAAATTTTATTAAATCAAATGTTTTAGGTACTCAGGTGCTTCTGGACCAATCAGTTAGACTTGGGGTTAAGCGATTTCATCATATTTCAACAGACGAAGTCTTTGGGTCTTTGAGTCTTGCGGAAAACACTCGTTTTTCTGAAGATACCAGATACGATCCACATAGCCCCTATTCAGCATCAAAAGCTGGGTCAGACCATCTCGTCCGTGCGTATTTTCATACTTTCGGTCTTCCTGTCACAATCACAAATTGTTCAAATAATTACGGACCATATCAGTTTCCGGAGAAAGTAATCCCGCTTGCTATAACCAATGCTCTTGAGGATAAAAAAATACCTGTATATGGTGACGGGTTGTACGTTCGAGATTGGCTGCATGTGGAAGATCACTGCCGTGCAATTGAGTCTGTTTTAGAAAAAGGTACAATTGGTGAGACGTATTGCGTAGGCGGACTTACGAAAGATATCTCCAATATTGAAGTGGTTAAGAAAATTTTACATATTTTAGGAAAAAATGAATCTCTTATTTCATTTGTTGCCGACCGACCGGGTCATGATAGACGGTATGCGGTAGATTGGACTAAGATTCAAAAAAATCTCGGATGGTCGCCTCGGTTTGATTTTGATACATGGCTTGCCGATACAGTGAAATGGTACAAAGACAACGAAGCCTGGTGGAAGCATGTAAAGAGCGGAGAGTACAAAGAATATTACGATCGACAATATAACCCCAAGACATGAACATACTCGGAACCGGTTTATCAGGACTACTTGGTACGTCAGTTGTTGATACTCTGAAAGATAATTTTTCTTTTACCAATTTAAGTCTCGAAACAGGTGTGGATATTACAGATAAGACTGCACTAGAAAAAGCAATCTTTTCTTCAGACGCACCGTGGGTTTTTCATTTTGCAGCACGAACAGATGTGGATCAAGCAGAAAAAGAAAAGGATCAAAAAGAAAAAAGTTCTGTTTGGCTTGTCAATGTCGAAGCAACAGATTCGATAGCATCTCTTTGCAACAAAACAGGAAAACATATGCTTTATATATCAACTGATTATGTATTTTCTGGAACTAAAGAACGGTACACAGAAGATGATGTTCCGGATCCGGTAGGTTGGTATGCAAAAACAAAATATGAAGGAGAGAAGCGGGTATCGCGTCTTGGTAATTATGGTTTAGTTGTTCGGATCGCAAACCCTTATGGTCCGAAAGAGAGCGGTAAAAAAGATTTTGTTCATAAGATCACTCACGATTTGAAGCTTGGGATGACTATAAAAGCGCCATCGGATCAACTTTTTGTTCCGACATTCATCCCAGACATTGCGGCTGCAATACAACTTCTGCTTCATAAGAATGCATGCGGGACGTACCAGGTAGTAGGTGATGAGGCATTTTCTCCGTATCAAGCAGCCAAAGAGATTGCACGCACCCTGCATGTATCAAACGATTTAGTTCAAGAGGCTCGTTTTGAAGAGTTCTTTGAAGGTCGCGCATCAAGACCTTTTCATGCGGTGCTTAGTAATGATAAAATAAAAAAACTTGGTGCGAGGATGACATCCTTTGCAAATGGACTTGAAACTATTTTTTCAAAAGAAAAACAATAGATATGAAAATTGCATTTATTGGACATGGATACGTAGGCTTGGTCACAGCTGCGGTTTTTGCAGATCTTGGGAATACTGTTTGGGTTGTCGGACGGACGAAGGAAAAAATTGATAAACTCAAAAAAGGTATCGCAACATTTTATGAACCGGGTCTATCGGAGCTTGTAAAAAGAAATGTTGATGCCGGGAGGCTCATTTTTACATTAGACTATCATGAAGCCGTAGTGCCTTCAGATATTATTTTTATCGCCGTAGGAACTCCTCCAAAGGCGAGTGGTTCAGCTGATCTTTCGAGTGTATTTAGTGCGGCAGAATCGGTAGCCAAAGAACTTGTGGGGTACAAGGTGGTCGTGACAAAAAGTACCGTTCCTCCTGGTACAAATAAAAAAGTTTCTGAAATTTTGGAAAAAAATAAGCCAGCAGGGGCTTCTTTTGCGATTGCTTCATGCCCTGAATTTCTTCGTGAAGGCTCTGCAATTTCAGACACTATGCATCCTGACAGAATTATCATTGGTACGACTTCAGAAAGAGCGCAAGAACTTCTCCTTGAGCTTCATAAAACTATCGATGGCAAAGCAGTGCTTTGCAACATTGAAACTGCAGAACTTATCAAATACGCTTCCAACTCTTTGCTTTCAACGAAAATTTCATTTGCAAATGCCATTGCGATGCTTTCAGAAAAAGTTGGAGCCGATGCTAAGAAAGTATTGGAGGGCGTTGGGCTTGATAGACGACTTGGGAGGAGCTTTCTTTATGCGGGCGTAGGATATGGAGGCAGCTGCTTTCCGAAAGATGTAAAAGCCCTCATCGCTTTTGCTGATGAAAAAGGATATGACTTTAAGCTTTTAAAGGATGTAGACGGAATAAATAAAGAAGTCTGTGAGCACTTTGTGAATAAGATTGTGAGTCACTTCCATGGAGACATTTCAGGAAAAACGATTACGGTATTAGGCTTAGCCTTTAAACCAAATACAGATGACATGCGTGAAGCACCGTCACTTCTCGTCATCTCAAAGTTACTATCATTAGGCGCAAAGATAACAGTTTTTGATCCAATAGCGATGGAAAATGCGAAGCTGCTTCTTTCGGATACAGTCTCTTTTGCTTCCGACGCATACACCGCAGCCGTTGGTGCTGATGCAGTGTGCGTTGTTACAGAATGGAATGAATTTAGACAGCTTGATCTGGTAAAATTGGCAAAGGGCATGAAAGAAATGGTTCTTTTTGACGGAAGAAATATTTATGACCCTTCGGACGCAAAGAAATTAGGCTTTGCCTACTATGGAGTTGGAAGGATGTAAGAGCGGTATTTTTTATTATACGTGTTAAGAAGGAGGAATATGGCAGGAAAAAAGAAAGCATTGATTACAGGAATAGCCGGATTTGTCGGGAGCCATTTGGCTGAGCTATTACTTTCAAAAGGGTTTGAGGTATATGGGTTTTGTCGATCAAGGACAAAAATGGATCATATAGAAGAAATTAAAAATAAACTTATCCTTGAGGATGCAGATCTCATGGATTCACACAGTCTGTATACAATTATTTCGCGAATTAAGCCCGATTTTGTCTTCCATCTTGCTGCGCAATCATTCGTGCCTACATCTTGGATATCACCATCAGTGACACTTGAAGTAAATGTTTCAGGATCTGCTAACTTATTCGAGGCGATTCGGCAGGCCAGTATCGATCCTGTCGTTCAGATAGCATGCTCTTCTGAGGAGTATGGACTTGTTTATCCGGATGAGGTACCGATAAAGGAAACAAATCCCCTGCGGCCCCAGAGCCCGTATGCTGTTTCAAAGGTTGCTATGGATTATCTCGGGTATCAATATTTTTCTTCGTATAACATGAAAATAGTCAGAACCCGCGGATTTAATCATACTGGTCCAAGAAGAGGAGACACGTTTGCAGAATCAAATTTTGCCAAACAGATCGCACTCATTGAAAAAGGCAAACAGGAGCCGATTATTCATGTGGGAAATCTTGAAGCAAAACGAGATTATACAGATGTTCGAGATATGGTTCGGGCATATCTTCTTGCGGTTGAGAAGTGTGAAGCTGGAGATGTGTATAACATTTGTACCGGAAATGCGATAGAAATCGGCAAAATGCTTGAGCTATTGTTATCTTTTTCAAAGGTAAAAGTTAGTACAAAACAGGATCAGTCACGCATGCGGCCGTCTGATGTGCCAATTCTCATAGGAGATAATTCAAAGTTTGTTGCACAAACAGGTTGGAAAGATGAAATTCCATTCAAAAAAACAATGGAGGATCTTCTCAACTATTGGCGCGCGAGAGTGTAGGTCTCCACTGTATGAGGATATCAGTTATAATACCGACGTATAATGAGCGGGAAAATATACTTGTTCTTCTTGATACTTTAAAAAGAGCAGTATCAAAGGTACAACAACATACATTTTCTTATGTCATCGTAGATGATAATTCTCCTGACGGAACGGGTGCTACAATCGCTGCATACCAAAAAAAACATAAAGATGTCTTTCTTCTTTCAGGAAAAAAAGAGGGTTTAGGAAAAGCGCTTCTTCGCGGCCTTGTTTATGCCGCTACAAAACTTCACGCTGACATACTCGCTCAGATGGATGCTGATCTTTCTCATGATCCGAGGAGCTTTCCTCAATTTATAGAAGCGATTGACTCGGGTGCGGATATGGCAGTTGGGAGCCGGTATATCCCGGGGGGGTCAATTCCAGAAAACTGGGGAACCCATAGGAAGATTTTCAGTATCGTTGGAAATTCTATTGTACGGTTTGGTCTTGGGTATTCGCATGTTCACGATTGGACAGGGGGATACAGGGCGTACAAAAAATCATTTTTCGAAAAAATACAAGACGAGTTATCTTCGTATAGCGGGTATGTGTTTCAGATAGCATTTCTTCATAAAATATTAAAATTGCACGCAAACGTTTCTGAAGTACCGATCCAATTTACAGATCGTAGATACGGGAAGTCAAAAATCGCTCCTTCAGAGTATATACGAAATGTGCTGTATTACGTTGGATCAGAGAGAAGTAAAGCATTTATGACTAGCTCTTTTTTGAAATTTTTGGTAGTTGGAGGCTTTGGGTTTGTTGTGAACGCGGTGGTGCTCAAAGTATTTCATGAATCAGTTGGTGTCTCTCCGATTTTGGCGAATCTTATAGGGGCGACCCTTGCCATATTTTCAAATTTTAACTTGAACAATATCTGGACCTTTAAAGAGAGAAAAGTTAAATCACCTGTAGAGTATGTATTAAAACTTATTCAGTTTTATTTTACTTCAGCATTCGGAGTGATTCTGATACAGACAGGTACTATTTATTTTGGAATTGCGTTTTTTGGTAAAGAAGGATACTTCCTTTATTTTCTTATTGGTACCGCGCTTCTTCTTGTTTGGAATTACGTTTTCTACTCGCTTGTCATTTGGAAAAAACATTAAAAATTATTCAACGTATGCAGAATTTTATTTCATTTGTAAAGCGTCATTCGATCTTTTTTCAAAGCATACTTCTTGTGGCCGTGCTCCTCCTCAGTGCATATCTACGGCTGTATAAAATTTCAGAGTATATGACATTTCTTGGAGATGAAGGGAGAGATGTATTGATCGTAAAGAGAATGATCGTTGACCATAAATTTACTCTTCTTGGTCCCACTGCATCTGTTGGAGGATTTTTTTTGGGACCCATATATTACTATTTTATGCTTCCTTTTCTCTGGTTATGGAATTTGGATCCAACCGGACCTGCCGTTATGGTTGCACTTTTTGGCATACTAACGGTGTATCTGGTTTATAGAATAGGGAAAGATTTTTTTGACTATAGAACCGGAATCATCGCGTCGTTATTATATTCACTTTCTCCGATAGTGATTGCGTATTCAAGATCATCGTGGAATCCAAATGTAGTGCCGTTTTTTGCGACACTTCTTGTCTATATATTATTTAAATATTCTCAGGAACAAAAAAATAGATATGTGTGCTTTGCAGGAATATGTCTTGGTATTGGTATTCAATTGCATTATCTATTCACATTTCTGTTCCCTTTGGTCTTGTTGTGGGTATTTTTGTTTCGGAGGCGTGCATTTATTAAAATATTTGTATCTCTTGTTATTGGGTTTATTATCGGAGCGTCACCATTCCTTTTGTTTGAATTAAGACACGGATTTGCGAATATCCGATCGATTATCAATTTTATTTTAGAAGGAAAAGACACAGGGTTTGCTCTAGCTCAATATGCGTCAATTCTCTACGATGTTTTCTTTCGATTGTTCGGACGTTTGGTTTTGAGACTGCCGCAAAGAGATATTTATGATAATTTTTCAAAAATTCAAATACATCTTTGGGTCATTTTGACTTTTATTGCTGCATTTTTATCAACCGTCTTTTTGTTTTTGACTGTCCGTTCTCAGGTGATATTCAGGAAATTTATTCCAATGCATTGGAATAAAAACGGTGCACTTTTATTATTTCTTTGGCTCTTGGTGCCGCTTATGTGTTTTGGTTTTTATAGACGATCTATATACGAATATTATTTTGGTATTTTCTTTCCCGCACCATTTCTCATAGTTTCGGTGTTTTTGTCTTGGATAGCGCGATTTCGATATGTTTGGCTGGTATCTTTTGTATCCTTGGTTTTTCTCGTATACATAAACTGGCTTGGAATGCCGTTTTGGTATCCTCCCAACCGACAACTGGAACAGGTCCGCAGGATTTCTTGGGAGGCGTACCAGATGACTGAAGGAAAACCGTTTAATTTTGCTCTTATTACCGGTCAGAACTCTGATCACGCATACAGGTTTTTCTTTGAGGTTTGGGGTAATCCACCAGTGACAATTGAAAATACTGTTATAGATCCTGAGAGAATAACGGTTACTGATAGACTTATAGTTCTTTGCGAGATCATTGATTGTAAACCGTTAGGTCACCCTCTTTGGGAAATTGCTGGATTCGGGAGAGCAGAAATTGTAGAAACCAAGACGGTTCCATTTGTTACAATACATAAGCTGGTGCATAGCATGTCGCAGTAAAGAGAAAATATGAACCCATACGTATCTTTTATTATTCCGGCGTATAACGAAGAAACAAACATTCGTCTTGGTGTACTTGAAAAAGTTTCAAAGTACCTAAAACACAGATCGTATACCTGGGAAGTGCTCATCGTAGACGATGGATCTACGGATAGCACAAAGACGCTGATAGAAGAATTTTCAAAAAACAACAAAGGTTTTACTGCATTTCATTGTGCTCATCAGGGGAAGGCATCTACGGTCATTTCGGGCATAAAAATGGCAAAAGGAGAGATTGTGCTTTTTACAGATCTGGATCAGGCAACTCCACTTGGAGAAAGTGAAAAATTACTTCCGTGGTTTGAAAAAGGGTATGATGTAGTCATAGGT
Organism: Candidatus Gottesmanbacteria bacterium; assembly: GCA_016218215.1. GTDB lineage: Bacteria > Patescibacteriota > Microgenomatia > UBA10105 > UBA927 > JACREM01. The sequence continues at coordinate 19,362 of JACREM010000042.1, read as the reverse complement.
TCTAGGAATACAAAACGTGAAGGTGCTCCATTGCTTCGGCTTATTATGGCGCGGGGATTTATGATTTTACGCTCAATCGTGCTTGGGCTTTCGGGAATTACGGATACCCAATGCGGATTTAAAGCGTTTCGTCGTCCAGTTGCACTGGATATTATGAACCGTTTGAAGCTTTATGCTAAACCCCGGATAGTATCCGGATCCATGGTTACGGCAGGGTTTGACATAGAGGTTCTTTTTATAGGAAAACGAAGAGGGTATGTTATTCGGGAGGTTCCGGTAGAGTGGCACTATGTAGAGACCAGAAGAGTAAATCCGCTTTGGGATTCATTACAGGGTCTTTCGGATATCCTTTTCATTCGCTTGAATGCTTTATTAGGTGAATATGAAAAGAAAGGTGAGTAAGGTATATGTTACTGCGGGAACGGTTTATTGTCATAGCGTACAGCTTCGCATCTCTTGGTCTTCTACTCTATTCGTTTACTCAGATTGATCTTGGCCTTGCCGTTTCAAAGTTAGGAATTATTCAAAGCAGCCAGCGTTGGTTTCAGAGTATTGGATATTTCGATAGACCATTGTCCACGTTTTTATATATAGTCCTCCTGATTTTTTGGTTTTCTTTGTATGCGCTCATGGTATATTTTTCACATAAGAAAAAATTGCCTCTTCACATTATTTGGACTGTGATATTCGTCATTGTGTGTATTTCTCTCATAAGCTACCCAGCCTTTTCATATGATTTTTTTAACTATATGTTTACTGCAAAAACGGTTGCTTTGTATCATAAAAATCCATATGCGGTTATCCCTTTGGACTTTACAGGATTTGATCCCTGGATTTTATTTATGCGATGGACTCATCTTCCAAGCGCATATACTCCTTTATGGATAGTACTCACTCTTCCAGTGTATTTACTGAGTTTTGGAGCATTCCTCCCGTTTGTATTTCTTTTAAAAGGGTTATTTTCTCTGTCGTATGTGCTTTCTTGCGTTGCACTGTATGCTGCATCAAAGAAGGAGAAATTAAAAAATTCGGAATTAATCTTAGTCGCTTTTGCGTTCAATCCGCTGGTTGTCATTGAGTCGCTCATCAGTCCTCATAACGATATAATCATGATGGCACTCGTACTCTGGGCGTATGTATTTTTTATTGAGAAGAAGCGATGGGTATCGTTTTTTCTTTTTGTGAGCTCGATAGGTCTTAAGTTTATGACTATTTTTTTGATCCCTGCATATTTTTTGAAGTGGAATAGAAAAGTCATCTTGAGCTGTATGCTTTTAGGGTTTGCACTGGTTCTTTTGCAAAGAGAGGTATTACCGTGGTATTTTCTTTGGCTGGTTCCTTTTATGTCTCTTCTCTCGCAATCTACTGAAGTTTTTGTCATTCTCTATGGTTCCTCCCTGGCCCTACTTTTACGGTATGCGCCATATCTCTATCTTGGCAACTGGGATTCTCCGGCCAATCTATGGAAATCGCTGGTAACAGTACTCCCAGTTTTCTGCTCATTTGCCGTTGCGGGGGCGTTGTTTGCACGGCGCATTATGAGGAGATCGTAATTTTGCTCTCGAAGCACATAAACTCGTATAATATACATATGAAGTTTTCTCAACCAAAAAATTGGATAGCCGTAGTTTTTGCTCTCTGTTCCGTGTTTATCGTTTACTTTTCTAGCAGGCTCTATGCACTTACCGGTCTTCCAATATTTACTGATGAGGCCATATATATCCGTTGGTCTCAAATAGGCTCCCGAGATGCAAGCTGGAGGTTTATTTCGCTTGTAGATGGCAAGCAACCATTGTTTACGTGGATTATGATGGTATATCTAAAAATTTTTCATGATCCGCTGTTTGCAGGCAGATTCGTGTCTGTTAGCGCCGGATGTTTGACGCTTATAGGTCTTGTTTGTCTATCATACTACCTCTTTAAAGATAAGAAAATTTCGTTTTTGACTGCGATTTTATATATCATTTCACCGTTTTCACTCATGTATGACAGGCTTGCGCTGTATGACTCACTCGTCGCGGCTCTTTCTGTATGGAGTTTGTTTTTTAGCATCGTTCTCGCGCGATCGCTTCGACTTGATATCGCACTTATGCTTGGTATGACACTTGGGCTCGGGATGCTCAATAAAACATCCGGATTTTTGAGTCTATATCTTCTTCCGATGACTCTTGTTTTATTTGATTTTAAACACAAAGAGTGGAAAAAAAGACTGTTACTATGGTTTGGGCTTGCCTTTATAAGCCTAGTCATCTCCCAAGCGCTTTATGGAGTTCTCCGATTGTCTCCTTTGTTTAGCATGATTTCACAAAAAGATTCGGTTTTTGTCTATCCTCTGTCAGAATGGCTTCTTCATCCGTATCGATTTTTGGAGGGGAATTTATCGGGAATGTTTGATTGGGTTAAAGGGTATCTTACTTGGCCGATAGTTTTCTCGGTTATTTTATCTGTTTTTGTATTAGGAAAATATGTGAAAGAAAAAATATTGCTCTTTCTCTGGTGGTTTGTTCCTTTTGTAGGACTCGCGTTATTTGGCAGAGTATTGTACCCGCGATTCATATTTTTTATGGTTATGCCTCTTTTGATTCTTTCTGCTTTGACATTTAAGACAGTATTTGGAGTTTTAAAAAATAAGCTTGCGGCTGTTTTAGTAATTCTTTTTTGTTTCATTCCGTCTGCGTACATAGATTATTTTATTTTATCGTCTCCTCTCACAGCCCCTATACCTAAATCGGATAAAGGTCAGTATATAGATGATTGGCCTTCAGGATGGGGAGTGCCGGAGGTGAATGCATTCTTAGGTCAAAAGGCAATGAGCGGTAAGGTTAGCGTATATACTGAGGGTACCTTTGGATTAATGCCATACGCTATTGAGCTTTATTATGTCGATAATCCAAATATCAAGATTAAAGGTTTTTGGCCGGTTCCAAAGACAATTCCTGAAGAGATAATGGAGGATGCGAGGATTAAGCCCACGTTTGTTGTTTTCTATCAGTCTCAGGTTATACCATCATGGCCAATGAGGCTTGTGTTTGAGAAACAAAAAGGCGGAGGGAAGAGTATACCCCTCCGATTGTTTGAAGTGATATCAGACACGCATGCTTCACAAGCATTATGAAAAATCACCGGATGCTTGTTTTTATCGTTATTTTGTTACTCGTTGGATTTTCTCTTTCATTGTGGCCGTTATTGCATCCCGGGTTTTTTGCAAGCGATGACGGAGAGTGGATGATCATTCGACTGAGTGCATTTTATCAATCATTTCGGGATGGTCAATTTCCGGTCCGATTTTTAGGAAGATTAAACCAGAGCTACGGGTATCCAGTGTCAAATTTTTTGTATCCAGGGTTTCTTTATATAGGTACCGCTCTTCGCGGGGTAGGAATTTCCTTTGTACATGCCATTAAGTTAATATTCGCTTTTTCGGTGCTTGGATCTTCATTCTTTTTGTACAAACTGCTTCGCGAAAAGTTTGCGAGGCTTAGTGCATCGGTTGGTACGTTTGTATTTATTGTCTCACCGTATCTTTTATACGATATGTACACGAGGGGGTCAGTAGGCGAAGTGCTTGCATTTTTACCGTTTTTTGCATCCCTTTATGCAGTAGAATTTTCTTTTATCTGGCTATTGCCCCTCAGTGTTGCATTTCTAATTTTAAGCCATAATTCTCTTGCGATATTGTTTTTTTTGGTTATCGCCGGCTACATCATATACAAAAAGAAGTTTTATCTTCTGATCCATTCTCTGTTGGGCGTAGGATTGGCTTCTTTTTTTTGGATGCCTGCCATATTTGAAAAACAATTTGTCCAGGTTGACGCTATTGTCGTTTCTGATGTTTATAGGTATTTTATAAAGCCCGGAGAGACGTATTTATATGGAGTTGGCATAGTTGCGTGGGTAGTTTTATTGTGCAGGCGTCTAGATCATGTGTCTTCTGATGTAAAATATTTTATCCTGATTTTTTTTGTCGGACTTGTATTTTCATTGCAGTGGTCATTTTGGTTATGGAATGTGTTGGGTTTGGGGTTCTTATTTCAGTTTCCATTTCGCTTTCTATCGCTCGTTGTTATATCTTCACCGTTTATTGTATCTCAAGTTATCGAAACTTCATCGAGGAAAAAATTAGTCTCATTGAGTTTTATAGCTCTGGCTGTTTTTTGTGCAATTTCAGTATTGTCAGGTATACGATTTGTTGATAGGCCAATGGGATATTACACGACAAATGAAGCGACCACAACAGTAAAGAATGAATTTATGCCACGATGGGCTACAAAATCTCAAGACCATAGAGCACTAAAACGAATTGAAATATACGAAGGGAAGGGTGTTCTCGATATTACCTATCAGTCTTCACAGCGTATTGCAGCAAAGATAGTAGCTGAAGAGCCACTTATCGTACAGGTAAATAGCGTGTACTACCCAGGATGGGGGGCGTCTTTAAACGGTCAGCGCGCTGGTATTAAGACCTCGTCGTTTGGATTAATGCATATACTAGTTCCCGAGGGTACTCATACTCTGGTCGTTGAGTTTCGAGAGACTCCATTTCGTTTTGCGGCAGACAGCATTTCGTTTTTGTCTCTTGTTGTTTATGGATTTATAAAAAAAACAAGCCGTAAAGAAGTATGAAGCGTTTATATTTCTGGTTCGGAGGAGCTCAGGCATTGCAGAGATTATTATTTATATGCCTGGTGTTTATAATTTCGCTTACAATAGTTTATCCGCTGTTTCAGCGAGGGTATTTTCCGATGCACGATGACACGCAGATTGCGCGAGTTGTAGAGATGACCGAAGCATTGAAGGATGGACAATTTCCTGTTCGCTGGGTGAGAGACTTGGGATACGGATTCGGATACCCTTTATACAGTTTTTATGGGCCTTTGCCATATTATATCGGTTCTTTTTTTTCCCTGATAGGGTTTTCTCCTCTTGATGCAACAAAGATCATGATGGGTCTTGGCATGATACTTCCGGCAATGACGATGGGATTGGTATTGTACTCATTTTTTGGTTTTTTCCCCGGATTACTCGGTGCAGTGCTGTATGTTTTCGCGCCGTATCATGCTGTGCAGTTGTATGTTCGTGGTGCTGTTGGCGAGCTATGGACTCTCTCATTCCTGCCTTTGGTGCTCTATGGTTTGATGCATGCATCAAAAGGTTTTCGATCTACAATCGTCGGGGCAATCGGACTTGCAGGTGTCATAGTTTCGCATACAGTTTTTGGCTTCATCGTTGTGTTATTGTGCGTCATTGAAATTTTATGCGTCGCGTTTTTTGCATTTTTTAGTAAGAAGAAATCGATTAGATCGTATGTTTTACCGAGCATGACGTTGGTTGGTATAGGGATGGCTCTGTCGAGCTTTTTTTGGCTTCCTGCTCTGGTTGAGATGGGGTATACCAACGTAGCCTCTCAGGTGGGCGGCGGCGCGGATTTTAAAGATCATTTTGTTTGTATATCTCAATTTTGGAGTTCAGCGTGGGGTTTTGGCGGTTCTGTCCCTGGATGTGTCGATGGTTTGTCTTTTAGGCTCGGGAAAATTTTTGTATTTATTTTTTCGCTCGGATCTATTTTAGTTTTTTGGTTTCGGGGTAAAAAAAATCTCGTACTTTCGGGATCCTCCATTGTCTTAGTGGTACTGTCACTTTATATGATGACTCAATGGTCGGAATGGATTTGGAAATTTGTGCCATTGTTGGCATACATACAGTATCCTTGGCGATTTTTAGTATTTGTCGTTTTTGGGATAGCGATTATTGGAGCGTGGTCCCTGTCGCTACTTAATAAATTTCGTATTCAGATGGCTTTTGTATGTTTGGTAACCATTGGACTTACATTGGCTATATCGTTAAAATTGTTTACCCCGCAATATATCTATGATTTTGGAAAGTCAAATACGGTGAGCCTTGAGGATATTCGAGTAAAATATTCTCAGATCTCCGATGAATATCTCCCCCATGGGTTTGATAGAAAAAAATCTGATGGCACCATGATAGCCTACGGTGCTGTAGATGGGCTTATAGGGGTTTTGAGTCATTACTCTTCAACGTCCGTAAAGAGACAGTGGGATCTATATGCAGAGGAAAATAGCGACGTACGTTTGGGCATGTCGTATCTTCCTGGCTGGAGCGTCATGACCGACGGAGTAGCTTCTCGTGTGTCTTTGGATAGGGGCATGCCTAATATTGCACTTGTAAAAGGAGCGCATATTGTCGATGCAAAGCATAATAGCACACCTATTGAGACTCTCGGAAACATTATTTCTCTCGTGAGTGTTTTTTTGAGTATAATATACTATGGCAAAAAACAGATCTCTTAATGTTGTTTTACCAGTCTACAATGAAGAATCAGAGCTAGAGGATTCTGTTTCGCGCTTAAAGGCGTATCTTAAGACTCTTCCTAAAAAATATCTTTGGAAGATAACCATTGTTGATAACGCGTCAGATGACGACACGATGAATATCGCTCTCGGTATTGCAAAGAAAGATAAACGAATCATTGCATTGCATCTGGATCAAAAGGGCAGAGGGAGGGCGGTAAAGCACGCATGGACAACTTCATCCGATGAAATTTTGGCATATATGGATATAGATTTGTCTACAGATCTTACACATTTTGAAGCACTGTTGCATTCGCTTGAACACGGGTACGATATAGCAATAGGGTCCAGAAATTTATCAAATTCAAGGGTTTCAAAAAGACATTGGCTAAGAACGATTACTTCCAAGGGGTATATATTTCTTATTAAGATGTTTTTCTTTGTGCATTTTTCAGATGCACAATGCGGTTTTAAAGTTGTTTCCCGCAAAGTCGTAACATCTCTTTTGCCGCTCGTTTCTGATAACGAATGGTTTTTTGATACAGAACTTTTGATATTGGCTGAAAAATTGGGATACAAGATTTATGAGGAACCTGTGACCTGGGTTGACAATCCAGGATCAACAGTACGGGTTATGAAAACCGCGACAGGCGACTTGGAGGGACTTTGGCGTTTGTTTATACACAGACCATGGAGAACATATGAGCGAGCTTGATATTGCATTAATCAAAAAAAGATCTGTATCAGGGGTCATAGCTCTTACGAGTAGAACATTTGTGCTGCAAGTCATAGCGTTTTCTGCAACATTTCTTCTCACAATTTTCTTAAGCCCGGCGATATTTGGAGTATTTTATGTTGTATCAGCGGTTATATCATTTTTGGGGTATTTTTCTGATATAGGACTTGCAGCCGCGCTTATCCAAAAAAAAAGTGAATTATCCGATGATGATCTTGTAACGACATTTACTATACAGCAGACTCTTGTTTCCGTTGTTGTGGGTCTCGCTTTTTTGTGTTCGCCACTGATAGTGAGTTTCTATGCTTTGGAGGATGCAGGTAGATACCTTTTGTATGGTCTACTGATTTCATTTTTTTTGTCTTCACTAAAAACGATTCCATCGGTGCTCCTGGAACGAAAACTTGAATTTCATAAGCTCGTTCTTCCTCAGATATTAGAAACACTTGGATTTTATGTTGTAGCCGTATTTTTATCCTGGAAGGGATTTGGCATATCAAGTTTTACCTGGGCGGTACTTGTTCGGGCTATCGTTGGACTTGTTGCTATTTATTACGTTTCTCCCTGGCGTATACGACTAGGCTTCTCTCTGATAACGGCAAAAAAACTCATGACATTCGGGCTTCCGTTTCAATTTAATTCATTTTTAGCGTTACTGAAAGATGATTTGCTGACATTATTTTTAGGGAAAATACTGCCGCTTGCCCAAGTTGGATATATAGGGTGGGCGAAAAAATGGGCCGAAATACCACTTCGACTCATCATGGACAGTATTATCCGCGTTACTTTTCCTGCATTCTCGCGATTACAGCATTCAAAGGAGCTTTTAAGAAAAGCCATAGAGAAAACACTTTTCGGTCTCTCTGTAGCGATTTTCCCGATCTCCATAAGCTTGTTATTTTTTGTGCGTCCTCTTATCGATCTCATCCCAAGATACAGCAAATGGGAACCTGCTCTTATATCGTTTTATCTCTTTACAATTGCTTCAGCAATCGCAAGTCTTTCGACTCCGCTTACCAATGCGTTAAATGCCTTAGGGAAGATAAAAACGACTCTTTGGCTTATGGTATTATGGACCTCCAGCACATGGATACTTACAGTGCTGCTTGTTTCGCTTATTGGATTTAATGGTGTTGCTTTGTCTCTTTTTCTTATCACAAGCACTCTTGCTCTCGTTGTGTATCTTGTCAAGCGCGTAGCGGCATTTTCTTTTTGGAGAAGTCTCCAATTTCCGGTGCTTGGAATCACGCTTCAGAGTTTGTTTTATATGATTTTTATTCAACATACCCGAGATTTCTTCCCGCTTTTTATTATCGGGACAGGTGGATTTGTTTTGTATGTTTCAATTATTTGGGTATTTGAGAGAAAACAAATTGCTTCTATTATGGAAGGAGTGAAATCTTGATATGAAAACTCTTTCGATAGTTATTTCTGCACTGAATGAAGAAAAAAAGATTGGCAGGTGTTTGTCTTCGGTAAAATGGGCAGACGAAATTATTGTTGTAGACAACGGGTCGCTTGATGCTACTTCAAAGATTGCACGTTCTCTCGGGGCTAAAGTGTTTAAGCAGAAGAACAACAATATGTTAAATGTGAATAAAAATTTTGGGTTTACTAAGGCTTGTTCCGACTGGATTTTATGCCTTGATGCAGATGAAGAAATACCCCCCGACTTAAAAGCAGAAATTTTATCAGTATTAGACACAGAATCGGATGCGTGTGGATACTGGATTGCTCGAAAAAATATTATATTCGAAAAGTGGATACAGCATGGGTTATGGTGGCCAGATAAGCAGCTTCGATTATTTAAACGGAGTACAGGGTCTTATCCATGCAAACATGTTCATGAATATCTTTCTGTTGACGGGAAGACGTCGGAACTACGCTTGCCGTATATACATTATAATTATGAATCAATATCGCAGTTTATTCGGAAGATGGATATATATAGTGAAAATGAAGTTGACTATCTTATACGTGTTTCTTATCAGTTTTCCTGGTTTGATGCGATTCGGTTCCCAGTTTCAGATTTTATAAAAATATACTTTGCAGAGGGCGGATACAAAGACGGCTTGCACGGTCTGGTTTTATCGTTACTCCAGAGTGTGTACTCTTTCGTCGTGTTTGCCAAACTTTGGGAGAAGAAGGGATTTAATGAAGAAGAAATTCGTCTGGATCAAGTGGAGCATGAACTGACACGAGACGGAAAAGAGATTTGGTTTTGGCTGCTTACGGCAAAAATTCTACAAGCAAAAAATTTCTTTGTCAAAAAATATTTTCAAATAGTTAAAAAATTGCTTTTTATATGACAAAGGTCGCTATAGTGCTTGTGGTATGGAACAACTGGAAAGACACAGAGGAATGTTTACTTTCGCTTCAAAAACTTGTAGTGACGGGACTTAATGTTGAGATAATTGTTGTTGACAACGGGTCAACAACTCATCCAGTGAAGCGTATATCTAAAAAATATCCATTCATACATAGTATCGAGCATCCTACGAATATCGGTTTTTCCGGAGGAAACAATATCGGCATAAAGTATGCTTTGTCTCATGGAGCAGAGTATATCTGGCTTTTAAATAATGATACGTTCGTTGATTCCCGCTCGTGCTTTGCGTTGATTCAATCTCTGGAGAAATATCACTGTGGCATTGCAGGATCAAAAATATACTTTGCTCCGGGGTTTGAATATCATAAGGTGTGGTATAAGAATGATGAACGCGGAAAAGTACTCTGGTATGCTGGTGGAATTATTGATTGGGACAATATGTATGCATCTCATCGAGGAGTGGATGAAATTGACCGTGGACAGTATGAGCGTTCTGACGAGACGTCTTTTATTACCGGTTGTTCAATGATGTTTTCTTCAGATGTTGTCAAAAAAATAGGGATGCTCAATGAATCGTATTTTTTGTACTACGAGGATGTGGAGTTTTGTCTCAGAGCGCGTGACGCTGGTTTTTCATTAAGGTATGAACCATTGTCGAAGATTTGGCATAAAAATTCTGGGTCATCGGATGGACCAGGGGGAATAACCCAAGCGTACTATCAAACACGAAATCGTTATAGACTCGGAATGAGGTATAGTTCTCTGAGAACCAAATTCGCACTTTTACGAGAAAGCATAAAATATTTATTTACCGGAAAACCAGTGCAAAGACGTGCTGTATTTGATTTTTTGATAGGAAGAACAGGGAAGCAGGTATGAAAAAGCATCCACCCAATACTATTTCAGCGGTAATAATCGCCAAAAACGAAGAAGTACGGATACACGAATGTCTTAGTTCATTGAAATGGGCCGATGAGATCATCGTGGTTGACAATAATTCGACAGACAGGACAACTGAAATTGCACGTACTTTTGGCGCAACAGTTATCTCGAGTAATGCCACAGACTTTTCGGTTCTTCGAACGCAGGGACTTCAAGCTGCAAAGGGCGTGTGGATTTTATATGTAGATGCTGATGAAGTCGTTACAAAAGAGCTTGAACTTGAAATTTTAGATCTGCTTCAGGGCTGGTCACGAGCGGTTGATTCTACCTGTTACTTTATTTCAAGAAAAAATTATTACTTCGGCGTTCAAAGACCCGTTGGTGATAAGATGCAACGATTATTTTATAAACCCGCATTTGTTCGGTGGTCAGGGTCTCTTCATGAAACAGCGATTGTGTACGGGTCGTACGGATCATTGAGACATGAACTTCATCATGATACTCACAGAAACCTGGAAGAGATGGTAGCGAAAACAAATACATGGTCAGATGAGGAAGCACGATTAAGGTTGATTTCAGGTCACCCTACGATCGCTCCCTGGAGGTTTCTACGAGTCTTTGTCACGGGATTTATTCGCTCTCATATAAAAGAATTCGGATGGATGGCAGGTACTCATGGTTGGATAGAAAGCATGTATCAGGGATTTAGCATGGTCATGACATATATAAAATTATGGGAACTGCAAAAAAAGTCTTAAATACGTTACAAAAATCTTTTTTTATAAATGGAATTTTTCCCTTTATTGTGATTTTAGTGGTTTGGTTTCTGTTCTCGTTTCCATTTTTTCTTCGTGGCGCGGTTCCGTTTCCATCAACGTATCTCGTCACTTTTTTTCCTCCATGGAGCGCTGCATACGGCATGCCCGTAAAAAATAATGCAATGCCTGATCTTATAACTCAGATTTACCCATGGAAAAAATTTACTATAGACGAATGGAAGCAGGGTCGCCTGCCTCTTTGGAACCCTTATAGTTTTTCCGGAACGCCGCATGCAGGAAACTACCAGACAGCGGTATTTAGTATTGTAAACATGTTGTATCTCATATTTCCTTTTCTGACTGCATGGAGTTTGCAGATTCTTCTGCAGCCGCTTTTCGCAGGGTTTGGCATGTATCTGTTTTTACACTCATTACGGCGCTCTCCAACAGGGGCTCTTATTTCCTCAATTTCTTTTATGTTTTGCGGTTTTATGACTGTGTGGATGGCTTACGGGACTCTTGGATACGCTATTCTCTTTCTTCCGTACGCACTACTCGGGGTAGAAACACTTATTCAGTATAGACGGTGGTGGGGCGGACTCTTGATTACTGTATCTCTAGCTCTCTCATTTTTTTCCGGGCATTTTCAGATTAGTCTCTATGTATTTGGATTTGTCTTTTACTATCTCTTGGTGCGGGGATGGCACTTGAAACGATTCACTGAAATGTTCTATGCGCTTTTTTTCTCGTTTTTGTCTCTTCTTGTCGTCATGCCCCAGCTATTCATAACGTATAAATCGTTTATAGAGTCAGTCCGCAGTGTCTCGTTTGGGAGCGGAGAGATAATCCCCTGGAAATATCTCACGACACTTTTTGCCCCCGATTTTTATGGCAATCCGGTAACACGCAATGATTGGTTCGGACATTATGCAGAGTGGTCGAGTTACATAGGGATAGTTCCGCTTGTTTTAGCAGTTTCTGCTTTTTTCATAAAAAAACGTGAGTCGTTATTGTATTTTGGAATTCCTGCTGCAGCGGCACTGCTACTCGCGACTCCGTCTCCATTGTCATGGGCTTTATATTGGTTTAAGGTTCCTGTACTGTCTACGAGTGCCGCGTCCAGAATTATTGTGCTTTTTAGTTTTTCTCTGTCCGTACTTGCATCATTTGGATGGGACGAATGGCGCGAATCATGGCAAAGTAAGAAAGCGTTTATATCTATAAAACAGACACTATCAGTTATTATACTATCGTTCGGGTTGTTTCTTTTGTCGATTTTTCTCTTATATGGCACAGGTGACAAACTTCAAATTGCACTCAGAAATAGTATTTTTTCATTTGTCCTGCTTGGTATTTCATTTTTTTTCATTTTATGTGGTCGATTTACAAAATATGCGTATCAAAGAATCCTCATTAGTCTTTTCGTTTTAATTCTGGTCATACTTGACATGGTGAAGTTTTCGTCAAAGTGGATGCCGTTTGATCCGCCGGACTTGGTGTATCCGCAGATGAAGGTATTACAATATCTTTCACAACTAAATGGAATAGACAGAGTATTCGGAAACTTTGGAAATGAAATTTCAAGTATTTATCATGTTCCAAGCATTGAGGGGTACGATGCGATGTACAAAAAACGATATGGAGAATTTTTGCAGGCAAGTTCAAACGGGTTTTTATCTTCTCCGGGCAGATCCGTTGCCGCCATGGATAAAAACGGAATATTTTCAGAGAAAGTATTATCGCTTTTAGGTGTTCGATATATATTACAAAGAAAAAGCGATGGGAGAAATGTATGGGCATATCCGTTCTGGAATTGGCCCAAGCAATACATCAGGGTATATGAAGATGAGCATTATGAATCGTACGAGAATAGAAACGCGTACCCTAGGGCATTTTTGGTATCGAAATACATAGTTGAAAAGGATGATGATGCAAGTATCAGAAAATTATACTCAGAAGAATTTGACGCGCGATCGACTGTACTTTTGGAGACTACGCCGGAATTTGAGCCCATGGAAGGTAATAGTGAGGTACATATAAAAAAATACACTGCTGGTTATATAGCACTATCAACACAATCAGATGTCCCAAAAATACTCGTATTGTCCGATACATACGACTCGGGATGGAAGGTATATGTTGATTCTCAGGAGACGAAACTGCACCAGGCAGATTATGCGCTTCGGGGTGTGTCGATACCACCCGGATCGCATGCCATAGAATTTAAATACTTTCCGTCTGAATTTATCCTGGGACTGTATGTGTCAGCTGGTCTATTATTTTTGTGCACAGGAATGTTTCTTTATAGGAGAGGGAAAACATGAAAATAGGCATATATAGTCCATATCTTGATACTTTAGGCGGGGGAGAGCGCTATATGATATCTCTTGCCTCACATTGGTCAAAATCCCATGAAGTCTATCTCTATTGGGATTCACTGGCAACTATACAGGATCTAGCGAAGAGATTTGATTTGGATGTATCAAGAATTACTGTCCGTCGTAATGTTTTTTCACGAGGATTGATCCAAAAGCTTGCCGAGACAAAAAGATTAGATCTCCTTTTCATTTTAAGCGATGGAAGCGTTCCTTATTCATTGGCGCGAAAAAATATTATTCATTTTCAGGTTCCGTTTAAAACAATAACGCTCGGAATGATAAAAAATTTTATATATTCAAAATTTATCTTTAATTCTGAATTTACCCGGTTCAAGAGCGATCCTAGGATACATAGCAAATCTTCTGTGATATATCCTGGTGTGACGATGTATAGTATAGGAAACAAAGATGAAACTACTATACTTTCGGTCGGAAGATTTGAAGGATTTTATAAAGTCAAAAAACAAGGTGTTCTAATCAATGCATTTAAGCGCATGAAAGACATGGGGATAAAAAAAGAAGTAAAGCTTCTACTTGCCGGAGGTTTACTTTCTCGTGACCAAGAGTATTTTAATTCTCTTAAAAGTATGGCTCAGGGACTTAATATTGAGTTTTATCCGAATGTTTCTTACGATGATTTGGCTTCGTTGTATACAACATCAAGCGTATACTGGCACGCAGCAGGATTCGGCGAGTCTGATCCGAAGCGTATGGAACATTTTGGTATATCAACAGTAGAGTCGATGTCTGCCGGATGTATACCAATTGTCTTTAACGGAGGAGGACTTCATGAGATTATCCGTCGTGAGACTGAAGGGTTCCTGTGGAGTACAGAAGAGCAGTTGATTCAAAAAACTCGTACGGTATTATCTCATCCATTTTCAGAAAAAAGTAGAATAAACATAAGAAAGAGAGCAATGGATTTCAGAGATAGTGTTTTTTTTGATGCGTTTGATAGACTTCTCCAGTCACTATGAAGAATTTTTTAACATCCAAAGTTTCATTTTCAATTTTTTTTAGTTTAATATTTATTGCTGTCTTCTTCTGGCAGACCTTTGTCAAAGGGTTGATTCCCGCTCCGACAGACGCCCTGGTTGGTTTGTATCATCCTTTTCGCGATTTTTATTCGGGTAGCTATCCACGGGGGATGCCGTTTAAAAATTTTCTAATTACAGATCCTGTTCGTCAGCAAATACCATGGAGAAAGATAGTCGTAGACGAACTGAAAGCAGGCGTACTCCCCTGGTGGAACCCTTTTTCATTCTCAGGCGTTCCGCTTGCAGCAAATATACAATCCGGTGCATATTATCCGTTCAACGTTCTCTTTTTACTTTTACCATTTGAAGCAGGATGGACCGTTCTTATATTTATACAGCCGTTTTTGGCGGTGATATTTATGTTTCTTTTTCTTCGCAAAAAAGGAATATCAAAGAGCGCTTCGCTTGTCGGTGCAGTTTGTTTTGGTTATTCCGGTTTTTCTATCGCGTGGTTGACCTGGGGTACGATAGGTCATGTTGTACTTTGGACTCCGCTCATTTTGTATATCATAGATGAGCTTATTTCCATACCATTTACAATCACAAATCATAAATTTTTAGGCTTATCATTTCTTTTCATTCTGCTTCTTTTTTTTCAGGTTTCAGCCGGACATATACAAGCTGCAGTATATTGTATGATTCTTGAATTATCGTATGCAGTGTATGTGGCCGGAGCACTCAAGCTTCACCGAAAGGAAAAATACACAAGATTTATCGCAGTAGTATCGGTTTTTACAGTATTTGTGACAGTCAGTTCTGTCGTTTGGTTTCCAATGCTTCAGGAGATACTGTCTTCAGCAAGGGCGGGGGACCCGAATGCATGGAATGTTCCGGGATGGTTTTTGCCATTTCAAAATCTCATACAATTTGTTATACCCGATTTTTTCGGAAATCCAGCAACGATGAATTATTTCGGTATATGGAACTACGGAGAATTTATAGGGTATATAGGAATTTTCCCGTTGATAGTAGTGTTTCTTAGTATATATACCCTGAGGAAAACTTGGTTTTGGTGGTCCTGTCTTCTGGTTTTTTTGTTTTTGGTGACTCCGACAATATTTGGAAAAATACCTTATCTTGCTCATATTCCGCTTCTGTCTTCGATCCAGCCCTCGCGAATGCTCGTCATTATCGATATATCGCTTTCCATACTTGCGGCGTACGGAGTAGATTTACTTCTCTCCCGAGTATCAAAGAGGGGAATTTTTCTCCTCTCTATAGTTCCGGGTATTGTTTTTAGTATTTCAGGCGTGACCTACGCGATTAAATTTTTTACCAAAGATGAAGTATTTAGTTCAAACCTTAGTATTGCTCTCAGAAATTCAGTATTCCCGGTGCTTTTGACTGTTGTGTCTTTTGTCTTCATTGTTTTTTGGTTGTATATAAAAGAGAAAGGATATCGGTTCCGCAGAGTGTTTGTCGTATTGATGCTTGCTATAATTCTGACAGATTTATTCCGTTTTGGGTGGAAATTCACTCCATTTGTGAGCGGTAAGTATTTTTTCCCCAATACTTCTCTCATTTCATTTTTACAATCAGTGCCAAAGCCGTTTCGCGTAGCAGTACTTGACGATAAAATTTTTCCGCCCAATGTACTGTCGTATTACGGTATAGAATCCGTAGATGGGTACGATCCCGTGTACGGGCAAAGGTATACCGAGTATTTGCATGTTCTGGATACTACAGAAGTTGGAGCTTTTCCGGCATTCCAGCGGATAGTATCAGTCCGCAATATGTCTTCAGTGCTTTTAAAATTATTAAATGTGAAATTTTATATTACATTTAATGAAATTTCGTTGCCGAATTTTAAGAAAGTTTTTTCCGAAGGAAATACACTAGTGTATGAAGATACGACTTTTATGCCGAGAGCATATTTTGCTTCATCTGTCCGGTATTCCTCTTCAGACTTCGATACTCTAAAAACTATGTTGAATGTGATTCCTGGCGATACGTTTGTTTCTATTCTTGAGGAGAAAGATAAGAAAATACTTCCGGACACATACGATTTGACTAAGAATAGTCTACGATTTATGGAGTATTCCGGTTACTCTATGAAAATAAAAACACAGACAAAGGGCGACCAGTTGCTTGTATTGTCACAAAAGTTCGACTCATCTCTCCGAGTTACTGTAGATACGAAAAGGGTCATTCCTTTACGGGTAAATTATATGTTTACCGGTGTACGGATTCCCAGGGGAGAGCATATTATTTCTCTCAAGTACAGTCCAATATGAAAAATTTGATGTGTAGTATAGTCATACCAAATTGGAACGGTATCAAGCTTCTTCAAATGCATCTTGCTCAAGTGGTTCAGGCTTCTCTCGGTCGGGAAATAATATTTAGCGACGATGCATCCACAGACGAATCGGTCGATTTTGTATCAAAGTCGTATCCGGATATAGTGATAGTAAAAAATTCTGTTCATAAAGGTTTTTCGTCTACTGTTAACGCAGGAGTTTCCCGTGCTTCGGGCGATATTGTTTTTTTGTTAAATACAGATGTCATACCTGAAAAAAGCTGTATTGATTTTCTTTTACCGCATTTTGCGGATGAGAAAGTTTTTGCCGTGGGGTGTCTTGAGCATAGTCATGAAAAAAATTCCATTGTTTTCCGGGGAAATGGTGAGGCATGGTGGGAAAAAGGATTTTACCTCCATAAAAAAGGCAGTACTACGAAGAGTGCTACTGCATGGGTATCAGGAGGAAGCGGTGCATTTCGAAGAAATATGTGGGAGCGCTTGGGTGGGATGGATCCACTTTTTGATCCGTTTTACTGGGAAGATATAGATCTGTCGTATAGAGCTGTCAAGGCAGGATATACTCTCAAATTTGAGAAAAATAGCATCGTCCATCACTATCATGAGAAGGGTAAGATATTGACTTTTTTCTCGAAGACCCTCATACAAAAAATTGTTTTTAGAAATCAGTTTATCTTTATCTGGAAGAATATGTCAGATAAAGACATAATCCGTTCACATTTCTTCTGGCTTCCTGTTCGGTTTATGCAGGCAGTGTTTCGCTTCGATCTATCCTTCATTGCAGGATTTTTATCGTCATTTCTGATGCTTCCCAAAGTGCTAAAAAGAAGATGGGTAGTGCAAAAAAGTTTTATACTTCGTGACCGTGATGTTGTTGCGGTAAAATAAGCCATGAATAAGAAAGTATATTTATTTTTTGGACTCATCATCCTCGTAGCATTATTTTTCAGACTTTACAATTTTCAAAATCGATGGGGATTTGCGTACGATCAGGCTCATGATTATCTCGTGGCAAAGTACGCGTTAGACGCCCATAAGATTCCGCTCGTCGGCCCCTTTTCTTCCGCCGGCCCGTTTCAGACGGGAGGACAATGGTATTGGATAGTCATGGTCGGTATGGCACTTTTCCCTTTCGTATTTTATGGTCCCTGGGTATTTATGGCTCTCTGGTCCTTTGTGTTTGTTCTCGTAATCATGAAGCTTGCTTACGAGATGAACGGATATACGTTTTCAATTATCGCAGGCATTCTGGCTATACTCTCTCCCGCTCAGGTTTCCCAATCGGTACACCTCACAAATCAATCACCATTGGCTATGATATCGCTTCTTGCACTTTGGGCAGGGTATCGGCATCTCACCTCGCGGTCGTTTGTTTCAGCGTTCTTTTTTGGATTATTTGTGGCACTCGCGCCGCTTATCCATCTATCTGGGGCGCTTCTTTTTGTGTTTGCGTTTGTCTTTATTGTTTTTTCAGGGATGTTTAGAAGAGCAGGCATCTTTGGATGCATCCTCGGAGGTGTATGTTCGTTGTTTCCGCTTGCATATTATGATTCTAATCATAATTTCTACAATTTTAACCACATGTTTCGGTATCTGTTTATTGAAAAAAATTCTATTTCATATGAAGTGCTCGGCAGACGATGGCTTACGTATCTATCTGATCTCATACCTTACCAGATAGGAAGGATCAGTACGGGAAATAGCATTATGGGGGTATGTACCTACATATTTTCCCTTGTTGTTTCTCTCTATGAAAAAGTAAAAAAACGTCTCAGTTTTATCGGCATGATAAATATAAGCATAGCGGTCATGTTTTTTATCATCCGGTATATCAAAACTCCGCTCTATGACAGTTATTTCGTCTTTATACACCCCTTTATTATTCTCTCTTCGTCGTATGTGATATTTTGGATTATAGCCCGGAAAAAAATAATCGGATATATAGTTTTTGCTGTTATTTTTATACGTCTCATAAGTGTTTTGCCACCGGAACTTTCTACTCAGTCAAATACACTTTATGCCGATGTGATCTCCGGGACTTCAACTCTCGCAGCAGCATTTCCGGGTGAGAAATTTTCCCTCCATGATTTTACGTATAAATCTGCCGCATATAGTCTACCGTTATCATCATATTTATCGTATAAGGATTTAATCTCCGAAGACGGAATTCCGGTTGGAATTAGAATAGCTTCTCCGTCAGCCATAGTGAATTCTGATATTTCATTCGGAACCCAAGCAGGATATGAGTTTTTGGATCTACGGTCAAAGGTACTGGACACACAATTTAAAAACGATTGGTTTCGGGTCAACCCTTTGGATGTGTACCGTTCTACCGAAGAGTGGGATGAGAGTACTTCTTCTTCGAAATGACATAAGTCGAGATTGCAAGAACAGCGAACAGGCTTGCGATCGAAATCCACTTTCCAAGCGTAAATGACAGCGGTTCATACGAAAATACGATGGTATGATTTCCTTTTGGCACCACTACGGCACGGAAGGCATACTGCGCTCTCAAAATTTGTGTTGGTACGCCATCGACATATGCTATCCATCCCGGAGCATACGTGTCTGAGAGAAACAATATACTTTCCTCATCGGTGGATGTTTCAAATGATACGGTATTAGGAAAATATGAGACGAGGGAAATAGACGGAGGGGTAGTAAATGGATGAGT
>JACREM010000040.1 GCA_016218215.1 Candidatus Gottesmanbacteria bacterium | reverse complement strand
TTCATTTTCTTGTGTATACTCAGCGTAATCGCGGCCCTCGTCGTCGGTGTAAACGTGAAGCGATTTTTTAACCCCGAAACTGCATCAATACTCACTCCAACACCGACCAGCACAACACCGACTAGTTCGCCATCAGAAAAACGTTCTACGATGTACAAAAGCAGTGACTGCGGCATCTCATTTTCTTATCCTGCGTCACTTTCCGAAAAACAGGAAGCGACGAATAGTGCCATACTTTTAAATCCGAATGACAAATCCATGTCGCTTCTCGTCGCATGTCAAAAGGACATACCAAAGCCTCCGCTTGCCGCAGGTAAAATTGAGTCAATCAAAATCGCAAGCTCTTCGGCAAATCCAAGTGGATTTCCCGCCAAGCGATATCACGATAGTTCACAAAAAGACGGATCGCCGATCGATACCCTCATCTTCCCTCATCCCACCAAAAAAATGGATGTCTTCATCGCAACCGTCGGCTTCCCGCTCGACGAAATACTTTCATCGCTAGTGATAGAATAAATAGATAACTATTGCTATATGAAATCGATCGAATTGAAGTTCAAAGCAAAATTGCTTCGAACAAAAGGCTTTTCTTTAACTGAAATTTCCAAAATTCTTAAAATTAGCAAAGGCACAGTCTCTCTATGGGTTCGTTTTCTTCCTCTTTCAAAAAAAACGCAGAATCGTTTGCTGCTTCGCAAAAACATCGGGAAAAAAATGCAAAAAAGACGCTCCACGAAAAATTTCTCAATTCGCACATTCTCGCTCAGAAAAAGGCTATCGAAACCTTGTCATCAATCAAATTCACACCTGACCTCAAGAGACTTTTGCTTTCATTTTTGATATGGACTGAAGGCGGAAAATCTTCTGACAGATATGTCACGTTCATTAATTCCGATCCGCTTATGGTTCAAACTTTTCTCAAACTTCTTCGTCAATCGTTCGTAATTCAAGAAGAAAAAATTCGTGCACTCATCCATATGCATGAATATCATAATGAAGAAAAAACTATGCAATTTTGGATGAATATAACTAATCTACCGAAAAATCTATTTAGCAAAACATATCGAAAGCCTCACACGGGACATCGAAAGCGGATAAATTATCAAGGGTGTATACGAGTACGATATTACAATGCATACATTGCCCGCGAACTTGCAGCATTATATAATAGCTGTGCACACTCATTAGGCTCGTAGGTTAATGGTAGACCTGGACTCTCCAAAAGTTCAAGTGGAGGTTCGATTCCTCCCGAGCCTGCAGAGAGAGAATTCGTGGCTGGCGAGAGTGACTGGCTCTGCGCGGTGCGGGTCGCGCAGAGCGTTTGAAAGGGCTCGCGGAAAACGGCCGAGAGCCGCCCGTCTTTCAAAAAGAAGTTCGAGCCGATGCGTTTGGCGAAGATTGCCAAATCTTCGCAGGCATTGTCAGCGCGCGCGATTTTTTCCGCTTGGAATGCGTTATTCATAAAATCCTCCATCAGTTCGAGCCGTTTATTTTTTCCCGATAAGCTATCTTTCTTTTCTTCTTCTGTCTGATGCTTGATTTCTGAAAGCGTATTTTTCTTTTTCCGGTATGTTTCCTGTTCTATCGTCTGATCGAGAAGTCCATCGAGAAGCAAATCAAGTTTTCTATTTATATCCGCTAATTTTAATTCCAAAACTTGCCGTCGATTCACTGCACAAGTCTTTTCCGATTCCGAATCAATAGCAAATTTTTGCCGCCATTCATCTTCCCATTCCGACGGCAATCCGACAGAAGAGATCAACGCACGAATCTGTTTTTCAAATTCGGAATCGGTAAGATACATGCTGAAGCATGGACCGAATTTCTTCGTACACCGGTAATACGTGTACGTAACTTTACCGCGCGTCGTGCGGTAGTATTTTATATGAATTTCTCCGGTAATCGCTCCGCCGCACTCTCCGCACCGCGCAAGTCCAACGAACGGAAAATGATGCCCCTTGAAATGCGGCCGCTCGATGCGCATAAGTTCAGTCTGCACCTTGTAGAACAAATCGCGGTTTATTATCTGCTCATGCGTGCCGTCATAATACTCACCGAGATGAACCATCTGACCGATATAAAACCTATTTGCGAGCATATTTCGTACAGTATTGATATGGATCATGCGGCCGCTTTTCCTACGAATTCCACTTTCTGCAAACATGCGTGCAATATCAGTAAAAGAAACGGTTCGCGTGGCAAATCGTTCGAACGATTTCTTCACGAGCGGCGCAGTCTTTAGATCAACAAGAATAGTATGCGCTTTGAGATCATTAAGATACCCAAGCGGTGCATTATGCGGCCACACGCCGTTTCGCAATTTCTGCCGGATGCCGCGCTTCACATTTTCCGAAAGGTTATCAACATAATACTTGGACTGGCCGAAGGCGA
>JACREM010000039.1 GCA_016218215.1 Candidatus Gottesmanbacteria bacterium | reverse complement strand
TTATCGCGGACTGCTTTATGTGCACGGCGTAACTCTGTAACTTGTTGGTCTGAAAGAAATGCGGGCATTAGTATTATGAGACACGATCCAGATCGTAAAGTCAAATCAGATCAGTTGCAAACCTGAGGAAGAGGGGTATACCAAGAAGCAGCAATGCCATCGAAAATACCATCTCCTACGTCAATACACGATTCAAGACGATGAGACGGTTGAGAACCACCGCCTCAGCTTCGGCAATTTGTAGTCTCATAGTCGTGAATTACCGTACGAAATGCTTCAGAAATCCCAAAAATCACTACCATCAGGGAAAATCACCATTGGCGCTTGCTGCGGGGACAAAGAAGAAATTTGATTGGATGCAGTTCATCAAGAAATCATGCTCTTAAATGAACGTCGCCCCTTGTCTTTTTACGTCCTATAGTGTATAATTTCGGAACACTTATTTCTTATGGACAAGATCAATCTCATCCGACCTCGTCACATCGAATCCCTCATCGTCCCAAGCGAAGGAGCCGTTCTCACGACCTATCTGCCACATGTCTCTGATGCAACTATAAGGGAACCACAGAACCTCAAAAACGATCAAAAAAAAGTACTCGAGCGGGTGTTTATACAAATTAAAGCAAAAGATGTAAATAAAAAACTACCCACTACCGACTACCCACTCAAGATAAATCACCCTCATCTTCCCCGCTCTCTGGCCTCTGCGCTCGTGGTTATCTCTCTCGGCGGCATCATCGGCCCACTCATCCCGACACTGCGGCTTGAGGCAGGATACATGATCGACCAGATGAAGACATCAGTAGTACAAAACATGGTTCCGAGCCCGACCCTGCCGCCTTCAGCTCCAACGATATTTGATCCGCTAGTGAAACCTGATGGTGAAAAAATAGAGCCTATCAATATAGACTTTAGCGTCATCGTGCCAAAAGTGGGCATAAACGCAGCAGTCGCGTCCAACGTCGATCCGAAGAGCGAAGCATCCTACCTGCCCGCCCTTGCCAAAGGCGTGGCCCACGCCTCTGCCAGCTTCCTACCGGACCAGGATGGCACCGTGTACCTTTTTTCCCATTCGACCAACTACGACTGGTTTGTCAAAGACTTAAACGCCGTGTTTTACCACCTCAAGTCCCTCGATACTGGAGACCTGATCGTCGTGGTCTACAAAAATGTACGGTACACATACCGGCTTCGGGAGAAAAAGGTCGTCGCGCCAAACGAAATATCCTACCTCATCCCCCAACACGGGACAAAGACGCTCATCCTCCAGACCTGCTGGCCGCCAGGGTCAACGGCCGAAAGGCTCCTTATTTTTGCCGATTTCATCGAATCTGCCTCGCTTTAACGAGTTGCATTTTCTCGTCCTATAATTTATACTCCGTACACATCTCATGCGTATGTTATGGGTGGTCAAAAACTTCGAGTTTCCCGATATTTGATTCCGGATTTCTCGTAGATTTTGAGCACATTAAAAAATGGATAGATTATTATTGGCCTAAAAAATAATCCGGGTCGACTTGATACTCTCTTCGCAGTATTGAATCGATCTGGATTAGCCACACAGGTCTGCTTGCGCGAGCAATAATATTCGTCGAGGAAAGGCTTCCTCATAAGTCAAGGAGAATGTATCGAAGAAAATATTTTCAAACCTCCAAAAAAATAAGATCGTGCACTTCACAAAGAGGGTATGTTCGTTATTCGTAGAGTAACATTGCGATTGTGTCTTTATTACTCTCACGATAAAGCGAATGTATTCTATACAAAAAAATGAAACATAAATTGACCTTCCTTTTTTCAATAATTGTCGTTGTCAGCCTCCTGCTTGCCGCCTGCGCGACACCCGCGCCAACCTTGGCGCCGGTCGTTAGCTCGGTCAATACACCAGTTGTTCCTTCGACACCGATCATCAAGACGAACGCGAGCCCAGTTCCTGCGAAGGATACTAGCACGCCGATGCCCGCACCGGATCAAAATTTAAAAGTATATGACCCGATCACTGTTGACAGCGGTCAGGGCGCGAAAAATTACAAAACTATTCCGCCGACCGTCCAAGTCGATCCAAAAGAAGAAGAAAAATACTTGGATCCGGTGAAAAAAGTTTTTGATGACGGCACTCTGGGTTTCGTAACCGATGTATCTCCGACAGGCGACTTCGTGCGCATCGTGACCGGCGTGGACGCTGAAGGGTGGGTGGCTAAAAAAACAATCAAGAAAGTTGCCTCGGTTACCGCGAGCGGCAATGCGCTTTTTGAAATAAACGTGCTCCCAACCAAAGACGCCAAGGTTGATATCGTCCGCGTGATCGCGTATTCCGATAATATATACAAAATCATTTTGCGCGACCATGCTTCTGGCGATATCATTCGGTTAGACATTGAACGCAAGACTGTGTACTATGGACCCTCTGACGGCACAGCCACTTTCAGATTCAACTTTGAGTGTGCCAACCATGCACCACGCACATACTCATTCAGCATGAACTCCTACGAAGCGCGTAATTCTGCAAATTTGGTTGGCCGCAGCGCGCCACAGATAAACCCGTGTAAGCCGTAATTTCTATCCATTTGTCAGCTTGACTTTCAAAGTCATGCTGAAGCATGAGTAGGTTTGTACTGTTGTACACAAATCTGCTCGTGCTCGTTTTCGAGCGGAGGATGCCCGAGGCTTTTGCCCCATCCTTCATTGGAAAACTAATCAGTCCAATATTTAGCTTCGCAAGGCCAGGCCTTGCGAAGCTAGTTTTGAGAACAGGCACAAAATCGCTTATCATTTTCATTGTGAAAACTATTAGATAATCACTGGGGCAATAATACTCGCGCTTTCCTCATTGTCAGCCTCAAGCACAAAATTCTCATACTTTTCTGCTCTTCCTTCCGTATTCCAAAAACCAAGAATGACTGATGGGTCTATCCATTCTGTCCGGCGCATTCCAACGTACTCTTTATACGAACTCCAAGAATAGCTTCGCAAGGCCTGGCCTTGCGAAGTTAAATTCCTGATCTTTCTTTTGGCAATGATATTTCTATGAATATACCGAGACAGATGCAACAATTGATCATCAGACATTACCTGTACTGCCTTATACACACTTTGAAAAAGCGTGCCTACTCGATCGTATTTTTTATTAAAATACATGGTATAGCGCGTCCAAAGAGAATTCATGAACTCATCGATTCCCGTACCCCGGGTCTGATACAGCAGAAAATGAAAATGATTTGGCATGAGGGAAACTGCATGAAGTTTTATGACACCATAAAAGTTATTCATTCGAAGGAGTTTCTTCGCCTTGTCTTTCTCTCGCCAGCTCGCCAGTGGATCTAACAACACAGAATACAATTCTGCCTCATCTTTGGGTAAAAGATAGGATTTAAGGTAGGAAAAAAGCACAGCGTAGTCTTCGTCGTCGAGAAATATTGAACGCTTCTCTACGCCTCGATTATACAGGTGAAAATAGGAATTTTCAGTATAAGATTTGATCCGATACTTGGCAGGCATACAGAAATCCTTCTTATCTATTTTAGGTATACTCTTTATTTTTTAGCTTCGCAAGGCCAGGCCTTGCGAAGCTAGTTTTTGGACTAAGGCTAAAATAAGTCACTTTTACAAGCATACTCGCTTGTTGCCAAGCTATTGAGCCATTCGGTTACTATCCCAGAGCTTGGTTCATAATTAAAAACTCCGCATTCCAACGCCATAAAGCTTGGTAAGACAAAAAGAAATCAAGGCCAGATAGGCATGTTTGGTAAACGCTTCGATTCCCCGACAATATTCTTTTCCGAGCTGATACGTGTGTT
>JACREM010000038.1 GCA_016218215.1 Candidatus Gottesmanbacteria bacterium | reverse complement strand
GTAAATTCCAGGAGGAGATTATTGAATGCACCAACAGACAAACCGGTGAGCGAAAAACACATCCGATCGGATGCAAAGGCAGATTGTATAGTCATATCTATCCAGTATGAGGCTAACGAGGGTTAAAGAGCAACAGGTCTAATGCATACAAGATCAAACCATGGGTATCCGAGTTTTTCCAGTTCCTCTCTTTGTTCTTCGGTTGCCAGGAGTCCGCCATGAATTTGGGGCACAAGTGTCACCACGCGATGACCAAGTATCGGCGGAAGTCCTGAAAGTTTTGAAACGTCTATGACAGAGATTTTTGCTTCTCGTAACACTTTGGCAGTTCCACCTGATGAATAAAGAGTCCATCCAAGTTTTTTTAATGCACTCGCAAATCGCACTATTCCACGTTTGCTGTAGACAGAGAGAATTGCATTTTTATTTTCGGTTGATGTCATTGTTTTCCTCCTCCTTTTTTCCATGTGACACTTGTGAGAAGCGGGGAGTAGACATCTTCTTCTAGTGAGAATCGTAATTTTTCAATTTCTTTTTTGGACGGAGGGTATTGTATAAATTCTACAAAAGGAACATCGCGGATGATGGCAAGGGGAGTCTGTTCATTTCCTTCTCCCATCACAATGACTGCCGCTGCAGATAATCCATCGAGTGTATTTCTTTTAGTCACCCGTAGGTTTCTGTCAAATATATCAGGTGTACCGATGTAATTTGTCAGTGGAAAGAATCCGCACCAGGAGAGCCCTATGCCGCGTGACCCCCACCGAAGAGGTAGTATGTGACTGTCTGTGAGAATGACGCCTAAATTCTTGAGAGAAAATTTTTTCTTTAAATATTTCCAGATATTTTTAGCACTTTTGTGAGGATCCTTGGGCCAAAGGATCAGATTTCCATTGCCGTTGGATTCATCTATGCCTGCATTTGCGATAAGTATAGATTCTTTAATCGAGATAGTGAAACCAAAACGTAAACTTCGTTTATCTTCAATGTAGTGTTCAGATTCTTTGCGTATGAGACGATGTTTATTTTCCTCTGATGTGTCAGGATCCACATTTCCTTCACAGATGCTGACGATTTTAGATGTTACTACGATTATGTCTTTCTCTTTTAATTTTGGAAGCGAGGTATCCAGAAGGGAATATAAATTATCTCCGGGTAATACTTTTTTAGTGCGAATACTTTTAACAATCATACATTAAAAAGGTCTGATGACTTGTTCAAGAACCTGTCCGATTCTCTTTATTTGTACCATATCCTCAGTCCCGACTGAAATCCGTAGAAACGGTCGTACATCTCCTTCATTATAAGAAATATGGTAGATACGGGTGATGTCAAAGCCAAAACTTGTTCCTCTTATGAGCGAAATATTCTTTTCTTTTGCAGTATTCATGATTTTTTTCAGGAGAGATGAGTAAGTACTTGTTTTGTCATATTGAGGCTTTGCCTGAATGACAAAAAAACATCCATGAAAGGATGCATGTCTCATCCAGGAGTACGATGGGTGAGCTGGAAGAGCGCAGTATGACACGCATGAAAGCTTTTTAGAATTAGCTGATTTAATTACTTTTTCGCAGAATTGAGCAAGATAGAGGGTATTTCTCTCTAACCTATTTAGTCTTTTCTCAAGCATTATTCTGTTTGGCAGAGGTAAACAGTATGTCGAGGCGTCCGTGATATTTGTACCTAAGTCTCTTCTGTAGTCAAATAGTTTTTCAGTATCCTTGCCATACGCCCAGATTACACCTGCTGTGACCCTGTCAAGACCAAATTGATGGTATTTATTGAGACTTTCGTACACGATGAGATGGAGAAATCTGGATTTACCGAAAATTTTTACATATGGCTGGACACTCGTCGCAAGACATGTATTGTCAATCACAAGATAGGTATCTTTCCTGACAGTTTTTACGAGAAAATCGACGATGACAGAGAGATTCGGCGTAGTCATGTCAAAGCTGTTGGTACCTGAGTCTAGAAATATTGCAGATGGTTCGGAGGATTTTATATATTCACAGATCTCAGACGTTTTATCTTCCCTTATGCTGACCGTAGGAGTACGGGTAGTTTCACACGTTTTGAGGATCATACGTTTGCACTGAAAGTATGTATTTTCGCCAAGGAGTACTCCCCGATTCAGCTTTTTTTCCTGTAGAAGAAATGAAAGTATGGTAGTACATGAAGCCATACCGGAAGACGTAAGAAATGTGTGAATCGGGAGTGTGAGAAAGCCATCGATATATTCTTTTTTAAATTTTTGCTCGAAGGGAATTTCATCCTGGTGATAATCCCGTTTGTAATCATTCATATTGGCGATATATTTTCCGATAAATCTTCCTGTTTCAGGATTCAACGTGTGGGACGAAGAAGGAGACTGATATTCGGTAGCGACTGCAAGGGCGCTTAGACGGGTGAGGAGGTATCTATACATCTGTTTGGCATTGTATTTTACGATCCTAGAAGAATCGATATCAAAATTTGGCAAATGAATTTGTTTATCCAATGAGTCTATGAGTGTAAGGAATGAATGTATGAGTTGATCGATTTCTAAGAGATAGGATTTTTGTATGTGCGAAGATATATGCCAGGAATTTTTGACGTATTCCCTATTTAATGTTTTTGCTAAAAATAAAGATTGCTCTATGAGCATTATAAGTTCAAGGAGATCGTCCTTGAGATCTAACTGAGCTTGGGTGGTAATTTCTACTGACAAGTTTTCTTGCATGATGGTATTTCAATGCCGCTTTAGGCCGGCACAAAGGGTCGTATCCGCAATATATATATGAATATATTTGCGGACGAGCCCTATGTATTATACCATTGAGAGAGCATTTAGGGTCGTACTAACAATGAAAAAATATATTCAGAATATTAGAGTAAATCTTGGATCAACCATCATTACAGTTCCGGTTTTTGACAGAACTAGTGATTTGGAAGGGAAGACGTTACTTGTAACTGCCGGCATGGATGGGGATGAGTATGCATCTATAGATGCCGCGTATAGGATGATCGAAGAACTACGGATGAGTTCATTTCATGGTCGGATAATCATAATCCCGATAGTCAATTCACCTGGATTTGAAAAAGAGACAAGTTACAATCCTCTTGACGGAAAGTATCCTAAATTAGTGGGTATTGGGAAAAAAGATGGGACCGAGTCTGATCGTCTGGTCGACTGGATTGTCGATACGTATACTCTTCACGCTGATATGTGGCTCGACCTGCATGGCGGGAATTTGACCGAGGTGATGGCGCCTTTTCTCTGGGCATGGGAAACGAAGACTACATCTATCGATATTTTGATGCGATCGTTTTGCGAGAGAAATTCTCCTGAATTTGCAGTATTTGAACCCTATTCGTTTTATGGAAAAGCTGCGATGCTTTCCCAGAGTAGTTGTGGGTATATATGTGCAGAATCGGGTGGATCATGCGTACGATCGGAAGAGGCTATAGAGCAACACTGGCTTTGGGTCAGAGACGCGATGCACATACTCAATATGGTTTCTTCGGGAAGTTCAACAAGTAAAAAAGTTCCACTCTATCAAAAATACAGACAATACTCTTCGAAAATTCAGGGTATGTGGTATCCAGAATCGACAATAATTCGAAGTATTCAAAAAGGTGAATTTTTGGGTGAAGTTAAATCATTTGATCTTTCAAAAACTGAAAAGATGTTTGCAAAAGAAGATGCTCAGATTCTCTGGATAAAAGAGGGCATGAAATCATCAAACAAGGAAATATTGGTCGCGACCGCAAGTACTCCGTGGTAATATATTGTAGATGTTGAAAGATAAATATACAGCCGTCTGGGTATCTCATTCGTCGATAAGTGATTATCTCAAATGTCCTCGAGCATATTTTCTAAAAAACGTTTACAGAGATCCGAAAACGCACAGGAAAATTTCCCTGATGCAGCCATCTCTTGCTCTCGGTCAGGTGGTGCATGAAGTGATTGAATCACTTTCGACACTTCCTGTGGAGCGTCGGTTATCTACGCCTCTTATCGACACATTTGAACATACATGGCTTCGTGTTGCCGGCAAAAATGGCGGATTTATGAGTAGTGAAATGGAAGAAAAATATAAGGCACGCGGGAGAGAGATGATAGAGCGGGTATCGAATCACCCCGGACCTTTACTTCAAAAAGCAATAAAAATACGCCATGAACTTCCTCATTTTTGGCTATCGGAAGAGGATGGCATCATACTTTGCGGAAAGATTGATTGGCTTTCCTACGATGAAGCCACTGATAGTGTGCAGATTATCGATTTTAAGACCGGAAAGTTTGACGAAGACCCTGACTCTTTACAATTACCAATATATTATCTTCTTGCAAAGAAGTGTCAGGCAAAGCCTGTGTCGGGTGTAAGCTACTGGTATATAGATCGTGACATTGAACCCGTTGCGATGGAGCTTCCAAGCGAGGAGGAATCCATTTCTCGGGTCATGGAGCCGGCAAAGCGAGTGAGTCTCGCCCGAAAACTCGAACGATTTGTCTGTCAGTATAAAGACGGGTGTGCATCATGTAGGCCTTTGGAATCGATTATTGCAGGAAAAGCTACTCTTATCGGTGTCAATGATTTTGGTCAGGATCTCTACGTTATTGATTAAACCCGCGGGATCGTTTGATAAGTTTTGCTGTCGAGACTATTTCATGAATCTCTCCGTCCTCACCCTCTATCTCGTTCGTGCCAGAAATGCGGAGAAACTCCCGAAGATAATCTGAGAGTTCGTTTTGCGCGTCTTTTACTCCTGCTGCAAGTTCCTTGACCTTTTCAGAAAGTGTTTTATTTCCAGGAATCTGCATGATCTGGGATTTGGTGGCACTTTTTACTTTGATTGCCTCTTTTACTTTCTCGCTGTGGATTCTGTACGTTTCATCGTTTAAAAGCGCGCTTTCCAGCATCTCTCGATATTTTTTAAGCTCAGTTCGGCCTTTGTCTATGGCTGTGGCATGCTCTTTGATAAGTGATTCTATGCTTAGGAGAACTGTAGCATCACTTGCGGCAGGAATAGCATCATTCTCTAATTTTTCGTCGTGTACAATTTCCGGTTCAATTGCATTTGTTTTATCCATATAGACCACTATAACGGAAAGCCAAAGAATATGGCAAGAGGTATTTTATATTTTTGAAGAATTTTTTGATTGAACGTAGAGAAAAAGCATCGGAAGCGCGTAAATTCCCAAAGAAATAAATGTAAACCATCTGCAAAG
>JACREM010000002.1 GCA_016218215.1 Candidatus Gottesmanbacteria bacterium | reverse complement strand
TTGAAGCAAATAGACGTAGTGCATTATGGATGGATTCCCACTCCGCTTGAAGCTACGTGGGACCCGCTTCGCCCGCGTCTTTGACTGGGCTTGCCCCACGACTGGGCTTGCCCCACGAAGCCTTGGCGAAGTGGGGTGCTCGTTTTTGGAAAAATTCGAACGCATTTCAAAGAAAATTGTTAAAGTGTTAGCTCGGCCGCCTACGGCGGCCTCGCTACTCCAGCGCGGCGCCCCCACCCGCCGCGCTTCCGTTATTTTTTTCGCGCGTGATTTTTGCTCGGCTCCGCCGAGCATTTTGTTTATTTCTTAGCTTCCTTGGCTACTACAAAATTTACTGCAGCTGCTTGTTCTTTCACTGCTTCTTGTGTTTCAGAAAGAGTTAGTCTTTCGTCATCCGGCGTATTACCGTTTTGTATAGCTTCGAAAATATCAGTCATAATTCTATACTGACCGTATCCTCCGCCCATTTTTTCGGTGAGTACACCCTTAGGAAGTTTCAAATCCGGCTGGGCTTGTAAAAGTCTGTGCGCATATACAGCTCTTTCGGCAACACTAATTCTTCTCATTGCTTCAAGCAGATTAGAAACACCTTCCGGCCATCTTAATTCAGCAAGAGCGCCAATTCTGCCACCAGTAACATCAGTATCTCGCTCAAAAAATGATGGTCTGTCTCTTCTGATACTTGCTAGTTCTTGTAAGTCTGTAATTGGCATCATTACTTCTTTTCCAAAGACTGATTTAGCAATGTACTGATATGCTGCATATCTTTCGCTTAATTGCTTGAGAAGGCTTTCTCTTAATTTCTCGCCTTCTACCCCCCCTATGGGTTCATGATCCATCGTTTTATGTTTCTCAAACATCATTCTTTCCATACCACCAAAACCACGAAGCAATTCCGACGCAACTGCAACTTCCGCTTGCTCTAGACTTGCATACCTCTGATGTGTATGGCCTAAAGCCCCTTCAACAGTTGCTCTGGCAGCAATGTTCTTGACTGCCTCGCTCATTTCACCAAAATATGCTGTTTTTTGGTCTTCTGTTAGTTGGCTTCTTGCAAAATCAACCAATTGAGTAAATTCTTCTCTGGGTTTAGCAACAATGCCATCTTTTTTCTCTGATCGCCATTCCTCGACAGTTTTATATTTGGGAATCTTGGCTTCATATCTCGCCAACTTTTCTTCTTGTTCTTTTCTGTATTCTGGTTTTTCGTCATAAAAAGTCTTCATACCTTCACTACTGAGTGATTTTCTGATTCTGTCTGCTTCTTCTGTTTCCCAACTATAATTTGTGTCTTGCTCAACACTTACGGCAGAAAGACCAACTGCCGGTCTAACGCCATATTGAGTACGATATCCGATATCATTGTATCCGGCATCGTCCCATGAAGATTTACCAATTGCAAACGCGGCTTCTCGAAACGTCTGGCCTTGCACATCGGTAACTACTTGTTTCGGTGTTTTCTCCTTAAATTCTGGAGGAACTGGAATATTGGTTAACTCAACTTTCGGTTTAAGTCCAGCCTGTGATGTCTCAACCGCAGCTTTTTGTGCATCTGCTGCTGCCTTTCCTTCCTGAAATTGTTTTACTAATTCGTAAGTTTCCATATTTTCACCTCCTATCTTTTAAAATTTATAAATAATTGATTAAGGTAATTAAAGTATATCAAATTTTTCCACATTTTCATAACTTAGGATTTGAAAGTTTTTGACCTAGTTTGATTTTATAAAGACTTTCAATAAAATCTGTTCCGGCATATCCGGCCAGAAATGAAACCTGCCACTCGGTATCGGCTAAAATTCCAGCAGAAGCTCCCACTATTCCAGAGATTAAAATAGTGATAAGAAAATATAAAGGTTTAAAATGATTTGCTTTTTCGAGAGTTTTGTTTTTCACAAACCCTACAAGACCCCTAATGATTCCTCCCACAAAACCAGCGAAAACATAAATTAAATATTTTTCCATTTTTTATTCACCTCCGCAGTAATTATATCAGAAAAATCCACACCAAAAGAAACTGGGGAAATCCCAGTTTCTTTTCAGAAAACAGTAACCCCGTTTTTTATTTTTTCGGTGATTGTTTTCCGCCACGTAGCCCTTCGATCAAATCCATTCCTGCAGATGGACCTAGTGCCCCAAAAATTGCTGCAAGTGCTGCCTTAGCTGGGTCTTCACCTCTTTGCGCTAAAACTCCCGCGGCAATATCATCGCCAATCTGTCTTTCTGGATCGCTTGGCGAGTATTCTCGTCCTTGCATTGCTTGAGCGACTGCTCCAAAAATTCCAGCCATAGGGCCGGTTGCGCCTTGCTCTTCATCATCGTATCTTCTTCCCGAAAAAGCCTCATGGGCTTCAATGATCGAACCTTTCTTTCTCAGCACACCAGACACTCGGCTTTTAAAGGCATCCTCAGTTTCGCCTTCTCCTTGTGTAATTCCAAGGTATTCGGCATATTCGTGTGCCATTGCGTAAGGATTAAATTTTGCTTTTTCTGTCATTTATTTTCACCTCCTATCTGCTAAATTGCTATGGGCTATTATATAAAAGTTTGTTCTAGTTGTCAATGTATTGACAAGACTCTTTATATTCTATATTGTATTACATAGTGCTATGGAAAAATATCTTACTACTAAAGAAATTTCTAAAATTTTAACTGTTCGAGAAGTAACGGTAAGGCGATGGATTAAAAAGGGTAAATTACCAGCAATTCGTTTTGGCAGAGAGTATAGGGTAAAAAGGGGTGATTTAGAAAAATACGGAGCACTAACTAAAAAAGTTGAATAAAAAAGTTCTTTAAAATTTTTGCGTTTTTCTTTAAGACAAAATTATATCTGATTTTGTCTTGTTCGAGCCGACTTTTTCGGAAGCGCGGCGGGTGGGGGCGCCGCGCTGGAGTAGCGAGGCCGCCGTAGGCGGCCGAGCTAACACTTTAACAATTTTCTTTGAAATGCGTTCGAATTTTTCCAAAAACGAGCACCAAAAAGGAAATCGAGTCGGAAGTGGGGGCAGCGCTGGCTGCGCCCGCCTCCGCAGACAGCGCTGCAAAGGGAAAATTCAAGTCCGCCGAGAGCCGCCGTAAAAAAAGAATGAAGAAAAACGCAAAAATTAGCCTTTCTTAAAAGAAAGGCACGAGCTAACGCTCGTTTAAAGAACTTTTAATAAATAAAAATATGCTGAAATATATTGCTTATTGCCGAAAATCAACTGATGAGAAAGACAAACAAGTTTTGTCCATCGAGGCGCAAATTGCCGAACTCAAGGAGTTTGCCAAAAGAGAAAATTTGTCCGTTTCTGAATTTATTACAGAGGCTAAAACTGCCAAGATTCCGGGCAGAGGACAATTCGAATTGGTCTTGAAAAAAATCGAGAAGGGAGAAGCAAATGGAATTCTCTCGTGGCACCCGGATCGTTTGGCTAGAAATTCCATTGACGGTGGAAAAATTATTTATCTTTTGGACACAGGCAAACTCCTTGATTTAAAATTCCCCTCGTTTTGGTTTGAGTCAACTCCACAAGGAAAATTTATGCTTTCAATCGCCTTTGGCCAATCGAAATATTACGTTGATAACTTATCCGAAAACGTCAAACGAGGAAACCGTCAAAAACTTCGAAACGGGGTTTGGCCGAGTAAAGCACCTTATGGCTATATAAATAATCCCAAAACGAGGGGAATTGACATTGATGAAGAAAAATCAAAAGTCGTCAGGAAAGCGTTTCAGCTTTTTGCTGAAGGCGGAAGATCATTTGTGGAGATTTCAAAATTCCTGCACAAATTCGGCATAAATAAGTTAGATGGTGAGCCGGTAAAAGTAGATCAAGTTAAAAACATGCTTACCAATAAATTTTATTTGGGCATTATGAATTATGCCGGAGAATATTATCAAGGAACTCATAAAACTTTTATCAGCAAAAAGCTGTTTGACGAAGTCCAAAAACAAATTGAAAAAATTGAAAGGCCGAGAAACAAAGGGCACGCCTTTGCTTTTTCTGGTTTAGCAACTTGCGGCGAGTGCGGTGCCGCAATCACGGCAGAAACTCACACCAAGTTTTATCCCAAAACCAGAGGCGAGGTTCAATATATCTACTACCGCTGTACTAAAAAGTTAAAATCCTGCAATCAAAAATATATCAATGAACCCAACCTTGAAGAACAATTAAGGCAAATTGTCCGTGATTGCGGCTTGCACGAAAATTGGGAATCGTATTTTGAAAAGTGGATTGTTGAAGCTGAAGAAAAAGATGAGCAAGAAAGCGAAACAGAAACCCAAAAACTTGATTCTCAAATTCAAGAAACCGGGATCAAGCTAAATCGGTTACTTGATGGCTATTTGGATCAGGTAATCGAACCGGAAATTTACAAGCAGAAAAAGAACGAATTGTTTGACGAAAAACTAAAATTGGAAGTGAAAAAATCGCAGATTGAGAAAAATGGAACTGTTTGGCTCGAACCAGTCAGAGAATTCGTAAATTGCGCCTTACAGGCGCAAAAAATCGCGCGCGAAAAAAATAATTGCCATGATTTATCAATCATGGCAAAAAAAGTCGGCTCGAACTATTCTTTATTTAATCGGCGGCTCTCGGCGGACTTGAATTTTCCCTTTGCAGCGCTGTCTGCGGAGGCGGGCGCAGCCAGCGCTGCCCCCACTTCCGACTCGATTTCCTTTTTGGTGCCCAAGGGGAGAGTCGAACTCCCAAGCTCTTGCGAGCACTAGCTCCTGAAGCTAGCGTGTCTACCAGTTTCACCACCTGGGCGATTGTTCTATTGTACAAAAACTATTGGATTAGGGCTAGGTTAAGATAAGATGAA
>JACREM010000037.1 GCA_016218215.1 Candidatus Gottesmanbacteria bacterium | reverse complement strand
CCTGCTGCCAGTGCCATGATACAGATCAATAAGTGTGCTTTGATGGCATCCTGTTTGTAATGAAAAATGGGTCGGGACAGGAGATCGGATTTTGCCATACGGAAGGAATGTTCGACATGCCACAAATCGTGATACCGGGCAACGACAACTTCGTTGGATACATCAATATTGGCAACATAGCCCTTGATTCCCCAGAGAAGTTTGGCGCGGTCAATGAGAGTTTGGTTGAGTGTCATCTGTGTCTGTTCCTGCGTCAGAAACCGGTGCCGTTTCATCGGAACATTCCTCTCGACAATATCTGTCGCTTTTTTGATCTGTTTTTCCGTGTCGCTTTTGTTTTTCGTATATCGCTTTTTCGAAAAGTCACAAATGAGGGTTTTGCCGCTGATGGTCAGCCGGACAGAGGCTCCATCGCGACCATCAAGCGCATGAGAAATTTCTTCTACCTGTGCGCGGGTGAGATACCCCAACCGTGCTCCCACAATGTAGGAAATGCCAGCAATAGTCAGTGCATCAATATTTGCTTGAGACACCATAGCGGCGTCAGCAACGACCGTAAGGTTGGTGACGTGATACCGTTTAACCAGCCCCGTCACTACGGGAATCATAGTGTGACCCTCAAACGTATTACCGGCAAAAAGATCATACGTGAGAGGAAATCCATCTGATGTCGCCAAGAGTCCTACCACAATTTGTGGTTGCATGCTTTTGTTGTCTTTGGAGAGTCCGCACTGTTTGAGTTCTTCCGGGGTAAATGATTCAAAATACAAGGTAGTGACGTCATAGAGGACGAAGGAGAAATCCGCATGAAGCTCCCGGCGGGCAAACGCGACGAGCAGCGCTTCAACCTCATCTTTTCGGGAAGCAATGATGAGGAGGTGTTTGTAGACTCGAGTCAGGTCGTAGGAAATTCCAAACAACTCCTTGAGCCGGTTGACCGATTCCCGTTTCGATCCAGGTTCCACCACGCGCATGAGTACCAGGTCTACCCACAGAGTATCAGTAAGATGGGAAAATCCGAGGGTGGTTAATACGGACAAAATGGTTTCATACAAAAGCGTATATCGAGTACCGATATACCGATAGCGAGAAAACAGCGGATCAAAAGATGATTCCCTGCTAAACAAGCTTTGTTGTTTTGAAGCCTTGAGCATCCGCGATCTGGCTTCTTCCTGGAGACGGTGCAGCGCTTCAGGTGTCCATGCTGATCCGATGTGCTTACGTACGAGCGTTTGTCCATATCTGGACTCTACGACTTGAACGGCAGTGGCACCGGATTTGGTCTTTGTCTTTCTAATTCTCATGCCCATATTGTACCGGTTAGTACGTGTGAGCAGGAGAATTTTGAAGAAAAAGAGCGTTACAACAGCAAGTTTATTTTTGAAGGGAAAAATTAGCAGAAGTCAGGACGTTCTCCATCCCGTGCTCATCTCTACTTAAAATCCCGGAAAGTAATCCGTAATGATCTGTTTTTCCGGCACGCCAAGCTTTTTTAGTATATCCCGATACCCTTCCACCATCGCGTGCGGGCCGGAAAGAAAATACGTCCGGGATAAATAATCCGGCAGGATCTCCCGAAGCATCGCCTCGTCGATCCGTCCGGCCTTTCTCACTTCATCTGGTGATTGCGACCCTGTGAGCCACCCCTTTGGTATCGAAACAGTATCCGTCAGTGCGTACACAGCCCGTAAACCCACTTCCTTTGAAGCAATATCAAACACATCTTTATACACGATCTCCCCTGCTCTTTTGTTGACATACAAAAGCACCACCGAGCGTTTTTCTTTCCTATCTATGAGATATTTTGCCATACTTCTATATGGAGTGATGCCGATCCCGCCGGCTATCCAGACCATCGGCACGTTGACGTCTTTTGGCAAAGTAAATTCTCCGGAAAGACATGAAGCGATGACCTCGCCGCTTAACTCCCGCAGCACACGTTTATAGCTACTCCCCTGTTCCTGTACTTTTACCCCAAAGCGAATCGTATCCTCCGTCGGTGACGAGGCTAGAGTAAAATATCGGCGCACGCCGCGGCTGTCCGACCCATCGTGAGGCACAGTCAGCTCCACATACTGGCCCGGCGTAAAGGTAAAATGAGCCTCACGCGGAAACACAAAATCATAGAGCCCGTCTCCGATGTGCTCCATGTTTTTCAGGTGCAAAAATAATTTCTCCTTTGAACTTATAAAGTACGAAAACAGATTTCCGACCACGAGCGCAAGTTCCGGCGTTGAGTAGATCGGGCCAAGGTGCATCCACGGCACATACAAAGCGCCGGTCAAAACTCCAAATGCGATCTGTTTTTTCTTCGTCCCGGGAGAGGTGAGCGGCTCGGTCAGCATGACACTTGCAAAAAATAAAAGCGCAGTATTGAGACTCATCTGCTTTACCAATCGAAATATATCTCCTCCTGATACCATCGTCGCTATCCCTGAAAGCACCATAACCGTAAATAAAAAGCTAAATACCAGGTCTTCCCGTTTTATTTTCCGGACGATCAGATACCCTCCAAAAACTACCACAGGGATCATTGAAAGCGTCCCCACCCACCAGCTGGCAGACTCTCCGGCGCCAATTGCAGTCAACACCACGCCCATCGCAGCCGGATTAAACAGGTGCTTTCGTTTGACGGCAAAGATATATTTTGACGCGATAGAAAGGACAGATGCCCAGAACACGAGCGGCATGTCACGAGTCGCATGGACAGGGGTAATGATGAGCGTGAGGATAAGCGCGGTGATGTAGACCGACTCTACGTTTCGGGGGGCGCGAAAAACAAAAGAAAATACAGTATCTGTCGCAAAGCAAAAAACGAGAAACAGTCCCGCAGTGAGGAGTATCTCGGCATGACTAAACGGCATCGGGACAAAAAAAGACAGGACAAATGCCGCCAGGACGTCTACGATAAGCACGTACAAAACGAGCCGGTACATCGTGATTCGATCGATCATGGTATCAACAATTCCTATCATACGTTTCTTTGGGTCAGCGCTTTCCACCCGCTCGTGTATGTCGCTATCCCGTCTCTGTCTATCATATACCCTTCAAAATTCTTTCGCGATTCTATAAACGCGATACCCTCTTTTCCCATGGCAAACGCAGCTGTCGCATACCTATCTGCGTCCAGTATCGTCGGGCCTACGACCGTGACACTCACGATGTCTCTGATTGGTGTCTTTGGCGCGTGCGGATTGTAAATATGATCCCCGCGTATGGCGCTTCCAGACGTTGCTACCCCGCAATCAGTACAATACAATACCTGTACGTTTTCGCTTCGTAAAAATGGGTTGCGGATTCCGACTGCCCAGAGTTTTCCCAAATTATTCAGTCCAGATAAAGCGATATCTCCTCCTGCATCGACACAAAAATTTTTGAACCCCTTTTTCCGCAGTATTTCTGCAGCATGCTCTATCGCCCAGCCTTTTACGATACCGGATGGATCGATTTTTCCGTCTCGCAAAACGTCGAAAAACCCGTTCGTCTCTGTCTTTGTCCTGTCTGCAAGGGCTAAAATCTCTATCATCTCGGCGCTATACCGACTCTTGGCTACCGTTCCGGCATTGATCTTTGATATCTCGCTCGTCTTTTTAAACACACTAAACCGATCGTCGACTTCCTGAAAATATCTAAAAATATCATCAACATCTTTTTGCTTCCCGCTCGCATCAACCACCTCAACCGTGATCGGCATGTCCATAAGTATGCGCGTCTCTTTCATACGTCAGAGCGCCTTTGACAAGGCAGAAGTGAGAGACTCAGTGAAAGCGATACTTGAGTCAGTCGCACCGGAGACCACATCAACCTCTGCACTTTGTGCCGCTATGGCTTCGCGCTTGAGTATCGGCATGGCAAAAGTATTGATCTCGATGGACCTGTCGCGATCGTTTGGATACTGTAAAAACACCACATCGGACAACTGTCCGTTTTGAATAGTTGCTTTCACCTGGATATTTCCATAGATCGCATCTGCCACACTGCCTACGTACGATCCATCCTTGAACTTGCCACTCATCTTCTGCATGGGCATAGTGGCGGGAGGACGGGACATCATGGTACTCGGAGTCTCCGATGGAGTCAAAGCCGCTGCCGGAGTCACCAACACATCCACTCCAGCCGTAATCTCATCGCCAAAGTGCGATTGCGACGAAGTTGACACTGAAGGAGGAAGGACATCAACAGGTGCGGGCACGGCCACCTGGCTTCGCTTTGTCACGCTATAGAGCATAAATGACGCGATAACGATACCGGATAATACTATTTTCTTCATGGGTCTATAGTGAGTGAGAATCCTGAATCTGAGCTGAATATTTTTTCAACGCTTTCTTTAGTATAATTCGTAAGCCATCCTCTTGACAACAACTTTTGTTGATTTGTCCCGCGGAGTCCTGCGGAGGTGCCATGCGACATGAGCTAAAATTAAAATCTCTCCCCCGCCCCAAAAAACTGAAACTGATCACTCATTCGAAGTAACGGATACGCCAGCTGGCCGATTGACTCAGGGCTTATCCCCATGGTACCCTCTCCCCACTGTCCCATAATTCCCGATTTCTCTCTCTCGCACGTTACAATCATGAAAACTATAAATTGGCTCGGGCGAATCGCCCTTGCGCTCGCAAGCATCTGCACCATTCTCGCGTTCATCTTTCTCGTAAGCGATCTTCTCTCTATCAAATCGATGAGAGACAGTATCGCCCTTGGCGCCGCAGTTTCATCTGAAAGAGAGGTCTACCTCGTAAGTGCCGCCAGGATCGTGGTCAAAGAACAAAATCGTACCTACATCCGTGATTTTCCCGGACGGGATATCGAAGCTATTGCGATCTCCCCAAATGGCAATACGCTTCTCATGCAAATTCGAGAAACAGGCGGCTTTTCGCTTCTTCTGGCATTGAATTTTCAGGAGGGAAATATCTGGGAACTCCCCTACAGCGGGGGACATCCGACATTTCTCGATGATCAGAGGATCCTCGTCGATCACGCTGGAAAAATCTTTCTGATCAATCTGAGAGACCCTAACACTCAGACGTTTCTCGCCCGCGGGTCGAGGCCAGCTGGTATCATCGGGCAGAATGCATTTGTCTTTCAAAAACCGGATGCGACCTTAGCATTATACAAAATTGATATACTTGAAGAAACGCCGATCCATCTCGACATCCACGCAGTCGCGCCGGCCGTATCGCCAGACGGTAAATTTATCGCATTCCTGAATGGAGATGCAAATTACTGTGACACCTACTGTCCTGGCACGCTCTGGGTGTACAGCTTCGAATCCAAACAGGCGAGGCAGATTCAAAGCACCGGAATTCAGCATCTACCGGTATGGAAAAATAATTACACAGTGCATGCGACCTCATCCCATGCACTCTGGATAAGCAACACGAAAACGAGGGATAAAATTATGTACTCTTTTTCCATCTATGACAAGGCACAACCAGTGCCCGTCAGCATTGTACCAAAGTAACACCTATCACGTCCCGAGAGAGAGCTGCTCAGTACCCCGCAACACACAATCCTCTTCTGTTTCGAAGAGATCGTTGTATATGTGGTGTACTGGGCAGTCGGGAAAGTTTTATATTTGCCTATTTGATTATTTGTAGTATTGGTAGTATTTGATTATTTAATTATTTCGTTTACTGCTGACAGTAAACGATCTTCCATCGCTCACAATTTCTATATCCCCATCCTTATCTGTCCTTAGCACTTTACTCTTCACGATTGCTAATCGTGACAGGATCTCCGCAGTCGGATGTCCATAATTATTTTTCCCTACAGAGATGATTGCAACGTCCGGACGGACTAAATCTAAAAATTCATCAGTCATTCCCGTACGGCTCCCATGGTGGGGAACCTTGAGCACTTCTATATGTCTCTCTGCTAGCACTCGCTCATCATAGTCTGCTTCCACTCGCGCATCCGCATCTCCGGTAAATAAAGCGTCAAATTCTCCGTACGACAATCGAAACACGACCGCATAA
The DNA here is from genome assembly GCA_016218215.1 of Candidatus Gottesmanbacteria bacterium. Taxonomy (GTDB): domain Bacteria; phylum Patescibacteriota; class Microgenomatia; order UBA10105; family UBA927; genus JACREM01. The sequence continues at coordinate 6,422 of JACREM010000037.1, read as the reverse complement.
TCATTCACATCACCGGGCGGCGCTTCTATTCCTAAAACATTTTTATCACTCATCTCATTACGAACTAACGAAGTAACGAAACTGCTATTCTTCGCCTTTGCCATCTGTTGTTCCGACGGCCAAACCACCGAGAGAGTAGTGGAGCCAACTGAAACCTGGTCACCAGTCGTTACATATTCCACCGGAACAGATTTTTTCTTTATGCGCTCAAGTAAACCCTTGTATCCTTGTGTCGGAACATCCACATCGCTTCGCATCACTTTCCCTACAGTATATCGGTCAAAAATTGGCAGTAGTCCGTTCATATGGTCTGCCTGCGGATGGGTCGAAACCACAATGTCGATCGTTTTATCCCAAAACGGCATGTGGCGCCCGAGGCAGGTGAGGATCGACGCATCAGGCCCACCATCCACGACCATGTCATGCCCGTCTGGGAAGCGTACATACGCACCATCTCCCTGGCCGACGTTACAAAACACGAGATGGAGCTTCCCATCGGGGAGTGTGAGAACGGCAGATACGAGAAGAACGAGTCCAATGACCGCACCGCTCACCACATATCCATACCGAAGTTTAAATTCCATATTTTCAATACACAAATCCCAATAATCAATGCACAACATGGATTACCATGATATGCTCGCAAACGGCAGCCTCGCGCAAAACTCAACGACGAACAATATATAGGAAAGCATGACCCAGAGACCCCAACCGAGGATCTGCCCAAGAGGAAGCCAGACGAGACCCAAGACTACGGCAAATAGGCCAAAAGCCGTGAGCGGCGGGACCAAAAACCCGATCAAGACATTTGCAAGAGGGGCGACAAGAGAGAGGCGTCCAAAGGTAAAAAAGATAAGCGGGATGGTAAACACCTGCGCTGAGAGCGTCATCCGGAGATCATCTTCGACGAGCCTATAAAGTATAGTCGCACCTTTCTTTAACAGTGTCGGCCTTTCAGTCTGTTGTTTTTTCCATGACTCATAATCAAGCAATCTTTTTTTACAGAAGAGTACCACACCCAGAGTAGAGAGGACCGAAAGCTGGAACGAAAGATCAGAGAGCCACGAAGGATAAATAAGGAGCATAACAACAACGGCTATCCCAAGAGAGAAAAGAGCAGAATATTGGCGACCAAAAACAGTGGAGGAGAGCGTCAGGACAGCCATAATGGCGGCTCTGACGACGCTTGCACTCGGCCCTACAAACAGTACAAACCCTATAATAATACCGCAGGTTAGCACTGCAGTAATCTGTCTGCTAAGAAAGGTCAACAAGAGGGTACCGACAAGCGAAACGAGTATCGTGATATTTGCGCCGGACAGCGCTGTGACATGGATCGTGCCCGTCGTGATGAGTGCATCTTTCAGAGCGGGCGCAATCGTCGCCTTGGTGCCAAATAAAATCCCGGAAAGCAAACCGGCATGCGGCTCAGGCAACATCTGGCCGATGAGTAGAGACAGATCAGAGACAGACATAGAGATATATAAAAAATAAAAAATCAAAAATTTAGGCAAATGACGAAAGTCAAAAGTCTACCGACCAAAATATCCTCTGCATATACTAAATGCATATACTAAAAAATGCCGTCTACGGGCAGTACAGAGCCTCGTTTTTAGCCTCAATTTTCTTCGCGTTCAAGGTCTCACCTTGCTTTGTAAGGTGAGACCTTGCCAGCAACACTAGAGCGTCAGCTGGCTCTTTAATTTATCATAAAGCGACTGGCTCATTGCTTTTTTCGAAACGACTTCATTGATCGTCTGATACGGACGGCCGGAAATGATCTTGGTGGCTGTCGCAGGTCCGATGCCGGAGAGAGATTCAAGATCAGATTGCGATGCACGGTTGATAGACACCAATCCACTTACACTTCCTGATACAATGTGCGACGTGTCACCTTTCTGAATAGTTGTTCCAACAATGTACGACGTCTCATCTTCTCCCACCTTTGGCACATAGATCTTCCCGCCATCCACAAGCTTCGCCGCTCTATTGAACACCTTAGTCACATACACCGTATCTGCATTTTTTGTCAAACCCCCTGCCGCTGTCAGCGCGTCATCCACCCTACTCCCGACCGGAAGGGTGTATACTCCGGGTTTTACTACCGCACCGGCCACATCCACGACTATCCCGCGGGTAGTCATCTCTCCTGACACGCTTCCGGATCGATCATTGGACCGATCTATAAAGCTATTTGCTGTTTTAAATTCTATCGGAGAGGTAGAATACACAGATCGAAAAAGAAAAAGAAGAGACAAAAAGAGGCAGATGACGCTCCCTCCTCCAAGAAGTAACGGAAGTTTGTATGTACGAATAAATTCTTTGACCTTGACCAAGGGGGCTTCTTCCCCCTCCATGTCTGTCATATATTTTTATCCTACGGCGAATAGTACAAAAAGAAAAGCACTCAATTGTCACTTGCCGCCTTTAAAGGCCTGTCCTTTAAAGGGTAATAGCGTCACCTGCAAAACTTCTCTCGGGGTATTCCACGGGGTTGAACCCCGTTTTGGATTGATTTACCGCCCATACTTCAAGGTGAGACCTTGAAGTAGACTACTTGAAAAAGCACGTTAAGATAGAAAATGAGGAGATTACTCAATGACGAAGTTTATGAGCTTTCCCGGGACGACGATGGTTTTGACGATCGTTTTCCCGTCCAGATACTTTTTTATCCGCCCGTCGCTCTGACAAAGTGAGACAAATGCTGATTCTTCCTTTATTGTTGCAAGCGATGTAACAATCGTCGCTCTTGTCTTGCCGTTTATCTGCACCGCCACCGTTACCTCGTCTTCGGCAAGGATTGATTCATCGACCTCCGGCCACGGCTCTATATGGACAGAGATATAGTTCGTAGTTCGTAGTGGGTAGTGGGTAGTTTCACTCTTTATTTCTTTCAGCTCGCCTGTTTTGTCTGATGACTGACGACTAATGGCTGATGGCTGATTTAGCAGTTCCCACATCTCTTCCGCCAGGTGCGGTGCAAGTGGCGCCAGGAGCTTGACGAGCACCTGAGCTTGATCGACTGCCAGCGCTCCCCCCTCTTGCCTCGCCGAATCGCCTTGCTGCAACGCGAGCAGGCGGGCATCAGCCACGAGGTTCGTAAACTCCATCATGGACGCGATTGCGGTATTATAGCGGCGATGCTCCATATCCTCCCCTACTTTTTTCACCAATTTATTGAGTGCCTTAGCTATTTTTTCTCCTGATCCTTCCTTGTTGAGCAAAGCGAAATGCTGTGCATTGGATATTGGAGATTGTGTATTGTGTATTGAAGTAGTAACGATCCTCCACACTCTATTGAGCCACCTGCTCACTCCCTCCATCGCGCTGTCGCGAAAATCCCCTCCCTGGGAGAATGGCCCCATGAACATAAGGTATATGCGTAGTGCGTCAGCGCCGTATGTCGCGATATATTCATCGGGGTTCACCACATTTCCCTTCGATTTACTCATCTTTGACCCGTCTTTTATCACAAGCCCGTGTGCAAAAAAAGTCGAAAACGGTTCATCCCATGCGGAGTCCTGCGAAGCGGGATCTTGCCTCGCGAGACGTGGTCCGGCTTCGCCGGAGAAATCCAGATACCCCCAATCACGAAGCGCTTTCCAAATAAACCGTGAATACAACAGATGCAGAACGCTATGTTCCGCACCACCCGTATACATCTCTACTGGCAACCATTGCCGTGTCACCTCGGGGTTCCACGGAATATCCAATTTCCAATCACCAATTTCCAATCCAGAGGATTTCGCTTCGCTCAGCATTGATGTATTTTTTGAATTCTTCATTCCTTGTTGGTCATTGGTTATTGGAGATTGTAAATTGCTACCTTGTTGTGTATTGGGATTTGGTGATTGCGATTTGATATTTCCAACGCTTGGGTATCTCAAAAAATACCACGAACTATCCAAAAACGTGTCCGATACATCCGTCTCGCGGCGAGCTGCAGAGCCACACGACGGGCACGCGACATTAAAAAATTCCTTGTGCTTTGCCAGAGGCGCGATACCATCATCACCCGGTTTGTAGTCTTCGATTCTAGGCAATACAACGGGTAGATCCTTCTCCGGCACACTGTACCACCCTGGCATATCGTTTTTTTCTCCTTTGCCTACCTTTGCACATTTCCCACAGTAAATCATCGGTATCGGAGGCCCCCAGTAGCGCTGACGGGAGATGAGCCAATCGCGCAAATGATAGGTAGAGACGCGCTTCCCCCACCCTTTTTTTTCCACAAAATCCATCGTTTTTTGCAAACCTTCTTCAAACGGCAAGCCGTTTAAAAATTCAGAATTCACCATCGTGCCATTCATCCCATGGACGATTACTTTTCCAACCGTATCAACTTCTGACATATCCCCATCGGGCCCCATCACGACGCGTTTGATCGGCAAACCAAATTTTCGGGCAAACTCAAAATCGCGTGTGTCATGTGCCGGGCAGCCTTGCACCGCTCCGGTTCCTACTTCTTTCACAACAAAATCAGAGATCCAGATTGGCACGTCCCACCCGGCTACACGATTTGTGGCAAATAGCCCGGTGTTGACACCTGTTTTCTCTTTTTCCCCTACCTCTTTTTTTCGTTTGGCACATGCTTGAGCGTACTCCGCAATTTCTTTCGATTTTTCCTTTGATACTGCTATCTCGCCTCGTACAATCTTTGCGACAAACTCGTGTTGCGGAGAGATGACGATAAATGTCATGCCAAAGTTTACCGGCGCCGTGGTAAAACAGACGATCTCCTCCTTCGTATCCTTCACCGGGTAGTGAATCTCTATTCCTTCTTTTTTCCCGATCCAATTTTTCTGGGCTATTTTTACCTTCTCAGTCCAATCCATACCATCTAAATTACCAAGCAATCTCTCGGCATACGTCGTAATCCGGAAAAACCACTGCTCAAGGAGTCGTTTTTCAACGACCGATTTGCAGCGTTCACAGAGCCCATCGATCACCTGCTCATCAGCCAATACCGTCTTACAACTCGGACAATAATTGACCGATGCCTTTGCGCGGTACGCGAGGCCCTGTTTAAACATCTGGACAAACAGCCACTGGGTCCATCGGTAGTAATTTGGATTATATGTCTCGACCGTCCGCGACCAGTCAAACATTGCACCAATTTTTGACAATTGAGCGTAAAAATTTTTCTCGGTGATGACCGCGTGATCCATGGGGTGACGGCCAATCTTGAGCGCAAAATTTTCACTGTGAATACCAAATCCGTCCAAACCAATCGGCTCAAACACGTCGTAGCCTTTCATGCGCATATAGCGGCCAAAAATATCGCTTCCGGTAAATGCGTACATGTTGCCAACGTGCAGTCCCTCAGCAGATGGGTACGGAAACATCATGAGGTTGTAGTACGGCCTCAGAGGCCGTATCCTGAGCATTGTCGAAGGATCTATCCCCGAAGATATTGGCGCTTCATTGAGCTTTGTATCCTTCCAGATCTTCGCCCACTTCGCTTCTATGGCTCTGTGATCATAGCGGGCTTGCCTCCCCGAAGAGTCTTCTTGAAAGTGGGCGGGCGGAGAATTCTTTGATGTGTCTAAATTCACTGACTGTTTCATAGCTTCCCACTATTATAGTAAATACGAGGAAAGGAGCAAAGGAGGAAAACGGTTACACTACTTGACAAAATATAAGAAAAAGTATTAAATATGCTTATGAGTACGTTTACCATATCACTGCCAACTCAAGTCGCCCGTGAAGTTGACACGGAGACACAAAAACAGGGCTTTGCCACACGCTCTGAATTTATCCGCGCGCTCATCAGACGATATTTTTCAAAAGAACTGCAGTTTGAAACATTCTCTCCCCGTTCACTTCCAGATATACAAAAAGATCTCGAAAAAACGGAAAAATACAGCGATGTATTCATAAAAAGCATCATCTCGGGGCTCAAAAAATCCTCAGTATATGAACATCAAACCACTTCGTCGTGACCTCGTCTCTTATGCGAAGCGACACGGCATTTTCAAAAAAGTTGCCAAACAGATTCTTCTTTTTACCTCAAATCCACGCCATCCATCTCTCCATACTGAAATTCTCGAACCGAAGCAACTGAAGCTTTACTCTTTTAGAGTAGATAAAAAATATCGCGCGATCTTTGTTTTCTCCCATTCGGACGAAGCAGAAATTGTCGATATCAACGACCACTACCTATAATGCCCCACGCTTTATCAAACACTTCTTTTTACCTTGCATCGTTCAGCTTTGAACAAAAAGATTCGACTTCTTGAGATACATTTGATACACTATAGGACTATATACTGCCATTCCTTAGGTGACGTTCAGCTAAGGGGTTGGTTTTTTCACAAACTTCATCCAATTAAACTTCTGTTTCTTCCCTGCAGCAAGGGCTAACGGTGATTTTCCCCGATGGTAGTGATTTTTAGGATTTCTGAAACATTTGGTACGGTAAT